>JAAYHD010000009.1 GCA_012735495.1 Clostridiales bacterium | reverse complement strand
TGGATGAGTTTAAGAAGCTCAGTGATATTATTATCGCCAACCGGATGTCCGATGACTTGCGGGATGTTCTGGATAAAGTATATACAAGAGATTTATACCAGAGAGACTGAATATGAAAAGAAAGATACTTTCATGGATATTTGTACTTTTATGGATGATTGTTATATTTATCCTGTCACATCAGCCTGCTGAGGATTCCGGCAGGCTTAGTTTCGGTTTGACGGAAATAATAGCCCGCTTTATCAGGGTGGATTCCGGGATTTTAGAGCATATCATAAGAAAATGCGCCCATTTTTCCGAGTATTTCATTCTTGGAATATTGGCTGCCATTGCGCTGAATAATTATAAGATGCCCAAAGCAATAACTTTTTTCATTTCGCTTGGGATATGCGTTCTATACGCGGTCTCAGATGAGATCCATCAGCTTTATGTCCCCGGAAGAAGCGGACAAGCCGGTGATGTGCTCATAGATAGCTTGGGCGGATTGCTTGGAATACTGGTAGTGTTTTTCTTCATAGGACTGTCGAAGCATAAGAAAGAGTGAATATTTTTGTTGATTATTCGGCTTTACATTAGTATACTATTAGTATGATTATTCACGTGAAGAGATTCTAGGAGGATAATTGTACAATGGATGAAAAACACCAAAGCGGACACATGGTTGAGGATGAGATCGATCTGCGTGAGTTGTTCATGGTTCTATGGAAAAAGAAAGTGGTAATCGTCTGTATTATCTTGATAGCTGCCATACTTACCGGACTGGCAAGCGCGCTATTCATAACTCCGGTATATCATTCAAGGCTGAGAATCATCATAAACATGCCCGAATCATACACGACAAAATATGGAAATTATGCATTGCCCATAACAACAAACGAACAGTATATTGATCTTATAACAAGCAACGATGTAATTCGTAAGACCATAGAGGATATGGGATATGATGAGAATATTGCCATAGAGACCATCCGCGAAAGAATTCAAATTGAAGCATCCGATACCAAGACAAACGGATCACAGAATACCTTCTTCGTAAATGTAGCCGCAGATAATCCTGCCGAAGCGAAGAAGCTTGCGAAAACCCTTTATAATAATTTTATTGATTTTTTGGACGCATTAATTATTGAAGGGGCTTTGAATTATTATATCAACAAGCTCAGCGTGGCACTGCAGGCCGGTGAGGTGTCATTGGCGTCAGCGAAGGAAATCCTGGCTAAAAATGAAGAGCTTCTTGCCGCCACACCCCAGACAATCAGTCAGAAGGAAGCCATACAGGAACTTAACGAAAGCGATAATATCAGTGACTATCTGATTTTTGACAGGATTATAAACCCCAACTATACCAAAATAGAGAATGATATTATTGAGAACAAGCAGAACATAAACAATATAGAAAACAGTATAAGCTTGTATAACGAGCAATTGGCGGAACTGAATGAGCTAAAGGAGTTGTTGGACAGCTGCAGGGAAACCGGGGACTTAAGCCCGATACTTGCCGAACTGGTAAGCCCTACGGATACCAATATATATCTTCCCTCCGAGCCGATTGAGCCAAGCCGCAAGACAAGCCCGCATAATGCCAGGAATGCTGTAATAGGCGCATTGCTTGGAGGCATGATGGCGGTGGTTGTTGTACTTATAAAAGAATACTGGTTTAAACCCCGGGAAGCGGCAGAGAATATATAAATGAATATTATTATAAAGGATAGGTTAAGTTTATATACTATACGGGCTTAACCTATCTATTTTTGATATGCATAGGATGAATGGAGATGGTATTTTGAAGCTTATAACAACCAGGTATATGAACGGCAAGAAGGATCTCATCCTTAATGTAATCAGGCCGGAAAGCCGCGGAGAGAATTATGTGGTAAATGTCTATCCGCAGTTTGAGTATCAGACAATCATGGGTTTTGGCGGCGCCATAACGGAAGCTGCCGGATATGTGTTTTCAAGGCTTGGCGAAGAAAACAGGAAAAAGGTATTGGATCTTTACTTCAGCAAGAGGGGCAACCGTTACAGCATGACCCGTACTCATATCGACAGCTGTGATTTTTCGCTTGATATGTATGAGGCCATGAGCAATCCGGAGGATCCGGAGCTTGAGTCATTTTCCCTTGAAAGGGATGACAGATATATCATACCGATGATAAAAGCAGCCCAGGAAACCATGGGAGAGCCCATTGACATTATGTTGTCCCCATGGTCGCCACCGGCGTTCATGAAGACGAACCGGGACAGGAAAAACGGGGGGCAGCTTAAGCCGAAGTATTACAGCCTCTGGGCGAAATACATCGCCCGTTATATCAAGGAGTATGAAAAACGGGGCCTTAATGTATCCCGTATAACGATACAGAATGAGCCAATGGCGACACAGGTATGGGATTCTTGTTTGTTTTCGGCAGAAGAGGAGAAGACTTTCCTGCGGGATCATCTTTATCCTACACTTGTAGAACAAGGTTTATCCAATGTAAAGATTAATATCTGGGATCATAATAAAGAGAGGCTGGTCAACAGGGCGTGCGCGGTTATTGATAATGATACCGACAAGATGATCGACGGTATTGCGTTTCATTGGTATACCGGGGATCATTTTGAGGCGGTAAACATTGTCCGTGAGCTTTTCCCTGGCAAGCAGCTGATATTCTCAGAAGGCTGCGTTGAATACAGCCGCTTTGGTGACAACCAGCTTCGTAATGCGCAGATGTATGCCCACGACATAATCGGAAACCTCAATGCGGGCATGACGGGCTTTATAGATTGGAACATACTTTTGGACGACAGGGGAGGCCCTAATCATGTGAAGAATTACTGTGAAGCGCCGATAATGGCCGATGTCAGCAGGGATGAGTTATATGTGAAGCTGTCTTATGACTATATCGGGCATTTCAGCAGGTACATCAAGAAAGGCGCAAAAAGAATCGGTTTTTCAAAATATACAAAGGACCTTGATGTGACTGCCGTTAAGAATCCGGACGGAAGCATTGTGCTGGTGTTCCTGAATGCTACGGAAAAAGCCATTCCGGTTCATGTTCATCTAAGGAAGGACGCGTATGTATTTGAGATGCTAAGCAACGCGATTTCTACTGCGATTATAGAGAGTGGAGAATATTAATGTCGACTTTGAGCATACTAATTGAGCAAACCCTATCATTATTTATTGTTATAACTGTCGGTATCATATGCTGTAAGGCCGGCTTGATTGATGATGCCACCAATAAGAAGCTGACCAACATTTTGCTGACAGTTATGCAGCCGGTCCTGATTTTTAATTCCTTCCAGATGGAATTCGATTCCGGCCTGCTGAAGGGCTTGCTTATATCGCTGCTGCTTGCTTTTACCACCCATATAATCGCAATCACCATATCCTATATCTTTATAAGAAGGAAGAGAAGGAAGGTTGTTGTAACAGGCGGAACTAGGACGGTAACGTATGAAATAAATCATGACGCGGAAGTGGAGCGCTTAACCAGCAGCTATTCGAACATGGGGCTTTTGGGCATGCCCCTGATACACGGCATATTTGGAAATGTGGGTGTATTTTACGTTACGGCATATGTCATGACCTTCAACATATTC
The DNA here is from genome assembly GCA_012735495.1 of Clostridiales bacterium. Taxonomy (GTDB): domain Bacteria; phylum Bacillota; class Clostridia; order Lachnospirales; family Lachnospiraceae; genus Mobilitalea. The sequence continues at coordinate 75,375 of JAAYHD010000009.1, read as the reverse complement.
ATGTATACCCACGGTGTAATAATGATATCAGGCAACAAAAAAATCAGGCTTGGGGATGTCGCCGCAAGGCTGAAATCCCCGGCGTTAATAGCTATTTTTCTTGGCTTGATATTCTTTATATTACAGATAAAGCTGCCAAATGTCATAAACCGGTCGCTTGACTACATCGGAAGCATTTATACGCCCTTCGGCATGCTGATTGCGGGAGCTACAATCGCAAAGAGCAATATTATGGAGGTACTTACAAAAAACCTTAGAATATATTATATCGTTTTCCTAAGGCTGCTGCTGATTCCGATTGTAATAATGCTCATATATGTATGGCTTCCGATAGATGAAACCATAAAAACAATTGCCATAATCCTGTCATCCACACCGACTACTACGATTGGAACGCTGCTTACAATCAGGTACGACAAGAACTCGGTGCTGGCGGCGGAAATATTTGCGATAACCACGCTGCTGTGCGTGCTTACGATACCTTTAATAATGTTCATAGCGAATATGCTGATGAAATATGCATGAGCATATGAACGGAACAGCTCATTGTAATGCCGTCGATTTTGTGTTATACTTGCGTTGCAAGCTGATTATACCAGGAGGTATATTTTGGACGTAAATTCTAACAACTGGGAATTCTCACATAGCAATTATCATGAAGACGAAATCAGCCTGCGTGAGATTTTAATTTCCATATGGAAAAATAAGGTATTTATTATACTGACGACTGTTGCTGCCGGCATTATTGCCGGTATTATTAGTTATTTTGCAATTGAGCCGGTTTACCATGCAAGGATGGGCATCGCCATAAACATGCCGGATAAATATTATACGAAGTACGGCGAGTATACCTTGCCCATAACCACCAATGAGGAGTACGTGGATCTGATCACGACCAGCCGGATACTGCAGAAAACCATAGCGGACATGGGCTATGCCCCCGGGGCTGTAACCATAGAAGGGTTAAGAGAAAGAATATCCGTTACCCATTCGGGAAGCAAAAGCAGTGACAACAACAGCTTTACCGTAAGCGTCGCGTCCGGCAATCCCGAGGACGCCAGGCGGCTTGCGGATGTGCTGTATGACAACTACATCGATTTCATAGACGCGATGGTGGCTGAGGGCGCGGTGAAGCATTATATCAATTACTATACCGTCAGGCTGCAGTCTCTTAAGGTGGAGCTCAAAACCAAGGAAAGCCGGCTTAACAGCTATGTTGAGCTGCTTGGCAATACGCCGAAATTTTTCAGCGGGGATGATGTCCTGGGAGAGATACTGACCTCCGACGGGACTTCGGATTTTATTATAGTCGACGATATAATCAATCCCAATTATACGCAGTTGGAGATGGATATAATAGAAGTCAAACAAGAGATCAATGCCATAAACAGGGATATTGCCATGTACGGTGAGTACCTTGAAGAATTGAAAGGCATAAGGTCAAAGCTCGGGGAATATTATGAATCCGGCGGGACGAAGGAGCTGGGGGATGATATGGTAAGGGTTTCCGAGGGAAACATTTACCTGGTGTCCGAGCCTGTTGAGCCTGGGAAAAGAACAAGCCCGAGCCACGCGGCGAATATTGTTATCGGTATTGTGTTAGGCTTGTTTGCGTCCGTTATGATAATATGGATAAGGGAATATATTTTAAACAAGGAACAATAAATGCCGGTTTTTTGAGTAATTATAATAACGGATATCTACGGGAGGTTTCAGATGGATAATATGCAGACTGGCCTTATTGAAAAAGTCAAGGCCGCAATGCTGTGCATACAGCGGTTGTCCTGGGAGCAGGGTGTGGCTGCCCAAGCCATTTATGAGCTTGAAGGTGTTACTGATGACGTGATTCGTTTGTGTGAGGCTGCCGTGGCAAGGAGCGCGCCGGACGGACGTCTTTCGGTCATGGAGAAGAATGAATCCGTAAATGACCCGGCGGCAATCGGTGAGGTTCTCATAGCCGCGGCAGGGCATACCGGAAGAAAGGATTTCAGGGAAGCCGCCGACAAGCTGTATCATTACATAAAGTATACCGCCCCAAAGACTGAAGACGGCATACTTTATCACTTCGACGCCGACTGGTCCAGGCACCAGGTCTGGGTTGACGCTTATTACATGGTTCCGCCTTTCCTGTGCAGGTACGGGGATGTAGAGGAAGCCATGAAGCAGATTAAGGGCTTTAGGAAGTACCTGTATAATGAGCGGATGGGCCTGCTGTCTCATATATGGGATGACAACAAGAAGGACTTTGGACGCAAGGATTTCTGGGGTGTAGGAAACGGCTGGGCCCTTGCGGGAATTACAAGGGTAATAGGGCTGCTGGATGAAAAGCATAAGGAAGAAAGGGATTACCTGATAAATTACCTTAAGGACCTTCTTCACGGATGCCTGACATTCCAGCGGGACGACGGGCTGTTCTTTGACGTCCTTGACGACCCTAACAGCTTTATTGAAACCAATATGGCGCAGATGCTTGCCTATACCATATATCGAGGCGTAAAGGCGGGATACCTGGACGGCAGGTATGTGATATTCGCGGACAAGGCAAGAGAAGCCGCCCATAAAAAGGTCGATCAGTACGGTTTCGTCCGTGACGTTTGCGGTATGCCCATGTTCGACAAGCCCGGCATAGCGGCGGAAGGGCAGGCGTTTTTCCTGCTGATGGAGGCAGCGAGGAAGCAGTTGAGACCGGATGAGAACGGTGAATAGCAGCTTGAAAAAGGAAATTTCAGTGAAAAAATTGTTGCTATTTTATATTTTATGAGTATATAATATTATAAGTGATTGTAATGCATATATATTTTTGTGATAGTAGTTATGTGTGTTGTTAGTGTTCTAAGGAGGATATTGAGATGGCAACAAAGAGTATTTTAAAAAATGTAGATATAAAAGATAAAAAATTGGCTCGTTCATTTATATATGCATTAGAAAAATCACAAGAAAAAAAGGTTAGTGATGTACAGTTAAGCAGAACGTGTGCTGAAGTAACCGGAGATGATATTAAAAGATTATTTGGAGAGAACAAATGACAGGTTATGTCCAAGTAAATCTTAATAATATGTTAAAAGAGTTAGGAGAGAATAGAGTAAATAATATTCTCTCCAATTTTTCATGCCCATTGAATCGCGATGTAGAGTATTTCTTACATCATAAGGCTATTGAATTTGCTAAACAAGGATTAGCAAGAACACATCTTGTTTTTGCTTCATACAAAAAAGAGTATGTATTAGTTGGATATTTTACTTTAGCAATTAAGTCATTTACATTAACAAAAAAAGCCTTAAGTAGTGGCATGAGGAAACGAATATCTAAATTTGGTCAATATAATAAAGAACTCGATAGATATATTATATCTGCGCCTTTAATAGGACAAATAGGAAAGAATTATGCTAACGGATATGATAAGCTGATAAGTGGTGATGAGTTACTTAAGTTGGCATGTGATAAGGTATCAGCATTCCAATAGATTTAATTAAAGGCGAGTACTTAATTCAAATGCTTAAATATATGTCAAATTAGTACATATGTGGATTCTACAACGGTAACAGGTCAATAATTATGTAATTTTGAAATTTTGCTTGCAATATTTTTACTTGCTTGTTATAATATTTAAGGTGCATAATGTTCAGGCTGATTGATGAGTGGGCGCAAGTCCACTCATCTGTTATGTATGATGTTATTTATCGATCTATTCTTTGGAAAGAGGTATGGCTGGCATGGCAAGAAAAGACGAATATGTTAAGAAAACCGAAAAGCTCATTGAACCGATACTTGCTGAGAACAACTTCGAGCTGTATGACCTGGAGTTCGTGAAGGAGGCCGGTACCTGGTACCTTCGCGCTTACATTGACAAGGAAGGCGGCATTACGATTGACGACTGCGAGCTTGTCAGCAGAAGGCTCAGCGACCTGCTTGACGAAAAGGATTTTATCGATGAGTCCTATATTCTTGAGGTAAGCTCACCGGGACTCGGCAGGCAGCTTAAAAAGGATAAGCATTTTGACAAGAGCATCGGTCAGGAAGTGGAAGTTAAGCTGTACAAACCAATTGACAAGAAGAAGGAATGGGTCGGTATTCTTAAGGGATATAACGCTGATGCTCTGACAATCGAGACCAAAGAGCATGGTGATATGGAAATACCACGAAAAGATATTGCAATGGTAAAACTGACTTTTGATTTTTAAAATATGAAGGGAGAAACAATAAGATGGATGCGAACAAGGAACTGATTGAAGCATTGAATCAGATTGAGAGAGAAAAGGACATCAGCAAGGAGGTATTGCTCGAGGCGCTCGAGAATTCCTTGGTTGCTGCATGCAAGAACAATTTTGGCAAGGCTGATAATGTCAAGGTTCATATTGACAGGGAAACCGGCGCCGTAAATGTTTATGCCCTGAAGGAAGTCGTTGAGGTTGTGACCGATCCAATTTCACAGATCAGCCTTGAGCAGGCCAGAATGAAGGATATCAATGTGAATGTTGGTGATAAAGTACGCATAGAAATTACACCCAAGAACTTCGGCCGTATAGCCGCGCAGAAGGCGAAACAGGTTGTTGTCCAGAAGATCCGTGAAGAGGAAAGAAGAGTCCTTTATGAGCAGTACAGCAGCAAGGAGAGGGACATCGTAACCGGTATTGTTCAGCGTTATGTTGGAAACAATATCAGCATTAATTTAGGCAAGGTCGACGCCATTCTTACCGAAAATGAACAAGTAAAGGGAGAGGTTTTCCGCCCGACGGACCGTATAAAGCTGTATGTTCTTGAGGTTAAGGATACTCCCAAGGGTCCGCGGATTCTTGTGTCAAGGTCCCATCCCGAGTTGGTCAAGCGTCTTTTTGAAGCGGAGGTTGCCGAGATTCAGGACGGCACCGTTGAAATTATGGGCATAGCCAGGGAAGCGGGCTCAAGGACCAAGATTGCGGTTTGGAGCAACAATCCGAACGTAGACGCTGTAGGCGCCTGCGTCGGTGTTAACGGCTCAAGAGTCAATGCCATTGTATATGAACTTCGTGACGAGAAGATTGATATAATAAATTGGAGTGACGATCCTGCCAAGCTGATTGAGAACGCGTTAAGCCCTGCAAAGGTTATTTCCGTAACCGTTGATGAAGAAACAAAGAGCGCAAGGATTATCGTTCCGGATTATCAGCTTTCGCTGGCTATCGGCAAGGAAGGACAGAACGCAAGGCTGGCGGCCAAGCTAACAGGATACAAGATAGATATAAAGAGTGAGTCCCAGGTGATGGGAGATTAAGGAAGTGATAATTGATGCCGAAAAAAATACCGTTGAGAGTATGTACCGGATGCGGTGAAGCAAAGCCTAAGAAGGAATTGATACGAATACTGCGCACTCCCGAGGGAGAAGTCGTAGTTGATGCCACAGGAAAGAAAAACGGCAGAGGGGCGTATATTTGCTGTCGTGCGGAGTGTTTCCGCAAGGCCAGAAAATCCAAAGCACTGGAGCGCTCATTGAAGGTCGAAATACCGCAGGAGCTGCTGGATACTTTGGAGAAGGAGTTGGTTTCACTTGAGTCCGGAAACGCAAAAAATATATAGTTTGATCGGTATTGCAAGAAAATCCAACAACGTAGTAAGCGGAGAGTTTAAAACTGAGAAGGCGGTGAAGGATAAAAAAGCGGCATTGGTGATTGTAGCTGAAGATGCTTCGGACAACACAAAGAAAAATTTTACCGATATGTGTACCTATTACAATGTTCCAATCGTATTTTTCGGAGTTAAATCGGAGCTTGGGCACTGGTTCGGGAAGGAAGTTCGGGCTTCTTTGGCGGTTTTGGATAAGGGGTTGGCGGACGCAATTGTAAAGCAACTTAGATTGATGTAGTGAGATTAACGGAGGTAAGTAAAGAATGGCGAAAATGAAAGTGTTTGAACTGAAGAAGTTATTAAGTGATCAATATCAGGTGAATGTCGAGAATAAAGATATAGTGACCTTCCTTGAAAAAAGCATGGGAATCAAGAAGACTCACAGCAGCAATCTTAATGACCATGAGGTTAAGACGGTCATTGAGCACTATGCTCCTGCGACGGTTAAAGCTTCCGAAACTCCTGCAGCCAAAACTGTGCAAACGGTGCGTCCTGCTATAGGCCAAAGGCCAAATGTGCCCGGCAGAAGGGGAACTCAAGGCATCAGGCCCGAAACCATAAGCCAGGCCAAGCCTCAGGAACAGAAAACCGATGAGGCTGCTAAGAAAGCCCGGGCTAAGAAAGCTGAAGAAACGGCGGCAAAGAAAGCCCAGGAGCAGAAAGCTGATACCGGGGCTAAGAAGAGCCGGGAAAAGACGGCGGAAGAAGCTGCTGCCGATAAGGCATCGGAGCAAAAGGCTAAAGAAGCTGCTGTAAAGGAAAAGGAGAAGGCGGCTGAGAAGAAGGCTGAAGAAGCTTCCAAAAAGAAAGCACAGGAAAAAACTATGGAACACAAGGCGGAGGAAGCTTCCTCAGCGAAGAAGGATAAGGAAAAAACAGATGAAAAGAAGGCGGATGAGCCCGCTGCCGTAAAGATAGAGGCGGAAAAGAAACCTGAACCGGCAGCCGCGTCCCAGCAGACCATGAAGAGCTATCATGCTGGTGGAGGTCAGGCACCGGCCCAAACCAAACCCGAGTCAGGCCAGAGGGGTCAGACGGCTCCCAGGCAGAGACCGCAGGGTTCGGGAAGGCCGAAACAGAGGCAGAGGCCTCATTCACAAAGACCGGATTCACATGGACAGTCAAGACAGCAGGCGCATAGCGACCGTACCGGTCAGACCGCAAGGTCGGGTCAGCCTTCAGGACGTCAGGGCGGACCGCAGGACAGGTTCGCCGGGCAAAGGCCTCACGGCGGCCAGGCTCTCTATCAGAAGCAGCAAGCTGACCAAAGGACGGACAGAAGAAGCGCGTTCCATCCGAAGGACTTTGACGCTTTCATGAAGGATGAAGATGAGAAGCCCGCATATGCCGGAAAGCACGCCAAGAAAGGCGCGCAGAAGGGTGACAAGAAAAGCTACGACCAGCCTGCATATGAACAGAAGGCCCCGGAAAAGAGCGACAGGAGAAACAGGGACAGGCTCAACAAGGATAAATACAGCAAAGACAAAATATTCCAGGATTCCGATGATGAATTTGCAATGAACAAGCTGGCGTCCAGGAAGGGCCAGTTCATCAAGCCGAAGCCTGTTGTCGAACAGGAAGAGGAAATCAAGGTCATCACCCTTCCTGAAACATTGACAATAAAGGAACTTGCCGACAAGATGAAGATGCCGGCGGCATCACTAATAAAGAAGCTTTTCCTTGCAGGCAAGGTATATACCATTAACCAGGAGATTAGCTTTGAGGAAGCTGAGGAAATAGCGCTGGAATATGACATCATATGTGAGAGAGAGGTTGTTGTAAACGAGATTGAAGAGCTTTTAAAGGATGAGGAAGATGACCCGGCAACCCTGGTAAAACGGCCTCCGGTTGTATGTGTCATGGGTCATGTTGACCACGGAAAGACCTCTCTGCTGGATGCCATCAGGCATACGAATGTCACCGCAAAGGAAGCGGGCGGCATAACCCAGCATATCGGTGCGTATATTGTTGAAATAAATGGTGAGAAGATAACGTTCCTTGACACGCCGGGCCATGAGGCATTTACTTCAATGAGAATGAGAGGCGCCCAGGCAACCGATATAGCCATTCTGGTAGTGGCTGCCGACGACGGTGTCATGCCTCAGACTGTTGAAGCCATCAGCCACGCCAAGGCTGCCGGTGTTAAGATAATTGTTGCGATAAACAAGATCGATAAGCCAAGCGCAAATATAGAAAGGGTAAAGCAGGAGCTTACCGAGTACGACCTGATTGCGGAAGACTGGGGCGGAGATACGATTATGGTTCCCGTATCCGCCCATACCAAGGAAGGCCTGGATCAGCTCCTGGAAATGATCCTTCTTATGGCAGAGCTTGAAGAACTGAAGGCCAATCCGAACCGCAAGGCAAGAGGCCTTGTCATTGAGGCGGAGCTGGATAAGGGCAGGGGCCCCGTGGCTACAATACTGGTACAGAAGGGCACCCTGCGCGTGGGTGACAATGTTGCGGTAGGTTCATCCTACGGCAAGGTACGCGCCATGATTGACGACAAGGGTAGAAAGGTGGAGGAAGCCACTCCTTCTACACCTGTAGAAATACTTGGCCTTAACTCCGTTCCCGATGTCGGTGAGATTTTCGTTGCCACCGAGACCGAGAAGGAAGCTAGGACAATTGCCGAGGCATATATCGCGCAGAACAAGGAAAAGCTCCTGGCCGATACAAAGAAGAGGCTGTCGCTTGACGGCCTGTTCTCTGAGATTAAGGCCGGCAATATCAAGGAACTGAACCTGATAATCAAGGCCGACGTACAGGGTTCCGTTGAAGCCATGAAGCAGAGCGTTCTAAAGCTCAGCAACGAAGAGGTTGCTGTAAAAGTTATTCACGGCGGTGTCGGCGCTGTCAACGAATCCGACGTAATCCTTGCAAGCACCTGCAACGGTATAATCATCGGCTTTAATGTAAAAGCAGACGTAAGGGCCAAGGAAATGGCTGAACAGGAAAAGGTCGATATAAGATACTATCGCGTAATCTATGATGCGATAAATGATATAGAAGCGGCCATGAAGGGACTGCTTGATCCCGTATACGAAGAAAGGATTACGGGTCATGCAGAGGTACGCCAGATATTCAAGGCTTCCAGCCTTGGTACCATAGCCGGATCCTATGTAACCGACGGCAAAATCGGAAGGAACCACAGGGTTCGTATTTTCAGGGACAACAAGCTTATCCATGAAGGTACCCTTGCATCACTTAAGAGATTCCAGGATGACGTCAAGGAAGTGGCTGCGGGGTATGAGTGCGGCCTGATCTTTGATAAATTCAATGATGTCAGGAAGGACGATAAGGTTGAGTTCTATGTTTTGGAAGAGGTGCCTAGATAACCGGACTCCTCGCCCGCTTTAGGAGGTAATGTGTATGAGAAAGAACAGCATAAAAAATATCAGGATTAATGGGGAGGTAAAGAAGGAGCTGAGCATTCTGATAAGCAGGGAAATCAAGGACCCGAGAATCAGTCCGATGACCTCTGTGACCGATGTGGAAGTGGCTCCCGACTTGAAAACGGCAAAGGTCTACGTAAGCGTTATGGGAGATGAGCAGGCCAGGAAGGATACTCTCCAGGGACTGAAAAGCGCGGCAGCCTTCATGCGCAGCCAGTTAGCGAGGAACCTTAACCTAAGAAATACGCCGGAGCTTATATTCATAATGGATAACTCCATTGAATACGGCGTTAACATTTCAAAGCTTATTGATGAAGTAAGTTCACAGTTACCGGATGATGAAGGTGAAGAACCGTCTGATAACGAGTAGAAAAGGAGTTTAAATTAACAGGAAATCATGAGTGTATTTACATTAGATGTGCTTGAAAAAGAACTGACAGGGGCAAAAAAGGTCGCAATCGCCGGGCATGTAAGACCGGATGGAGACTGCATCGGCTCCTGCAGCGCGATGTACCAATATTTGAAACTGTACGGGAATGAACTGGGGATGGAACAGGTTGACGTGTACCTGGAGACCTTCGGCCCGGAATTCAAAATTGTACCGGGGGTGGATGACATAAGGCATTCGGCCGAATATGAGGAAACCTATGATGTTTTCATATCCCTGGACTGCAGCAGCATAGACAGGCTTGGAGATTTCATCAGGTATTTTGAATCGGCAAAAAGGACCATATGCATTGACCATCATATAACGAACGACAATTTCGCCGACGTTAACCATGTGATTCCCGATGTTTCATCAACCTGTGAAGTGATTTACGATTTGATGAGTTATGACAGGATTACAAGGGACATTGCCACAAGCCTTTATCTTGGCATTGTTCATGATACGGGAATGTTCAGGCATTCAAGCACCTCCGATAAGACCATGAAGATTGCCGGAAGCCTGATAAGCAAGGGAATTGATTTTACCAGGCTTATTGATGAGACGTTTATCCAGAAGACCCACCCCCAGATGAAGATTATGGGACAGGCCCTGGTGGACAGCCGGCTGCTTCTGGACGGCAGGATAGTGGTATCCTTCATCGGAACGGATATGATGAAAACCTATGATGTATCCAGCACCGACCTTGACGGCATTGTGGATCAGCTCCGCATGGTAAAGGGAATCGAGGTTGCCGTGTTCATATATGAGAACGGCAACGGGACAATCAAGATCAGCATGAGGTCCAACGGTATCGTGGATGTCAGCACGATTGCCCATAAGTTCGGCGGCGGCGGTCATGTCAAGGCTGCGGGCTTCACCTTTGAAGGTTCGGTAAATGAGGCGATAGAAAAGGTTGTGCCGTATATTGAGGAGCAGTTAAGTAAAGCTAAATAAAGCGAAATGAAAAAAAGCAAAATGAAATAAAGCAAAATGAAACAAAGCGAAATAAAACGATAAAGGATATTGACGATTATTAAGGCATAGTATAATCAAGCATTGCTGAAGATTATGCGGAAGTCTTTTGTGCAGACGTATGATGTCAGGTGAATAACGGAATGATTAACGGTATTCTAAACATATATAAGGAAAAAGGATATACCTCTCATGATGTTGTCGCAAAAATGAGAGGTATATTGCACATTAAGAAAATAGGCCATACCGGAACCCTGGATCCGGACGCGGAAGGGGTCTTGCCGGTATGCATAGGAAAGGCCACGAAGGTTGCGGACTTAATAGTTGATAAGGACAAGACCTATGAAGCCGTCTTAAAGCTCGGCATTGTCACAGACACGCAGGACATGACCGGAAATGTCATAAGAACATCCGATACGGACACAGCCCCGGTTACTGTGGAAAGCATTGCCGAAGCGGCAAAAAGCTTCATTGGCGGTTATAACCAGGTTCCTCCCATGTATTCGGCCATTAAGATGGACGGAAAGAGATTGTATGAGTTGGCCCGGCAGGGAAGAGAAGTCGAAAGGGCTGCCAGGTGGGTGGACATATATGATATACAGATTTTGGAATTCAATGCCGGTGAAAATGAAGCAAGGCTTAGGATTGACTGCGGCAAGGGCACCTATATCCGGACGCTCCTTCATGACATAGGGGAGAAGCTGGGCTGCGGCGGAACCATGAAAAGCCTGGTACGCACCAGGGTTGGGAGCTTTGATATAAAGGATTCCATTAAGCTTGACCGGGTTGAAGAGCTTGCGGCAGCCAATTCCGTTGAGGATCATGTTGTCAGGATTGATGAATTGTTTTCAGCATATCCGAAGGTTGCGGTTAGCGGGAAGCATGACAGGAAGGTTTATAACGGGAATACCTTTATGATTGATCATATAACAGATCCGGAGGAATTTCGGAGAGCCGCTTATATGCACACGATTGGTTCAGCCGGGCGTGCAGATATGGTATCCGGCCGTGATTGCGGCGGCAGCGCAAAGAATGTGCCGGATAAAAGGCATTATAAAGGGATGGAAGTAAGCATCCCGGATGAAAGGCATAATAATGACGGGGAAGAAAATATCCGGGTTCGCGTGTATGACTCCCGCGGAAATTTTGTCGGTATATATGATTACATGATTAAGGATAAAGTATTTCGCGCAAGGAAGATGTTCCTATAAAGAATTAAGTAATTTAACATTTAGCAGCACATGTTTCAGCATTTGTCTGTTTGCGATTGCCATGGAGGATTTCATGAAATATATAGCCGGTACAACAGATATTAATTTTAAAAACACCGCGGTAACACTGGGAAAGTTCGACGGCCTTCATCGGGGGCACAAGCGCCTGATTGACGAGGTTGTGTCGTTAAAGGATAAAGGTTATACGTCACTGATGTTTACGTTTTTGTATCACCCGTACAACCTGTTTTCCGACAGCGAGGTAAAGCTGATCTACACCGAGGAAGAAAAGGTATACAAGTTAAATGACAGCGGGCTTGATGTGCTCATATCGTACCCGTTTACCCGGGAAACCAAGAATATCGAGCCGGAGGATTTCATACGGGATATTCTTGTGGGAAAGCTGGACGCGAAGGTCATTGTTGTAGGAAATGATTTCAGGTTCGGAAGAAACCGCAGGGGCGACGTGGACATGCTTAAGTCCATGGAGAGCCTCTATGGGTTTAAGGTGATTGCATTCGAAAAAATCAGGTGGAGGGATACGGTTATCAGCAGCTCCATCATACGAAGCGAGCTTGAAAAGGGCAACATGGAGGATGTAAATGAGATGCTCGGAAAGCCGTACTTCATCCGCGGTATGGTTCTTCACGGACGGCAGGTGGGCAGGACCCTCGGAATGCCTACAACCAATATAACTACGCCGTCAAACAAGCTTCTTCCCCCTTGCGGCGTTTATTTTTCAAGGGCCGTTATTGACGGAATTTCCTATCCGGGCATTACCAATATCGGTTACAGGCCCACGGTGGGTTCTGACAACGACAAGGGCGTGGAGACATATATATATGATTTTGAAAGGGATTTGTACGGTGCGGAGATTGACGTTGAGCTTTTGTCATTTGTAAGGCCTGAAATCAAGTTTGACGACATTGCGGGCCTGAAGCTTCAGATGGGCAAGGATTTGGAGCTTGGAAGGAAATATTTTGGGATTTAACATAACGGCAATAATTTATAGTTGATTATTATTGCATACTATGTTAATATTACTTGTAAACATTGTTCAGCCAATACTCGGAATACGGACACTCCGACCTGTTCTTGGTATATGGCGGTTATTATTAAAGGAGGTTTATTATGTTAAGCAAGGAAAGAAAAGCTGAAATTATCAAGCAGTACGGCAGAAACCCGCAGGATACGGGTTCGCCGGAGGTTCAGATCGCCCTGTTGACCGAGAGAATCAACGAGCTGAATGAGCACTTGAAGAAGAACAAGAAGGATCATCATTCGAGAAGAGGACTCCTTAAGATGGTTGGTCAGAGAAGAGGCCTGCTTGAGTATCTTAAGAGAACCAATCTCGAAAGCTATCGTGAACTGATTGATCGCTTGAATTTGAGAAAATAATGGCGCATACAAGAAGCTGTTTCGATTTCAATTGCAACGAAGCGGCTTCTTTTATAAGTATGTAATGCTGCATATGAGGAAAAAATATGTAGCAAACCGGGTATAATAATGATATAATATCCACGATATGTAGATTCAAGCAGGAAAATAAGCCATAAGAATCTGCATACCGCAGATATTTGAATAGAGCTCAGGAGGACAACCCGAGACTACTGAAAAGCCCATTGATTTCCGGCATCAGTGAGTTTTTCAGTCGTTTCGGTTCCTCCGGCTCTATCTATTATGCAAAAAATAGTAGTAAAAGGAGAAACAGAATATGTACAAAAGTTTTACGATGGAATTAGCCGGAAGGACTCTGAGAGTTGACATTGACAGAGTTGCAAAACAGGCTAACGGAGCTGCGCTCATGCACTATGGAGACACGGTTGTATTGTCCACAGCCACCGCGTCCGACAAGCCCAGGGAAGGGGTTGATTTCTTCCCGCTGAGTGTTGAGTACAATGAAAAATTATATGCGGTGGGAAAGATTCCGGGGGGCTTCATAAAGAGAGAAGGAAAGCCTTCGGAAAACGCGGTTCTTGCCGCGCGGGTTATTGACAGGCCGATGAGGCCGTTGTTCCCGCACGACTACAGGAATGACGTAACCGTTGAAAACCTGGTTCTTTGCGTGGACCAGGACTGCTCGCCCGAGCTGACGGCCATGATTGGCTCGTCGATAGCCGTAAGCATATCCGACATACCGTTTGACGGGCCGTTTGCGGCAACAATGGTAGGGCTGATTGACGGGCAGTTTGTTTTCAATCCCACTTCTGAACAGAGGGAAAAATCCGATCTTGCCCTTACCGTGGCTTCCACGAGGGAAAAGGTCATCATGATTGAAGCCGGCGCGAATGAGGTGCCGGAGGATGTAATGATCGAGGCAATATATGCCGCTCATGAAATCAACAAGACCATAATTGAGTTCATTGACAAGATCGTTGCCGAATGCGGAAAGCCGAAGCATGATTATATCAAGTTCGAGGTTCCGCAGGAGATGTATGAAGACATTGTTAACTTCATCACTCCGGAAGGCATGGAGAAAGCCGTATTTACCGACGACAAGCAGGTGAGGGAGGAGAACATAAGGCAATTCGCCGACCAGCTTGCGGCAAGGTATGAAACCGAACATCCCGAATGGATTCCGTTCATCAATGATGCTCTTTACAAGTTCCAGAAGGTGACCGTGCGCAAGATGATTCTCAAGGACAGCAAGCGTCCTGACGGAAGAAGGATGGATGAGATCCGTCCGCTTGCCGCCGAGATAGACATTCTTCCGAGAACCCACGGTTCGGGCATGTTTACCCGCGGCCAGACCCAGGTGCTTACGGTAACCACCCTTGGCGCGCTGTCCGATATCCAAAGGCTTGACGGTATTGATGAAAATGAGACCGCAAAGCGCTACATGCACCATTACAACTTCCCCTCATACTCCGTAGGCGAGACAAAGCCTTCGAGAGGTCCCGGAAGACGTGAAATCGGCCACGGCGCCCTCGCTGAGAGAGCCCTGCTTCCCGTACTTCCTTCTGAGGAAGAGTTCCCGTACGCAATCCGTACGGTATCCGAGGTGCTGGAGTCCAACGGTTCGACATCCCAGGGCAGCGTATGCGCGTCGACCCTGTCGATGATGGCCGCCGGCGTTCCCATTAAGGCAATGGTCGCAGGAATTTCCGTAGGCCTTGTTACCGGGGAAACCGATGATGATTATGTCCTTCTTACGGATATCCAGGGCGTTGAGGATTTCTTCGGGGACATGGACTTCAAGGTTGCCGGAACCCACAAGGGAATAACCGCCATCCAGATGGATATTAAGATCCATGGCCTGACCAGGGAGATTATCGAAAAGGCATTGTACAGGACCAGGGATGCAAGAATCTACATCCTTGACAATGTCATGGCACCGGTTATCTCCAAGCCCAGACCCGAGCTCAGCCCGTATGCGCCGAAGATTGTCCAGATTAAGATTGATCCGGCCAAGATCGGCGATGTTGTCGGACAGAGAGGCAAGACGATCAACACAATTATCGAGCAGACCGGCGTCAAGATTGATATTGACGATGACGGAGCCGTATCAGTATGCGGAGTTGACAAGGAAAGCATTGATAATGCCGTAAGAATGATACAGATGATCGTGTCCGATTTCGAAGAGGGCAAGGTATATGAAGGCAAGGTCGTGAGCATCAAGGATTTCGGCGCTTTCGTAGAGTTTGCCCCGGGTAAGGAAGGCATGATCCACATTTCCAAGATATCCAAGCAGAGAATCAATCATGTCGAGGATGTCCTGACCCTTGGCGACAAGGTCAAGGTTGTATGCCTCGGCCCCGACAGGATGGGCAGAGTATCATTCAGCATGAAGGATGTAAAGCAGAACTAATATAAAACAAAGTTGCAGGCCAGGCTGCATGAAGGGCATGGCTTGAATCGATAAACTGATATGAAACGGTAATCAGCTGTTATATGGCGCAGGCGTCTTAATGGCGTATGTGTTGTATGACAGCTTTTTATCTTGACACATTTAGATATGATGCTTAGTATCATATTATAAATGCAGGATTAAGCACGGAATTAATTAAAGCATCGGTGAAGATGGCTACGGCGCAGTCATATTTACCGGATAATAGCTGTTCAGATACGGAGGAATAGATGATAAACATAAAGAAACTGCCGAACGGATTAACTGTAGTTATGGAATATATGCCATACCTGAAAAGCGCTTCATTTGGAGTGTGGGTAAAGGCCGGTTCCGCGTATGAGGATGAAAACAACAATGGAATATCGCACATAATTGAGCATATGATGTTCAAAGGGACCAGGAACCGGACCGCAAGGCAGATAGCGGACGAAATGGCAAGGCTTGGCGGAAACATAAACGCGTTTACAAGCAAGGAGTGTACGTCATTTTACGCGACGACTCTAAGCGAGCATTTGCCCATGGCCATTAGGATTCTTGGCGATATGCTGAATAACTCGCTGATTGACGAAAAGGCCCTAAGGAAGGAAAAGAGCGTGATTCTTGAGGAGATAGACATGTACGAGGATTCTCCCGAGGACCTGGTTCACGACATCCTGCAGCAGAAAACCTGGCAGGGGCATCCGCTGGGATACATGATTTCCGGTACGAAGAAAATTGTCCGTCATGTGCGCAGGGAGCAGATCCTAAGGTTCATGGACACTTTTTATACTGCGGAGAACATGGTTATTTCGATTGCGGGAAATTTTAACGAGGAAGAAATCTTTGGCATTGTTGAAGAGGAATTCGGCGGTATCAGGTCCCGCGGAAACGGGAACGGATATGACTGCGGCAAGCCAAGCTACCGCAAGGTTACGGTAAGAAGAAACAAGGATATTGAACAGCTACATATAAATATCGCATTTGACTGCATTTCATACCTTTCGGAAGAACGGTTTACGCTGTCGGTGCTGAATTCGGTTCTCGGGGGAAGCGTCAATTCCAGGCTGTTTCAGAAGATCCGGGAGGATGACGGGCTTGCCTATTCCATTTACTCGTACGGAAGCTCATACAAGGACACGGGGCTGTTGCATATCTACGCCGCCGTTAACCCGGACCAGAAGGACGTTGTAATCGGCAAGATATTCGATATTGTCGGAGACATTAAGGCAAAGGGAATCACCGAACAGGAGCTTGAGATGACGAAGGAACAGATTAAGACCGAGCTTATTCTTGGAAGCGAGGGAGCGAAAAACCGGATGAATCACAACGGAAAGTCCATGCTTTTCAGGGGCAGGCCGGTGCCCTTGAGCGAGCTGATAAAGGGCATTGAAAATGTCACCATGAATGATGTGTCGGAGTTTGCCGACCGTTACCTGGATATTTCCGGATCGTCGCTGTCACTGGTGGGTAATTTCGGCAGGAAGTCATGAATATCTAAAGATAAATGCCGGCTGCAGGCCGGTTTGTTGATTAATTATTCCGGAAAGCAATAATTTTGCTTGACATTAGGCTTCATAATGCTATAATAAACTCAATTAAACAGCGTTCAACGCGTTGAAGAGAAGAGTACTATGCGGAAGTCTCCAGAGAGAGGCGCATTTGGTGGAAGTGCCTTATTCCGAAGCATGGGAAGACCACCTCTGAGCGGCCCTAATCCGGCCCGGTGATTCCGTTATAATCGAATGAAGCGGGTGCATTTGCATACTTCATTTTATTTCATTTGCATGCACCAAAAAGGGTGGAACCGCGAAGAATGATTAACCTTCGTCCCTTTCGATTGATTATCAATCGAGTGGGACGTTTTTTAATGGACTGGGATTAGGTGAAATGCCGGGGAAAACGGTGTTTAAACCGGGCAAATTATTAAAATGAGAGGCATATCTGACACTTATTAAGTTGAAAGGATAAAATGAAAGGAGTAAGAAGAATGAAAATTACACTGAAGGATGGCTCAGTTATTGAGTACCAGGAAAAAAAGACGGTGTATGAAATTGCGAAAGATATCAGCGAGGGGCTGGCAAGGGTGGCCTGCGCCGCCGAGCTGAACGGAAAGGTTGTGGATCTTCGAACCGTGGTAGATAACGATTGCGAGTTGAATATACTGACATTCGATAGTGACGGCGGCAAGGCTGCTTACAGGCATACCGCTTCGCATGTGCTTGCGCAGGCCGTAAAGAGGCTTTATCCTGACGCAAAGCTGGCCATAGGGCCTGCTATTGAAAACGGCTTCTACTACGACTTTGATATTCCTCCGTTGGACAGGGCGGCGCTGGATGAAATCGAAAATGAAATGAAGAAGATTATCAAGGAGGGCGCCGATATTACAAGATTCAGCCTGCCTAAGAAGGAAGCCATTGAGTTCATGAAGTCAAAGAATGAACCGTATAAGGTCGAGCTTATTGAAGAGCTTCCCGACGACGTGGAGATAACCTTCTATCAGCAGGGAGATTTCGTTGACCTTTGTGCAGGACCGCATTTGATGAGCACCAAGTATATTAAGGCATTCAAGCTCATTTCCTCGTCAGGGGCATACTGGAGAGGCTCAGAGAAGAACAAGATGCTGACCAGGGTATATGGCACCGCTTACACGAAGGCTGCGGATCTTGAAGCGCACCTTCAGCACCTGGAAGATATCAAGAAGCGCGACCATAACAAGCTTGGCCGTGAGATGGAGCTCTTTACGACAGTTGATGTAATCGGCCAGGGGCTTCCGCTTCTGATGCCCAAGGGCGCTAAGATTATCCAGACCCTGCAGCGCTGGATCGAGGACGAAGAGGAACGCAGGGGCTACATGAGGACCAAGACTCCGTACATGGCCAAGAAAGACCTGTACGTTATATCCGATCACTGGCAGAAATACAAGGAAGGCATGTTCATATTGGGTGATGAAAAGGACGAGAATGCTGAGCTGTTCGCCCTTCGCCCCATGACCTGCCCGTTCCAGTATTACATTTACAAGCAGAGCCCGAAGAGCTACCGCGACCTGCCCTGCCGGTACGGTGAGACCTCCGTACTGTTCAGAAATGAGGATTCAGGCGAGATGCACGGGCTTACGAGGGTAAGGCAGTTCACCATTTCCGAGGGTCACCTGATTGTAACTCCCGAGCAGGTGGAAGAGGAGTTCGCGGGCTGCCTGGATCTTGTAATGTACTGCTTAAGGACCCTGGGGCTTGAAAATGATGTAACCTACCGCCTGTCGAAATGGGATCCGAACAACAAGAAGAAATACCTCGGCAATGAGCAGGATTGGGAGAAGATGCAGAACAAGATGCGCGAAATGCTTGTTGCCCACGGCGTGAAGTTTACCGAGGCCGAGGGTGAGGCTGCATTCTACGGTCCGAAGCTCGATATCCAGGCCAAGAACGTATACGGCAAGGAAGATACGATGATTACCATCCAGCTGGACTTCGTGCTGGCTGAACGGTTTGATATGACCTATATTGACGCAAACGGCGAGAAAAAGAGGCCGTACATCATCCACAGGACCAGCATCGGCTGCTACGAGAGGACGCTGGCATGGCTTATCGAGAAATACGCCGGCATGTTCCCGACCTGGCTGTGCCCGGAACAGGTAAGGGTTCTGCCCATTTCCGAAAAATACAATGATTACGCGAACAAGGTCAAGGATGAGCTTCAGAAGAACGGCGTGCTTGTGACCGTTGACGCAAGAGCCGAGAAAATCGGGTACAAGATCAGGGAAGCAAGGCTTGACCGTATTCCTTACATGCTGATTGTCGGCCAGAAGGAAGAAGAGGACGGTACGGTATCAGTAAGAAGCCGCTACCTGGGCGATGAGGGCCAGAAGCCACTTGGAGTATTCATCGACGACATCTGCAGGGAGATCAGGACCAAGGAAATCAGGAAGATTGAGGTTAAGGAAGAAGAAAAGAAATAGTAAGAGAAATAATAAAAATAAAAGCGCCATGCTGTTATGCTGTTATAAAGGCAGACAGATATTATGCATGGGCGATGTAATTACAGTATAAGAAGCATAAGACACCATAATATACATCTTTAAAGGGTTTTTAGCCTGTACAGGATGACCGTATTGTGGTGTCTTGTTTTTTCAAGCACTTTGTCAGGAATCAGAAAGCCTGGCATATCGCCTGATATATAAGAAACTGAAATATCATGGTACGGCGGTATTTATAAACTTATTACTTGACAATGTCGATTATTCAATATATGATGACAAAAAATCAACTGCGAGGGGGATTATAGATGAGCAATTATCATATCGATACTAAATGCGTCCAGTCGGGCTACAAGCCCGGAAATGGCGAAGCCCGGGTTCTTCCGATTTACCAGAGCACGACATTCAAATACGATTCTGCCGAGCATGTGGGAAAGCTGTTTGATTTGCAGGCCGAAGGCTTTTTCTATACACGGCTTGCCAACCCCACGGTGGATTGCGTTGAAAAGAAAATAGCCGACCTGGAGGGCGGTATTGCGGCCATGTGCACATCATCCGGCCAGTCGGCCTTGCTTACCGCGGTTCTTAACCTTTGCGGCGAAGGGGATCACATTGTTTCTTCCATTGCCATATATGGCGGAACAATCAACCTGTTTAACGTGACCTTAAAGCGCATGGGCATTGACTGCACATTTGTCGATATCGACGCGCCCTTGGAAGAGCTTCAGAAGGCGATAAGGGAAAATACCAAGCTGGTATTTGCCGAGACAATCGCGAATCCGGCGCTTGTGGTGGCCGACCTTGAGAAGCTTGCCAAGCTTGCCCATGATAATGACATTCCCCTGATTATTGATAATACATTTGCAACGCCCATAAACTGCAGGCCTATAGAGTACGGCGCGGATATCGTCGTTCATTCAACCTCTAAGTACATGGACGGGCATGCCGTAGCGCTTGGTGGCGCCATTGTCGACAGCGGCAATTTCAACTGGGATAACGGCAAATTCCCCGGCCTGTCCACCCCTGACGAATCATATCACGGCATGGTTTATACCAGGGACTGCGGCAGGGCGGCATACATTACCAAGGCAAGAGTACAGCTGATGCGGGATATGGGAATGGCTCCGTCACCGACCAACGCATTCCTTCTTAACCTGGGCCTTGAAACCCTTCATCTTAGGATGGAGCGCCACTGCAGCAACGCCCTGGCGATAGCCCGTTACCTCGAACAGAATGATAAAATCAGCTGGGTTAATTATCCCGGACTTGAGAGCAATAAATATTATGGACTTGCGCAGAAGTATCTGCCTAAGGGGACCTGCGGCGTCATTTCCTTCGGCATAAAGGGAGGAAGGGAAGCGGCGGTCAGGTTCATAGACAGCCTTAAGCTTTGCGCCCTCGTTGTCCATGTGGCAGACGCCCGGACCAGCGTCCTTCATCCGGCAAGCACCACTCACAGGCAGCTTACCGACCAACAGCTTGTCGATTGCGGCATTACTCCCGACATGGTCCGCATGTCCGTAGGAATCGAGAATGAGGACGACCTCATCAAGGACATAGAGCAGGCCTTGGCGAATATATAGTGGTGCCTTTAGCGGTGCCAGGTACCGTCTCCTTTTTGGTGCCTGGCACCGTCTCCTTTTTGGTACCTGGCACCGTCCTCAGTACACGGACACAATATCAAAAGTATAAAATTTCTCTCTTCAAAGCATACTAACCTATGAATTGCTTAAAAGGACTAAAATAATGAAAGAGGAGAGACTGATGCAGACGGCATATTCCATGGGTGTGTGGCAAAATGCAAACAATGATGACGAAAGTAAAAAGAAAAAGAATCAGGAGGAAGAAAGGGCTGCCAGGGAAAATGAGGATTTAAAGGATAAAAAGATTAGCGAGTATGGCCAGACGCTGCTTGAGGACGGCAAAAAGGAGCACAAGATTCATTTGCTTTCAATCATAGGCGAGATTGAAGGGCATGAATGCCTGCCGCAGCACAATAAAACAACGAAATATGAGCATGTCCTTCCGCAGCTGGCGGCAATAGAGGACAGCGCGGAGATAGACGGGCTGCTGATACTTATAAATACGGTAGGCGGTGACGTGGAGGCGGGGCTTGCCATAGCGGAGATGATAGCTTCGCTGAGCAAGCCGACCGTGTCACTGGTGCTTGGAGGAAGCCATTCTATCGGAGTTCCGCTGGCTGTCTCGGCTGACTACAGCTTTATTGTGCCGACCGCAACGATGATTATTCATCCTGTGCGGATGAACGGCACCGTTATTGGGGTAACGCAGACATTTGAGTATATTGAGAAGATCCAGGACCGTATAATCAAGTTTGTGGTGGAGCATTCGAAGATTTCATACCAGGATTTCAAGAACCTGATGCTTGACACGAACCAGTTGGCCAAGGATGTGGGCTCCATTTTGGTTGGCGAGGAAACCGTAAAACATGGAATCATAAATGAAGTGGGAGGAATAAAGGAAGCCCTGGCCAAGATAAATGAAATGATCGACGCGAGGGAGAAGAAAACCGGGTAAGCATGGAGAAGATTATCATGCATGGAGAAAGTAATCACAACAATCAAATAAGGCATTTATCAATAAATGAACCCGGCATTACAACCGGGTATTTGCGCATTTGCCTGCGGAAAAGAGGAATTATGAGCTGAAAACGCAACAAAAGGAGGCTTGCCATATGCTGTATACCGTGGTACCGCTTGAACGCATATATAAAAATAATGGAGAGAAACAGCCTGCCGCCAGGGAAACCGAGCCGCAGTACAAGGAAATACTGATCAAGCACGGGAGGATTGTGGCCAGACGCGAGGGTGACAATTATGTCGTTCAGAAGATATATACGACCGATATGAGCGACTATCTGAACGAGGCGTATATGCCCGGCAAAATAATCGACCCGAATGCATAACGCTTGCATAAGATTTCCTTAATGGTTATAATAGTATCTGGAAGAAGCGCATATAACAAGGGGGATGACCGATGGCTTCCAGGAAACGGGCAGGCAGGAAGAGCTCAAGCGTCAAAAAGACGGAAAACGTCCGTAAGAACCGAAAAGAAAAATCAAAGCAAAACAGTGTGGTTCGGGAAGAGATAATCCTGATTATAACCATGGCCATATCTGTTCTTTTATTTTTATTCTTTTTTGATGTTGGGGGACCATTAGGGAAATATGTCAGCAAGTTCCTGTTCGGAATGATTGGGCTTTTGGCATATGTCCTGCCTTTTGCGCTGTTTTTTGGAGTCGCCTTTTACCTGGCAAACAGGGGCAACAGTGCGGCCGGCAGGAAAATAATGAGCGCCATAGTATTCTTTATTGCCCTGGCGTCAATAATTCAGCTGATAACCGTGCCATACGATCCCGAAATGAAGATTTATGAATATTACCTGCATTCAAGCGGCAACAGGATCGGCGGCGGAATCATAGGCGGCATCCTTGTTATGATATTATGCAGTATATCGGATATAACTGTTGCATATATAATTCTTGCGGCAATAATGCTCATATCCCTGATTGTAATCACGGGCAGGGCGATTTTCCTGTATATCGTAAAGAAGAGCAAGCACTCCCTTGAGGCAAGAAGGGCAAACAGGCAGCTTAGGAAGGAGCAATTGGAGCAGGAGAGGCTTAGGACGGTTGAAGAGGAAAATGCAAGGGGCGGCCTGGCCCGGAGCGCAAACACCCAGGAAGGCAGGGCATGGAAGGCGTTTGAGATCCTGGACGGAAAACAGGCAGGCAAGAGCCCGGCCGGTGAAGGAGCCAAATCACTTGCTTCAACAGCGGTAAACGCAGTAGACCGGAACGGCAAACGGAAAACCGATTATGACATTGACGATTTGCCGCTGGTCAACCTGGATCACCTTTTCCCGCCCGAAAGCGATGTACATATGACAGGCAGGGATGAAAAAGAATCCGTGAAGGTTCCTACATATGAGGACGAGCTTAGGGAGAAGTTCGGAAGGAGCCGAACCAGCGCGGCAGGAGAAGGACAGGAAGGCATGCCGCATAAACCTGCCGGTGAAGCTACCGGAGTAGAAAAAAGGGCGGAAAAGAGCCCTGCGGAAAAGACGGTTGGTTCTACAGGTGTAGAAGATATAAATATTCCTGAAACCATGGATGAGATTGAGTATGTATTTCCTCCGATGAAGCTTCTCAGCCCTCCCAGGGCAAGATCGGGCAAAGGACAGATCACCGAAAGGACCATCAAGGAAACAGCCATCAAGCTGCAGAATACCCTGGAGAGCTTCGGTGTTCATGTTACGGTTACAAATGTAAGCGTTGGCCCCACCGTTACAAGATATGAGCTGCAGCCGGAGCAGGGCGTTAAGGTCAAGAGCATAACCAGCCTGGCGGACGATATAAAGCTTAATCTTGCGGCTCCCGAGGTGAGAATCGAAGCGCCTATTCCGGGCAAATCCGCAGTCGGCATAGAGGTGCCGAACAAGGAGAATTACGTTGTAACGCTGAGAGAGATACTTGAAAGCAAGGAATTTACCGAGCATCCTTCGGATATTGCATTTGCGGTGGGAAGGGATATAGGTGGACAGATTGTTGTGGGCGATATAGCAAAGATGCCGCACCTCCTTATTGCCGGCGCCACCGGCTCCGGAAAGTCGGTTTGCATTAACACCCTGATAATCAGCATCCTGTACAAGTCCAGCCCCGCCGATGTCCGCATGATAATGATTGACCCGAAAGTTGTCGAGCTCAATGTATATAACGGCATTCCGCATCTTCTGATACCCGTCGTTACGGACCCGAAGAAGGCTGCTGCGGCTCTGAATTGGGCCGTTGTAGAGATGACTAACCGGTACAAGAAGTTTGCCGAAGCCGGTGTTCGTGATCTGGTCGGCTACAATGAGAAGGCAAGGGAGCTTGCTTTCCTGAATGATGAGAAATACCAGAAGATACCGCAGATTGTCATTATAATTGACGAGCTTTCGGACCTTATGATGGTGGCTCCGAGTGAGGTTGAGGACGCGATATGCCGCCTGGCGCAGATGGCAAGAGCGGCCGGCATTCATTTGATTATCGCAACACAGAGGCCTTCGGTCAATGTAATAACCGGTTTGATTAAGGCAAATATTCCTTCAAGAATTGCGTTTGCGGTGTCATCGCAGATAGATTCGAGGACAATAATAGACGGCGCCGGTGCCGAGAAGCTTCTTGGAAAAGGAGACATGCTGTTCTTCCCGACGGGTTATCCGAAGCCTGTAAGAATCCAGGGCGCATACGTGTCGGACAAGGAAGTCGGTGACGTGGTTGACTTCCTGGTTAAGAACAACAGCACGGCAAAATACAGCGAGGAAATCAATGAAACCATAGCTAATATGAAGACTGCCGAGGCTGCTGCCGTGGCTGCAAACGAACGGGATGACTACTTCGTCGAAGCCGGAAGATACATAATTGAAAAGGACAAGGCATCCATCGGCATGCTGCAGAGGGTCTACAAGATAGGCTTTAACCGCGCCGCAAGGATTATGGACCAGCTTGCGGAAGCGGGAGTTGTCGGACCGGAGGAAGGGACAAAGCCGAGGAAAATCCTCATGACCATGGAGGAGTATGAGCAGTTCTTAATTGACAATAACCTGGTGTAGGAAATATTCCTAGTGTTAGAAAAAAGAATAGGCTTTTGTAATAAATTTAATAATATAATATTAGGCCGGCGATGCTTACCGGCCTTTATATATGTTGCTGTAATTGATGGTTGATTCAGTGATGAATTATGAAATACTCATTTGAGAATTGAAAACAACTCGGTAGGATAATCAATTATATAATCCGCGCCTTCTTTTTCAAGCACTCTGCGGCTGCGGAAGCCCCAGGTGACGCCAATGCAGGGTATTCCGGCATTCTTTGCCGTTCTGACATCCGTTTCGGAATCCCCCACGAATATGGATTTGCTTATATCGGAGCCAAGCCGGCGGATTGCCGCATAAATGCTGTCTGGAGCGGGTTTTCTCCTTACTTCTGCGGATTCTCCGATGGCGGCGTCTATCATGCCGGGAAAGTAATAGTCCGCCAATTCCTTGACGGCGGAATCAAATTTGTTCGATACTATTGCAACATTGCATTTGAATATCTTCAGTGTATAAAGTATCTCCTTTATCCCGTTATACGGGCGGGTTTTATTCTGCATGTTCGTTTTGTAATGGGATGTAAAATCCGAAAGGCATTTTTCTATTTCTTCATCAGTGGTGTTTTCCGGAAGAGAGCGGCACACAAGCATTTTCACACCGTCGCCCACCGATTGCCTTACTTGCTCCAGGGTTCTGGGCTCATAGCCGTGCATGACCAGGGCGTGGTTCAGGCTGTCCATCAAGTCCTCCAGGGTGTCAAGCAGTGTTCCGTCAAGGTCGAAAATAATCGTGTCGTATTTCATATAAGGTCCTTTCTTTTTGCAGCAATCGCCAATTTGTAAGCTAAATAATTCTAAAACACTCTATGCATTATAACAGATACAGGGCGTTATGCCAAGTAGTTGGATGATACGCTATTTTTATCTTGACCTAAATAACTCTTATGCTACAATATCTTTATGACTATTGCGGAAAGGTTGGGTTAAATGATGAAGACGGATATCGAAATTGCTCAAGATGCGAAGCTTGAGCATATTTATGATGTGGCGAGGAAGCTCGACATTTCGGAAGAGGATTTGGAACTTTATGGGAAGTATAAAGCAAAGCTGTCGGATGAATTGTGGGACAAGATTAAGGACCGGCCCAATGGAAAGCTGGTTCTTGTTACAGCAATAAATCCTACACCCGCCGGTGAAGGCAAAACCACGACAACCGTCGGATTGGGACAGGCAATGAGCCTTTTGAACAAGAAATGCGTTATTGCGTTAAGGGAACCCTCCCTTGGGCCATGCTTTGGCGTAAAGGGCGGAGCTGCAGGCGGCGGATATGCCCAGGTTGTTCCGATGGAAGATCTGAATCTGCATTTTACAGGTGATTTCCATGCGGTCACATCAGCAAACAACCTTCTTGCGGCCATGCTGGATAATCATATTCACCAGGGGAATTCATTATCGATAGATCCCAACCGGATTGTCTGGAAGCGCTGCGTCGACATGAATGACAGGGCGCTTCGAAATATTGTTATAGGTCTTGGCAGCAAATCGGACGGGGTTGTTAGAGAAGACCATTTCGTTATTACGGTCGCATCGGAGATAATGGCGGTCCTGTGCCTGGCGGAGGACATGGAGGACCTTAAGAGAAGACTTGGCAGGATAGTCGTTGCGTATACCTATGACAACCGGCCTGTAACGGCAGCGGATTTGAAAGCTATCGGTGCCATGGCTGCCCTTCTTAAGGACGCGATGAAGCCTAATCTGATCCAGACGCTGGAGAATACGCCGGTAATTGTGCATGGCGGCCCGTTTGCGAACATAGCCCATGGCTGCAACAGCGTAAGGGCTACCAAGATGGCTCTTAAGCTCGCCGATATTGTCATTACGGAGGCAGGCTTCGGCGCGGATCTTGGCGCGGAGAAATTCTTTAACATAAAGTGCAGGATGGCAGGCTTAAAGCCCGATGCTGTGGTTCTTGTGGCTACAATCCGGGCATTGAAATATAACGGCGGAGCAGGCATAAACGACTTGTCCGCCGAAAACCTGGATGCTTTAAAGTCCGGTATTGCCAACCTGGAAAAGCATATCGAAAATGTTCAGAGATTTGGCGTTCCCGTGGTTGTCACCCTTAACCGCTTTACATCGGATACGGACGCAGAGATTGAATTTGTCAGGCAGTTCTGCCTTGAAAGGGACTGTGAATTCTCATTGTGCGAGGTCTGGGAAAAGGGCGGCAAAGGAGGAATAGAGCTTGCAGAAAAGCTCCTTAAAACGCTTAGTGAAAGGAAGAGTAATTTCAAGCCCTTGTATGAGCTTGATTTATCCATTAAGGAAAAGATCGAGATGATTGCCAGGGATATTTACGGCGCGGAAAGAGTAACCTATGATCCGGCCGCAAGCTCGGCAATACGAAGGATAACCGAGCTTGGCTACGGCAGCCTTCCGATCTGCATGGCAAAGAACCAGTATTCCCTGTCCGACGATCCGAAGAAGCTGGGCAGGCCGACCGGGTTTTCGATAAACATCAGGGAAGTTTATGTATCCGCCGGAGCCGGCTTTGTCGTGGCAATTACAGGCACCATGATGACCATGCCCGGCCTTCCCAAGGTACCCGCCGCCGAACGGATTGATGTTGATGAAAATGGGAAGATTGTAGGATTGTTTTGATGTAATACTACAGATCCCCGGCGATTGCCTTGGAGGACTGTTCACAGTATACGCAGCGGTAGACGCCCTTTTCACGGTCAGTCAGCTTGAAGGTATGGGGGACGTTCTCGACCGAGGTGATGCACCTGGGATTCTTGCATTTTAGGACATTCTCGACGAAATCGGGAAGAGTGGGATGCTTCTTTTCAACGATTACGCCGTTTTCGATAATATTTATTGTGATCTTGTGGTCGAGAGCACCAAGGATGTCAAGGTTTATGCCATCAAGGGTGCCCTCGATTTTTATGATGTCTTTGCGGCCCATCTTGTTGCTTCTCGCGTTTTTTATAATGGCCACACTGACATCGAGGTTCTCAAGGTCGAGATATTTATATATTTTCATTGCGCCGCCGACCTGGATATGGTCGATGACGATTCCCTGCTCCAATACACCTATGTTTAACATAAGGACCTCCCTTCACATTCCCTAAGAAGCATCATTATAAGCGCCATTCTTACATATACTCCGAATTTGGCCTGCTGGAAATACACGGCCCTGGGGTCGTCGTCGACCTCGTAGGATATTTCATTTACCCTGGGCAGCGGATGGAGCACCAGCATGTCTTCTTTTGCGAGGGCCATTTTCTTTGAATTGAGTATGTATGTGTCTTTGAGGCGGATATAATCCTCCTCATTAAAAAACCGTTCCCTTTGAACTCTGGTCATGTAGAGAATATCCAGGTCAGGTATGGCCGCCTCCAGGCTTCTTACCTCTTCATAGGGAACGTTATTAGGATCCAATATTTTTTCCTTGATATATGCGGGAATTCTCAGCTCGTCGGGTGAAATAAGCACAAACCTGATATTCGGGTATCTTGACAATGCCTCAAGCAGTGAATGAACGGTCCTGCCGAACTTCAAATCGCCGCAAAAACCGACGGTTAGATTCTCAAATCGGCCTTTAAGATTCTTTATTGTCAGCAAATCGGTAAATGTTTGGGTGGGATGGTTGTGACCGCCGTCACCGGCATTGATAACAGGAATTTTTGAATGAAGTGAAGCAACGTATGGAGCTCCCTCTTTGGGATGACGAATAACACATATATCAGCGTAATGGGAAACGACTCGAATTGTATCGGCGATGCTTTCACCTTTTGCCGCCGAACTGGATTCTGCTGATGAAAAACCGATTACCGTTCCGCCCAGGTTCAGCATGGCGGCCTCAAAGCTTAGTCTTGTTCGGGTACTTGGTTCATAGAATAGGGTGGCTAGTCTTTTTCTATGACAGGCATCTGAGTATTTGTCCGGGTCTTTGATGATATCTTCAGCTAAATTAAGAAGTGCATCAAGCTCTGACAGTGAAAGATCATTTGGACTGATTATATGCCTCATATATACCTCCATTTCTTTTTTTGAATAGGTGTGTGCCTACTCTAAGATGATATTCTATTATAAATCGCCATGAAATTCAATTTAAAATGTGTCGCGCATTAATAACTTTAACTAATATAGTAAATAAGGACAGCTTATAATTAAGTTATAAGATAATCAATATCTTGATTATGGGAATTATTTTATATGAATAAAGTCCCTTTTATATATAAATCATTCAATTTTGGATAGTCTAAATTCATTTTATTTGGTATAATAGATTAATACAGTATTTTACCTTAGCAGAATATAAGAGGAGTGACGTTATGCTTCAAATTTCACGGACAGGCATAAGAAACCTGGCTTCAAACGACACCGTATATGCCAGGGGCTTGCAGTATTATAAGGAAAACCGTGTTGTCAGCGCGTCATATTCAAAAACATCGAAAACATATCGTTTTGAGGTGATGGGGAGCTATAAGTATACCGTCACCATAGAAGAGCAGGAGGACGGTTCGTTCGATTACAGCTGCAATTGCCCGTCGAGGCTGAAAGACCAGGGGGCATGCAAGCATGTGGTGGCCGCCTTGCTTTTTATTTTAAAATACCAGGAGCGGACCATGCTTTCTGAGACCAAGTCTCCCGAGGAACGGAAAATAATCCAGATTATTGATTATTTTGCTTCCCAGGAGGACAGCTATATAGCCGGGGAGACATTCAGCCTTGAAACGGTTATAACCATTCCCCACATGCTTAAGAACGGAAGCGGCAGGGCTTACGTGTCGTTTAAGGGCGGAAGCAACCGCAAGTATAAAATCCAGACCATAAAGAAATTCCTGGCTGACATTTACAATAACGAAAGCTTCACCCTGGGCAAGGAATTCAAATATGTGAGCGGCGAAAGCTCCTTTGACAGACAATCGCAGGTGATTCTTGATTATCTTCTGGACATATACGAAATCCAGGAGGTAATAAACAACGTGCATTTTTCAAAGATATTCTCGAAATCATATGTCATTATGACAAAGAACATGCTGCTAAAGTTCCTCG
Organism: Clostridiales bacterium; assembly: GCA_012735495.1. Classification (GTDB taxonomy): domain Bacteria; phylum Bacillota; class Clostridia; order Lachnospirales; family Lachnospiraceae; genus Mobilitalea. Next base: position 45,315 of record JAAYHD010000009.1, on the reverse strand, counting down.
CGCTTCTTGACGGCAATCCTTTCACGCTGGAGCTATACGGCAAGGTATACCCTAATGTATACTTCAGCAGGAAGAATCCTAAGATTTCTTACCAGCTTACGATGGACGAGGAAGCGATATTTGTTGACTATAAAGGGAAAGAAAGCGTCATTCCAATAACCGATACCGGTGAGCTGCTGTATTATGACGGGGTGCTTCACCGGCCGGACAAGAATTTCATACGGAACTTCAAGCCGTTTTTCAACACTCTTGGCAAAAGCAAGGACCCTCTTGTTTTCAAGGGGGAGAGCAAGAACGGCTTCTTAAAGCACGTCCTTCCGCGCATCAGTGAAACCATGGAGCTGGAGGTGCCAGAGGAGCTGCAGAACCGTTATATTTCGGAGAACCTGCAGGCAAAGATATATTTTGACAAGCATAAACACGGGATAAAGGCCGAGCTGAGGTTCAAATACGGCGATTATGAGTTCAATTCCTTTGAAAATGCGTCCTTCGGCCAATACATCATAGTCCGCCAGAGGGAGAGCGAGGACAATGTTATTTCGGAGCTCACCAAGCTGGGCTTTGTTCCTTACAAGAATTACTACCTGCTTAAGGACGAGGACAGGATTTACGAGTTTCTGTCCGGAAAGGTTATGGACCTTGAGGGTGTGGCCGAGTTGTTTTACTCCGAGGATTTCAGAAGGCTGGGAATCCGCCCGCCGGGAAGCTTCAGCGCAAATGTCCGCATAAACAGCGGAATCAACCTTTTGGAGGTGGATTTTTCCTTTGAGGGAGTGCCGAAGGATGAAATCAAGGACATAATTCATGCCTATCAGATCAAGAAAAAATATTACCGCCTGAAAAACGGAAGCTTTATAAACCTGACCGAAGGCAATGTCGGCGATGTATCGAAGATATTGTCGTCCCTTAATGTAAGCGGCAATAATATCGAGGAAAACAAGCTATACCTTGAAAAGCAGTATGCGGTTTACCTCGACAAGGCTTTCTCGGACAAGAAGCTCGAGCTGCAGAAGGACAGGGACTTTACGGAGCTCATGGAAAACATCCTTAATCCTTCCGTTACGGACTTCGAGGTGCCCGATGAAATCCAGGTTGAGCTTCGGCCTTACCAGGTGACGGGCTATAAATGGCTCAGGACCTTGGCGGGAAACAGGCTGGGCGGGATTCTTGCCGATGACATGGGCCTTGGCAAAACCCTGCAGTCAATTGTGTATATTGCATCGATACTTAAGGAACGGAAGGCTGATAATGGGCCCAAGCCCCATTTTCTTGTGGTTTGCCCGACATCCCTTGCTTATAACTGGCTGGACGAGATAGAAAATTATGCGCCTTTTATCAAGGCGGCCGTAGTAAACGGGATACCGCAGGAGCGCAAGGAGCTTGTCGACAGGTACAGGGATTATGATGTGCTGATTACCTCGTACCCTTTGATAAGAAGGGATATCGCCCTGTATGAGGGTATAGATTTCCATACGGTGTTTATTGACGAGGCGCAGTTTATAAAAAATGACTCCTCCCAGAACGCGAAATCGGTTAAACGGCTTAGGGCGGATCACAGGTTCGCGTTAACGGGCACTCCAATCGAAAACAGCCTGTCGGAGCTCTGGTCCATATTCGACTTTATAATGCCGGGGTACCTTTACAGTCATTCCAGGTTCGTGGAGTACTATGAGAAGCCGATACTCAGAGATGACAAGGAAGCGCTGGAGGAGCTGCACCAGCGTATTTCGCCGTTCGTGCTCAGGCGCATGAAGAAGGACGTTCTTACGGAGCTTCCGGATAAATATGAATCAAAGATGCTCACCGAGCTTACAGAGGAGCAGAAGCAGGTTTACATGTCATATCTTGAGAATATCAGGCATGATATTTATTCCGAGCTTTCCGAGGCGGGAATCGAAAAGACCAGGATAAAAATACTGGCTGCCCTTACAAGGCTCAGGCAGATATGCTGCCATCCGGCCACGTTCCTTGAGAATTACCAGGGCGGAAGCGGCAAGCTTGACCTGCTGATGGACCTGATATCCGAGGCTATTGCCAATGACCACAGGGTACTGGTATTTTCGCAGTTTACGTCAATGCTCGGCATTATCGAGGAAGAGCTTAAGGATATGAACATATCGTATTTCTGCCTGGAGGGCAGCACTCCCACCGAGGAGAGGAACGACTATGTCAAGCGGTTCAACAACGGTGAGGGATATGTGTTCCTTATTTCCCTTAAGGCGGGGGGCACGGGACTGAACCTGATTGGCGCCGATACCGTCATCCATTACGACCCGTGGTGGAATCCGGCGGTGGAAGAGCAGGCAACCGACCGGGCATACCGGATCGGGCAGCAGAACAAGGTCCATGTGCTTAAGCTGATTACCAAGGGGACAATAGAGGAGAAGATATACAAGCTCCAGAAAAAGAAAAAAGAACTCTCCGAGCTTGTTGTAAGCTCAAGAGAGGTATTTATCAATACGCTTACCAGGGAAGAGCTGGAGGAGCTGTTCGCGCCGCTGTAAGAATACGCAATAAAGGCCCGTTATTATGGGGTTTAACCGGCCTGGCCATACCCGCCAGCGCCGTTGAAACGCCTTTGCTATTGCCGATGAAACGCCTTTCCAGTGCTGTTGAAATGCTTTTACCAGTGCCGTTTTTACGCTTTTATAAATTCGCGGAATCAGATTCTATATACCGCTTTCCGGATTGCCAAGCCTAATGATATGGCCAGTGCGATTTTTAACAGGTCAAATGCTATAAAGGGATATACGCATACGGCCAGGGAATTGGAAATTGTCGAGCCCGATACGAAGCTGAACCAGAGCGTTCCGATAAGATAGTCGACAGCCAGGGCAATTATCATGCCGGCAGCCAGTACGGCTGTCCTGATGATGCCGTAAATGTAACGCTTTGGTGTCGGCTTTTGTTTTTGATTAAGCAATGCGTATATCTCATAGGATTTTGACGTAATGAGCGCGATCAAGGGGTATCCGATGATATATCCGCCTGTCATTCCCGCGAGAACGTGAAATCCGCCCCTGAAGCCTGCGAATACGGGCAGTCCGAACGCTCCGAGAAGTATGTACGACAGAACCGCAAGGAATGAATACCTTGGTTCAAGAAGTATGCCCGTAAGGAAGATGGCAAAGAGCGACAGGGTAAATGGTATGGGTTGGGTTTGAATCGTAATCAGCGACAGGATGGAAATAACTGCCGTAAACATGCCTGTTAAAATCAATTTTTTAACTGATGTCCGATTGGTAGTTAACATAATATTTTTCTGTCTCCTTAATATAAGTATTTGGCAAATTCAATTGGTCCTTTAATATTTTTGATTTTGTCTTTATGCTCTTTCATTTTTCTGATGCTAACTTCCCCGGAGGATAATGCTTCCTTCTTTCCGTCAGGATATTCCACAACAAGCCTTGCCCGGTCGTCAATATCGATTGCTTTAGCGCAAACGGGCTCATTGCCTCTTAGAACCAGTATGTCTTCACCAATCAGGAAGGAGCGTTTCCTGTACTCCTCAAGATAATGTCTTCCGGTTATACCATCCATGGCTTCGGACAGGTTGTTCAGGACTTCGGCGGCAAGAACGGAGGTAACCGGCTTGTCCGAAGGCTTTTCTGAAAGTATTGAACCGGCTATGCTCCTAATATCGTCGGGGAAATCACTGGTGGTAATGTTTATGCCGATCCCGACCACGGCATATTCCAGGCCGCCGGTTTCAACGTTTAAGGATGCCTCCGTAAGGATACCGCAAACCTTTTTTCCGTCAACGAACAGGTCGTTAACCCATTTAATCTGAACGTTTTTGCCTGAAACCTTCTCGATGGCATTTGCGGCCGCAACCGCGGCGGTCGTGGTAATGAGCATGGAATCCTCAAGGCTGAGCCTTGGCCTGAGGATTATGGTAAGGTACAATCCCGTGGAAGCGGGAGAGTAAAAGCTTCGCCCCATTCGGCCCCGGCCTTCCGTCTGCTCCGAGGCGATTATGACGGTTCCTGCAGGCGCTCCGGCCACAGCCATTTCCTTTGCGATGGTATTGGTCGAGGTGACCGTTTTTCTTACATCTAATTTGAAATCCTTTGCCTTGCCCCTTAGATACGGGTATATGCTTTCCGCCGAAAGGATATCGGTCGAATAATCCAGGCGGTATCCGAGATTTCGTACCGCGCTTATATTATAGCCTTCATTTTTAAGCTGTTTGACGGCTTTCCATACGGCGTTTCTGGATACGTAAAGCTTTTTAGCCATCATAGCGCCATTGACATAGGAGCCCCTTGAGGCTTCAAGAATGCCGAGAACCTGCTGTTTTAAATCCATGGAGCACACCTCATTTAATATCTGTTATATTATCCTAATATGAAACCGGTAAAAAACCGAATCTCAAGTCAGGGTTCATTTCCTGAAACATGTATGGAGTGAAATTATTAAAATACGAAAAAAGAGAAATTACAGTTTAAGTTCAAGTTAGAATGAAGTATAACAGAATTATAAAAAATGTCAACCGGATATGGGCAAAGAGGTGACAATTATTCATAATAACAAACCCCGATTTGAATGCTTGGTTTTACTGCTCAAATCGGGGCATTATTTCATATGAGTCATATTATATTAAATTACGCTGCATCACATTAAATCGCGTGGATATTCCATTATTGTTCTTCCTCGTTATCCGTCTTGCCGGCAGCGTCATGATTTAATCGTTTGCTTCAGGCCCGTCAGGCGCCTTATTATCGCCGGTATCATCGATTTCAGCACTTTCACCGGCATCACTGCTTTTGCTGTCTTCGCCGTTTACGGCATCCATATTCTCAGGGCTTTCGATTTCGGCATACTCCCCGGCCTTATCGAATGTGCTGCTGTAGTATTCCTCAATGAGCCGGTCCAGGTAATCCCGGTCCAGTTCGCCGAATTCCTTAATCAGCATCTCCTTGATGGTGTCGGTCTTCCTGATGTAATCCAATTCTTCGGACAGCTCGGGATTGGTTATGGACGACAGGAATTCCTCGGTTACATTAGTGCGGAGCCATTCGTTGATTTTTTCGGTGAGCCTGTTTTCCTCATCGATTTCCTTCTTAAGCTGTCTGGCTTTTTTGCCTGTGGACAGGCCCACACCGATGAAGAACAGGAACAACGCGCCCATGATCAGGTTCGCAAACAGGCCGGACAGGATATCCAGAATACCCGCGGCGTTAAGTATTACGAATATGAAACCGGCGGCTCCAACAATAAGGAAGATTGCCTGTGTTCCGGTATAATCCTTGTACTTTTCGGATTTCAGGACATAATTGCCCGAACCGGAAAGCAGTTTTCTTATGGCCTCCTTATCGTCCGCATCGGCATCCACGGCGGCGTCCTCGGAAGATTCGGAATCAGCATTATCATCAGCTTCGGTTTCTGCTTCGGATTCGGGAGCGTCGCTTTCGGCTGCTGCGGCTGTTTCATCAAGTGTCAATGGAGTTTCGTCATCATTTGCGGCGTCGCTGTCGGAAGCGGCTTCAGCCATGGACTCATCGGAGATAATGTTGCTTTCATTATACTCATTAATGCTTTCCTGGTTGGTCGCTTCCTTTTCAATCCGTTCTCTTTCGGCAAAGTAAAACTCCTGGTAGAGCTTTTTTGCTTCTTTTAATTTCTGGAATGGAACGGACAAGATATATGAGTCTCTGACTTCATCAAAATATATCTTGGTTTCCAAACCGGAGCTGTTAAAATAATTAGCCAGCTTTTCTGCTATGCTTCTTCTTTCGGCCTGAAAGAAGGGCGTGAATTCCAGCATGATATCAACTCCATTCTTATAAGAATATGAGGAACATATATATCACTTCAATATGATCTGCGCCTGCCGCCCATACACCGGAATTACTCGGCCTTGAACCTGTGGTAGGATTTCTTGCCTTTCCTAATCAGGATTGAGCCGTCGGAGTCGAAGTCCTTGTCCGTAAGAACCAGGTCGAAGCTTTCAACCTTTTTATTGTTGACCGAAACGCCGCCCTGCTGAATGGTACGGCGGGCATCGGAACGGGTGGTGGCAAGCTTGGCATCGCACATCATTGTTATGATGTCAATTCCTTCCGCAAACCTGGCCGCAGGATAGGTGGTTGTGGGAATATCCTCGGACTTTCCGCCGCCCCCGAACAATGCTCTTGAGGCTTCCCTGGCTTTTACGGCTTCCTCCTCGCCATGCACAATCTTGGTGACTTCGTAGGCAAGAACCTCTTTTGCATAGTTGATCTCGGCATCCTTAAGCGCGCCAAGCCTTCTTACCTCATCCATCGGCAGGAAGGTGAGCAGCGCGAGGCATTCCTCAACCTTGACATCCTCGATGTTTCTCCAGTACTGGAAGAACTCATAAGGAGAGGTCTTGTTCGGATCCAGCCAAAGGGCTCCCTTCACGGTCTTGCCCATTTTCACGCCGTCGCTGGTGGTGAGAAGCTTGAAGGTAAGGCCGTATGCGGGCTTCTGCTCCTTGCGGCGAATCAGCTCAACGCCGCTGATAATATTCGACCACTGGTCGTTTCCGCCAAGCTGAAGGACGCAATTGTACAGCTTGTTGAGCTTCCAGAAGTCGTAAGCCTGCATGAGCATATAGTTGAATTCGAAGAAGGTAAGGCCTCTTTCCATTCTCTGCCTGTAAGCCTCGGCGGCAATCATTTTATTTACGGAAAAATGAATGCCTATCTCACGAAGAAACTCTATATAATTAAGGTCGAGCAGCCAGTCGGCATTGTTGGCGAGGATAGCCTTGTCGTCGGAAAAGTCAATGAACTTTGAAAGCTGCTCCTTAAAACGGTTTGCGTTGTAATCTATGGTTTCCCTTGTCATGAGCTGGCGCATGTCCGATTTTCCGGAGGGGTCGCCAATCATGGTGGTTCCTCCGCCAAGAAGGGCAATCGGCCGATGGCCAGCACGCTGCATGTGCATCATTGCCATTATGGTTACAAAATGTCCTGCAGTCAGGCTGTCGGCGGTGGCATCAAATCCTATATAAAAGGTTACGGACTCCTTTCCAAGCAATTCCCGAACCTCGTCTTCATGGGTACACTGTTCGATAAACCCACGCTCCATCAGTATGTCATATACATTAGCTGACATTAGTATTCCTCCTTGTTGTTGTCTGTTGGTTAACTAAGGTCATTATAAATGAAATTATTTTAATTTTCAATGTATTTTCCAAATTGTGTACCCGTAGAATGTGACATTTGTCATATTGATTTCATAACAAATGTCACTTCCAATATATGAGGGAAGCGGATATCATGTAACAAAAGGGAGGGTGAATGCTGCCGAAAACGCAAACGCAAAGGCAGCGGAATCTGAAATCCCCATATTGAATAAAACAGCAATGTTAAGAATTATGGAGGGAGAATTTTAAATGTCTTATGTTTATGTCGAAAACCTTGTTAAAAAATACGGCGACCTGACCGCGGTCGACCATATCAGCTTCACCGTTGAAAAGGGGGAGATTTTCGGCCTTCTTGGCCCGAACGGCGCGGGGAAATCCACCACCTTGAACGTAATAACGACTCTGACTGATTTCAACAAAGGGGAGGTTATTATAAACGGCCTGGACATCAGGAAGGATAAAAGCCAAATCAAGCAGATAATCGGAATGGTACCGCAGGACATAGCCATTTACAACCACTTAAGCGCTTATGAAAACGTGAAGTTTTTTGCTTCCCTGTACGGCCTGAGAGGGAGCAGGCTGAGGAAAAATGTTTTGGAAGCCCTGGAGTTTGTGGGCCTTTCGGATAAGATTAAGGAAAAGCCGAAGAACATGTCGGGCGGCATGAGAAGAAGGCTCAACATTGCCTGCGGTATTGCCCACGATCCCCGGCTAATTGTGCTTGATGAGCCTACGGTCGGCGTGGATACACAGTCAAGGGAACACATACTTAATTCAATCAGGCAGCTTCGCGATCGTGGAGCCACGGTTATTTACACTTCCCATTACATGCAGGAGGTTGAGGAAATCTGCGATCGTATAGCAATCATAGACAAGGGGAAGATGATTGCCCTGGGCACGGAAAGGGAGTTGGTGTCCATGGTAACCGATGTGAAGTCGATTTACGTGGAAACCAGGATTCCAGCGGGATTTGACCGTGAGGCGTTTTGCAAGAAGCTTAAGCTGATGCCAGGTGTAAAGGCGGTTAAGGCAGAAGATGCCGTAATCCGGGTTGACGTTTCCATAGAACAGAACGGCACAGAAAGGATTATCCAGGAATTTCTCAATCACAGGCTTCCCATAGACAACATCAAGTCCGAGGTTCCGAATCTGGATACGCTTTTCCTGACCCTCACCGGCCGGGAGCTCAGATAGGAGGGATATGATGCTTGAGATTATTTTAAAGGAAGTAAGGGAGTTTCTGAGGGATAAGACCAACCTGTTCTTCTTCATGGTATTTCCGGTAATTATGGTGTATTTGCTGGGAAACTTGCTTTCAAACTATGACAACGCAGAGGAGGCAATAGGGACACTTACTGTTCACTATATGATAGAAGCTTCGGACCCTGCCGATGTGATGGCCGTGGAAAGCTTCGTTCAAAACCTGACGGACCAGGAAAATATTATATTCGAAAAAACCGGCAGCCTTGATTTATCCATGGAAATGGCCGGTAGGGATGAGATAGACGCGGTCGTATTGTTTACCGGTTCACCCATGGAGATTCATATATATGAAGGAATGAACAGGATAAGGAACAGGTCTGTAAATGCCATGATGAACGGCTTTTCCCAGATCAACAAGGCGGTTAAGGTGCTGGCGAAAAACAATCCCATGGCTCTTGCGGACGCCGCAAATACCGGAGACAGCGGTTCCGGGTTTATCGAACAGAAGGACCTGGGGATAAAAAGGACCATGGTGGATTACTATTCGATAACCATGCTTACGATGCTCAGCTTTACGAGCCTGATGATAGGCTCGATATGCTTCATCGGTGAACGGCAGGATAGAACCATCAGGCGGCTGAAAATAGCCCCGGTTAGCCAGGTTAAGCTGTTTCTTGCAAAGATACTGGGCTTGATGCCCCAGGCCATTATGCAGACCACCTTAATGATGGTCCTTAATACCGTGCTGTTTAAAGCGCGGTATGCCTCCAACCTGATCGATAACCTCTACCTGTTTTTCATGTTTTTCCTGATTACCTTTGCGGTGATATCGATCGGAGCGGTCTACGGGCTGTTTGTAAATATAAACCCGATGGCAACCATTTTCCCGGTCATATGGATAATGATGTTCCTTTCGGGGACATATTCCAAGGAGATTTTCATAGACGGCGTGACCCAGTTGATGCCCATTTACCAGGTGCAGGAGGCCGCATTTGACCTGGCCTTATTCGGAAACTATGAAAAGGCCAATACCGTGGTGCTTGTCTGCGCCGTCACATCAATTGTCATGCTTGTTGTCGGCGCCGCGGAGTTTCGAAGGAGGGAAGAGAGATGAAAAACATTATTATGCTTGTAAAATCATATTTCAGGCAAAACAGCCTGGGTGTTGCCATATCGATAGCAAGCGGGATTGTGCTGTGCTTCCTGATAAATTTGATGGGCGGATATATAAAGAATTCCAGCCTGTCCAAAATCCGCGTTGGCGTTATTGATTATGATGAAAGCGTGCTGTCAAGCGATTTCAAATCCTATCTTGCCGGGGACCTGGATTATGAGCTTATTGAGAATGCGGATTATGAATATCTGGCCGACTTGTTGATTGATAAGAGCATTTCAAGTATAATTGAGATACCGGAAGGATTTTATGACGCTTTTGCTTCCGGAAATGACGGAAAAATAGTGATTACGTACACAGATGACTTTGAAAACGCGGCTTTCCTCGAGGCGTACATGAACAGCTACCTTTCAGGGGTTAAGCTTCTGTCCGCCGGTGCCGGGGGAAACAAGGGTACGTTTGACATATACCTGTCGGAATATAAGAGCCTGGAGACACCGGTTTCGAAGGCCAAGGCCTATGAGATTGACCTGGATGAGGTCAGCAGGAAGGAAGGTGTCCGCAATACATTCGGATTTGTGCTGCAGATTATATTCGCGCTGGGCGTAATAATCTCGTTCATGCTGATTGAAGACAAGGCAAACGGCATTTACAACAGGATTACGGTCACTCCCGTCAAGCCTGCCCATTATATTGCGGGTATATGCATTTACGGCCTTATTCTTTCGCTGATTATGTCGGTAATATACTGCAGTTATATCTTTTTATGGAAAATAGATATCGGCTTTTCCGTTATTAAGCTGTTCCTTCTCTTAATGCTGCTGGCTTTCTTCGTCATATGCTTTGTGGTCGACGCATCAATCCTGTTAAAGTCAAAGAGCACTGCGTCGTCAATGATCGTGGGATTCAGCACAGTCGGGGCGATACTTGGAGGAGCGTATTTCGACATAGATATCGCGCCGAAAAGCCTGCAGAACATGGCGCGGGCATTGCCCCAGTTCTGGTTCATGGATACGGTGAGAATACTGATGAATAATCCGGCAGCGGACGTAACCCCGAATGTAATTATCCTGGTTCTGTTTTCGGTATTGGCGTTTTTAATTGGCGCGGTGCTGTTTTCCCAGAGCTATAAAAATGCGTAGTACATGTGGTTTGGGTTTTTTGTTGTGTTTGGCAGGCGGTTGAAGATTAAGATACACTAAAATATAAAGATTATAGGGTACAAGTATGGATTTGCCTGTTCTGTATCTGATACTGAAGTTTTTGGCGGTTTCCGCCTCGTTCCTTGCGGCATATGATGTTAAGGACGATATGGTTCCCGTAATTATATCGGTCCTTAGCTTTGCCTGCGTGTTTTTGTTCGAACTGCTGGCTGCAAGGCTTTGGAAGAAGAAATCCATTATTATGATAACAATAGCGGCATCAATGGCGGCATGTTTTATTATGGGAATTGAGAAACTGGTTCCGCTGTTTGCAGTTTTGATGCTGCATTTGTTTGAGCTTGTGCTGGCAAGCAAGATGTACTGGCAGGTGAGCCTTGTCGCCCTGGTGCTTCTGTATGCCATATTTCCGCCCGGGATTGATGCGACTGTCTTGTCGGCTATTCTTATAGTTATGCATATGGCCGCAAGGCATGCCGTTATTAAGCAGGACGATGCCATCCGCAGGAATGAAGCGCTGCAGGAAAGAATCGTGAAGCTGGAGGAAAAGGTGGCCGACCTTAACGGGCTTATGAAGACGCTGAAAGCAACCGCTTCCCTTGAGGAACGGAACAGGATAGCGGCAAGGATTCATGACGAGATCGGGCATGGGATTTCGGGAACCATAATCCTGCTTGAGGCCGCCCTGCTTCAGTTGAAGGATAACCGGGACAAGGCGGCTGCCAGTGTGGAAAAGGCGATAGCCAACCTTCGTGAAAGCGTGGACGAGATTAGGACGGCGCTGAGGGAAGAAAGAGCCGACAGGGCGCTGCTTGGCATACAGGATGTAACGTCAATTCTTGAGGAGTTCAAGGTTAAGTACAACATAAGCACGAAGCTTAAGACATCGGGGGATTTGTCAGGCATTTCCCTCGATATGTGGGCCTGCATTCATGACAACCTTAAGGAATGCCTGACAAATGTGCTGAAGCATTCGAATGCCACGGAATTTGTCCTGGACATCAAGGTATTCAACAAGATTGTAAAGGTGGAATACAAGGATAACGGCAAGACCAAGCATGAATTTGAAAAACACCTGGGGCTGGAAGCGATTGAGGAAAGAACCGTAAGCTGCAAGGGCAGGTGCTTTATTAACAAGGATGAAAACGGATTTGCCGTGACGAATATATTTACGCTGGTATGACAGACAGATATTCAGGCTGAACTGGCGCCGGATATCGGCTTTGCCGTAGCGACTATATTTACGCCTATATTTACGCCGGTATGGCTGCGATGATAATTAAGGATTAAGTTATTTTGAACAGGTGGGATGCGGAGTGATCAGGGTTCTTTTGGCGGATGACGATGCCATTATCCGTGAGGGCTTGAAAATGATTTTGGAGACGCAGGAGGATATGGAGTGCGTCGGCGCGGCGGTCAACGGGCTTGAGGCCGTGGAAATGGCAAGGAGGTACAGGCCCGATGTTGCCATGCTCGATATCAGGATGCCGCTTCTGGACGGTATCTCTGCGGCAAAAGAGATTATGGAAAACAACCTGTCAAACCCGCTCCTTCTTACCACCTTTGACGAGCCGGAGCTTATTCTTCGCGCCCTGCAGGCCGGTATAAACGGATATATTCTAAAAAACAGCCCGGCAGAAAGGATTCTGTCGGCCATCAGGGCGGTTAATGCCGGAGGCAGCGTATTTCAAAAGGATATTCTTGAGTTTATCCGGGGCAGGGTTTCGCCCGAAGGAACTGGAAACCAAATGTTTCGGATGCTTTTATCTCCCAGGGAGCTTGAGATAGCCGCCCTGATTGCCGAGGGCCTCTCCAACAGGGAAATATGTGAAAGGCTGTACCTATCCAGCGGCACCGTCCGCAACCACATCAGCGCCATCCTTGAAAAGACGGGGCTTGAGCACAGGACGCAGATCGCGGTGCATTATTTGAAAAATATGTAATGGTTTTGTTATGGGGCCAGGTACCATTCAAACGGTGCCTGGCGCCATTATATGTCCGTTACAAAATGTGAATATATGCCTGCCTCATGAAATATAATTTAACAAAACAAGCATGTGGAGGCATGGCAATGGATGCGGGATATGAGGACAAGATATACAAGCAGGTGGAGAAAAGCCTCTCGGAGAATTTCGATGCCGGTTTTATAAGGACTGATGAAATAAGTACGCCTTTTGCAGGAAGCGGCTTTGAGGGCGCAAGGCTGACCAGGGCGGAATTAATCAACCAGGCAAGGCAGGCCTGCCTGCGGCAGATGAACACCACCAATGTGACAGGCAGGGTTAAGGGCTTTAAGGACACTGCCGAAACGGAGAGCCGGCCGGAGGAAATCGCATCATACAGGTACCTGATTATCCGGACGGTATGCGCGGTGGTTATATTTATAAGCATATTTATCATTGACAGGATCAAGCTTGACTGGGGCACGTTTTCGTATGAAACCATACGGCATTATGTAACCGGAAACAATCATTTGAAGGCGCTTGAAGAGTTGATTGTGTCCTGGCTGAAATGATGTTCGTTGTTTTTTTGTCCGCAATAGGGTATAATTGACGTTAAGCCAAAGATTATGCTTTATAGAGAGGACATTTTAATGAGAAAACTAGCGCTATCCGACGAGATTCTTTTGTCGGTGGAAAAGCCTGCCCGCTACATCGGCGGTGAGGTTAACATGGTTGTCAAGAACCCGAAGGACGTGGACATAAGGTTTTGCATCTGCTTTCCGGATGTGTATGAAATAGGGATGTCCCATCTGGGCATCCAGATTATATATGACATTTTGAACCGCAGAGACGATACATGGTGTGAAAGGGTATATTCTCCGTGGGTCGATTTGGACAAGCTTATGAGGGAGAGGGATATCCCTCTTTTTGCATTGGAGAGCCAGGAGCCCGTGAGGAATTTTGATTTTCTAGGCTTTACGCTCCAATACGAAATGTGCTATACAAATATCCTGCAGGTTTTAGAGCTGTCAAAAATTCCTGTTTTTGCGAAGGACAGGACCGCGGACGACCCCATTGTAATCGGCGGCGGGCCATGCACATACAATCCGGAGCCGATTGCGGATTTCTTTGATATTTTTTATATCGGCGAGTTCGAGTCCGGATACGAAGAGATACTGGATATATATAAGGAATGCAAAAAGAACGGAATGACACGCAGGGAGTACCTTGAGCGGGTGTCGCAGCTGGAGGGCATATATGTACCCTCGTTTTATGATGTGGAATACAATGATGACGGTACGATAAAGAGTTACAGGAAGAATTATGATAAGGCGCCGGATAAGGTGCGAAAGCAGATTGAAATGAAGCTGGACGAGGCGTACTATCCGGTAAAACCGCTGGTGCCGTTCGTCAAGGTAACCCAGGACCGGGTGGTCCTGGAGATTCAAAGAGGCTGTATCCGCGGGTGCAGGTTCTGCCAGGCCGGCATGATTTACCGTCCCACCAGGGAAAGGGATGTGGAATACCTTAAGAAATGCGCGTATGAAATGCTTAAGTCCACTGGTCATGAGGAAATATCCTTAAGCTCGCTGAGCTCAAGCGATTATTCGCAGCTTAAGGAGCTTGTTTATTTTCTGATTGACGAGTTCGGTTCAAAGGGAATAAACATTTCCCTGCCGTCCCTCAGAATAGACGCGTTTTCCCTGGACGTGATGGGAAAGGTCCAGGATATCAGGAAGAGCAGCATCACATTCGCGCCGGAAGCGGGTACCCAGAGGCTCAGGGACGTTATAAACAAGGGTCTTACCGAGGATTCGATCTTAAATGGCGCAAGGGAGGCGTTTCAGAACGGCTGGAACAGGGTTAAGCTTTATTTCATGATGGGGCTTCCCGAAGAGACTGATGAAGATGTCGAGGGAATAGCCGTTTTGGCTGATAAAATCGCGGGCGTTTATTATGAAATGCCCAAGGAACGCAGGCAGGGCAAGGTAAACGTGGTTGCAAGCACGTCGTTTTTCGTGCCGAAGCCGTTTACGCCGTTCCAGTGGTGCGCTATGGATACGCCGGAGGAGTATATAAGAAAGCAAAGGCTTCTAAAAGGCAGCATAAACAGGCAGCCCCATGGAAACTGCATAAAGTACAGCTGGCATGACGCAGAGCTGAGCGTGCTGGAGGGGGTATTTGCGCGGGGCGACCGCAGGCTTTGCAATGTAATATACGACGCCTATAAGGCAGGATGCATGTATGACTCCTGGAGTGAGTATTTCGATTACGGCAAATGGCTGGATGCGTTTGAGAAAAACGGCATTTCCATATCATTCTACACCTGTAGAGAACGTCAGGAGGATGAGGTTTTCCCTTGGGATATTATCGATGCCGGGGTCAGCAAGCCGTTCCTTTTAAGAGAATACCGAAGGGCAATAAGCGGAAAGACCACGCCGAACTGCAGGGAGATGTGCTTTAACTGCGGGGCGAAGCAATTCGGCGGCGGAGTATGCTTTATTGAACGGGAGGCTGTATATGAAGGCAAGGATTAAATTTCAAAAATACGGTGCGATGAAGTTCATCGGCCACTTGGATGTCATGAGGTATTTTCAGAAGGCGTTTCGCAGGGCGGGATATGACATTGAATATACCCAGGGATTCAATCCCCATCAGGTAATGTCATTTGCTTCTCCGCTCGGCCTGGGGCTTACCAGCGATGCCGAGTACGTGGATATCGGTTTGAAGTCCTGTGAAGACCCGGAGATTATGGTTGGAAGTATTAATGAGGCATTGCCGGATGACAGGGAGCATGGAAAGAAGGAGTCGGCCATGTCCCTGGTGTCTGCGGCGGATTACCTTGTGTCGCTGAAGGACGGGTATGAGATGGAGTTACAAGGCGGCATTTATGGTAATGGGAGCATGGAAGGAAATTTCGGCGAGAGGCTTTACGGCAGTTTGGAGGATTACGGCATTTTACACGATAAATTCCGCCGGGCCTTTGAGAGATTTTATTCCCAGCCGAATATCATAATAAATAAGAAAACAAAAAAGAATGAGATGATGGTTGATATAAAGCCCATGATCTGTTTTACGGCATTTGACGAGACGGAGTATAGGAAGAAGCTTTCCGGAAATCTTGCCGATTTTCGAAGGACTGAAAGCAGCGGAAGTTATTCTGTTAATGCGGAAAGCAAGGCCGATGTGTATGAAAACAAAATAAGGGTTTACATGCAGCTTGCTGCGGGAAGCGCCGTTAATCTGAAACCCGAACAGGTCATGGAATCATTCTGCGCCGCAAGCGGTATATCCTACAATCCTTTTGCCTGGCAGGTTCACCGCCTTGAAATCTACACCAGGGATGAGGAGACGAAGAAGCTTATTCCGTTGGATAGGTTCTTGTAATAATTTGTAATAGCACCAGACACCGAAATGGTGCCTGAAACCTATACAGCAGAGGGGATATGAATGAATAACAAGCTGATTATAACCAAGCATGAAAACACCATTATATCGGCTTTCTTTGAGGGTATGGATATGATCCAGGTATCATTAAGCCCTGCCGGCGAAGACACTATTCTTGGCAATATTTACCTTGGGAAGGTTAAGAATATTATCAAGAATATTAATGCCGCGTTCGTGGAAATAGCGGACGGCAGGATGTGCTATTATTCCATCAAGGATAATAAGAAGCCGATTATGGCAAGCAAACCTAATCCCGAAGACGGTGTTGATAACGGCAAGGACAAGGCAAAACCGGGAAAAAAATATGCCGATGTCAGGATAGGGGATGAGCTGATCGTCCAGGTTATTAAGGAGGACGTCAAGACCAAGGCGCCTGTTGTCAGCTCCAATATCAATCTGACGGGCAAATATATCGCGCTGACACATGGAAAGACATCCGTGGGTGTATCCAACAAGATTGAGGATATGAACGAAAGGCAAAGGCTAAAAAGCCTGGTAAAGCCGTATGTCTCTAAAGATTACGGACTGATTGTAAGAACAAATGCGGCTTATGTCAGTGATGAGCTTATTATCAATGAAGTAAAAACCCTGATTGATCTTTATAACGGCATCCGGACATACGGAATTCATAGAACAAGGTTTTCACTCCTGTACCGCACGCCGCCGGGGTATATCTGCGATATAAGGGACGGGTATTCGGATCATGTTGATGAATTTGTAACGGATGATGAAGAGCTTTATAATAATATGAAGGAATACCTTGTTCAGCATCAGCCGGAGGATCAGAACAAGCTAAGGCTTTATAATGACAAAAGCATCAGCCTTTCGGCTTTATATGGGATTATGGAGAAGCTTAAAGCGGCGGTTAAGCCGATGGTATGGCTGAAGTCGGGCGGAACCCTGGTCATTCAGCCAACCGAAGCCTTAACAGTTGTTGATGTAAATACAGGAAAGGCGATTTCGGGAAAGAAAAAGGTCCAGGAAACATTTCTTAAGATTAACCTGGAGGCTGCCAGGGAAATAGCCAAGCAAATAAGGCTCCGCAATTTCAGCGGAATCATTGTAATAGATTTTATTGACCTGGAGCAGAAGAAAGATAAGGAACTGTTGATTAACACGCTGGAGGAGCATTTGAATAAGGATCCGATCAAGACAACCCTTGTTGATATGACGGCCTTGGGATTGATTGAGGTTACAAGAAAGAAGCTTCGCAAACCGCTGCATGAACAGGTGAATGAACTGCTTCCGGAGCTTCTGAACGGGTAAATTATGCCTATAACATATTTTATGGGTATGGATAATACAGCAGATTCTATGGGTATATATAACAGCAGCGGCATACATTATGAACGATAACAACCCATGGGAATTATAAATATTAGATTACAAGCTGTGTAATAATTAATTTATTTTATGGGAAGGGGACGATAAAATGCTCGGTGCAAAAGAGGTTCAAAACATTAAAGATGCTATCCGCACCGCTATTGAAAGGAATGAAATCGCCGGGGCAAATCTGCTCATTTTCAAGGACGGCAAGGAGGTTCTGTATCATGAGGATGGCTGGGCGTCCATTGAGGAACAGCTTCCGATAAAGAGGGATACAATATTCAGGCTGTTTTCCATGACCAAGCCTGTCACGGCGGCAGCCACCATGATGCTGGTTGAGAGGGGCAAGTTCGACCTGTACGAGCCCGTCAGCAGGTTCCTGGAGGGATTCAGAAACCAGGTTGTGGCGGAGAACGGCAGCCTGATTCCGGTAAAACGGGATGTAAGGATAAGTGACCTGCTGAATATGACCTCCGGGCTTCTTTACCCCCAGGATGGCGTCGCAGGCATGGCGGTAGCCAGGGTGTTTGATGAAATCCATGCGAAGCTTAATACTGATAACGCGTTGACTACCCTTGAAATTGCAAACAAGCTTGGAGAATGCCCGCTGGCATTCCAGCCGGGTGAAAGCTGGGCTTATGGAACCAGCGCGGATATACTGGGAGCGGTAATAGAAGTAGTTACAGGAATGAGGTTCGGAGAATTTCTTAAGAAGGAGATCTTTGAACCCCTGGGAATGGAGGATACGGCATTCTATGTCCCGAAAGAGAAATATCACCGCTTGGCCAATACATATATGTGGGACGGCAAGGGCGGCTTGAAATTATATCCCGGCCACAACCTTGGCATATACCAGGACATGGACAGGGATCCGGCATTTGAATCCGGCGGAGCAGGGCTTGCCTCAACGATTGACGATTATTCAAAATTCGCGCTTATGCTGCTGAACGGAGGATCATACAACGGCAGGCAGTTCCTGAATCCGAGAACCGTAAAATACATGACAACCAAGGCATTGAATAAAAAACAGCAAAAGAGCTTCAATCTGTGGATTGATTTGGAGGGGCATACCTACGGCAGCCTAATGAGAATCCTCAACGACCCGCAAAAAGCCGGAACCATAGGCAGCCCATACGAATATGGCTGGGACGGATGGCTTGGATGCTATTTTGCCAACTGTCCGGCTGACAACCTCTGCTTCCTCTTCATGACCCAGAAAACGGATGCCGGTACCATGCATATAACGAGAAGGCTGCGGAATATTATTATTGGCAGTATGTAGTACCGGTGGCGGCACCATCTAGGACCGTTCCTGGCACCATTAAATTTTATTTGACAATTTACGGCGTATATGCTAACATATCTTAGTGTGCCGCACAGCGAGGTATAAGCTCCGTTTTTCGGACACCACAGCTGGCGAGTTTGGTAAACAGGAGGTGCAATATGTACGCAATTATTGCAACTGGCGGAAAACAGTACAAGGTATCCGAAGGCGACATCATCAAGGTTGAAAAGCTTGGATTGGAAGCAGGCGCCGAAGTTACTTTTGACCAGGTACTTGCTGTAAATAACGGTGAACTGGTTGTTGGAAATCCTACCGTAGCTAATGCGAAGGTAACGGCAACTGTTCTCGAAGAGGGCAAGAACAAGAAGATCATTGTATACAGGTATAAGAGCAAGATTGGATACAAGAAGAAAAAAGGTCACAGACAGCCATTTACCAGGGTTAAGATTGAAAAGATTCTTGCATAGGTAAATGTCATGATTAAGGTAACAGTATTTAAGAATGAAGACAATCTGATTACGGGTTTTAAGGTACTGGGGCACGCAGGATACGCCGAAAAAGGCGAGGATGTTGTATGCGCGGCAGTATCGGCCTTGGTTATAAATACGGTCAATTCCCTGGATAGTTTAACATCTGACAGATTTGACATAAAACAGGATGAAAATGAAGGCCTGATTGAGTTTCATATGGCCGAACCTGTAAGCAGCGACGGAAATCTTCTTCTTAACTCGTTGGCTATTGGACTTAAGCAGATTGCAGAGGAATATACGGATAAGTATATTCGGATTGAACAGATGAAAACGCGATAAAGAAAGACGGAATGTTTCGTAAGGATTGGTGTTTGATAGAGTATCATTTGAATATTAGGAGGTGTTAGCCATGTTGAGAATGAACCTTCAATTTTTCGCTCACAAGAAGGGTGTCGGTTCCACAAAGAACGGAAGAGATTCCGAATCCAAGAGATTGGGCGCTAAAAGGGCCGACGGACAATTTGTTCTTGCTGGCAATATTATTTATAGACAGCGCGGAACGAAAGTTCATCCCGGAAGAAATGTAGGACGCGGCGGCGACGATACATTGTATGCATTGATAGACGGTGTTCTTCGTTTTGAGAGAAAGGGCAGGGATAAGACACAAGCAAGTGTTTACCCCGTAGCAAGCAATAATTAATGACACATGTGACTAAAACCCCAAATTCCTAGCAATAATGAATTTGGGGTTATTTTGTACGCGGAGCAAATGGAGGGCATATGTTTGCAGACAGAGCTGAAATATATATCAGGTCCGGTAAAGGCGGAGACGGCCATGTAAGCTTCAGAAGGGAAAAATACGTACCGGCCGGCGGCCCTGACGGAGGAGACGGCGGCAAGGGTGGAGACGTTATTTTTGAGGTGGACGAAGGCCTCAATACCTTGTCAAATTATCGCCATATAAGAAAATATGCGGCTGAAAACGGTGAAAACGGCGGCAAAAAGCGGTGTACCGGAAAGGACGGTAAGGATCTTGTGCTTAAGGTTCCTCCGGGGACTCTTATTATCGAGAAAGAATCCGGCAAAATCGTGGCCGATATGTCCGGGGACAACCGCCGAATGGTAATCCTAAAGGGCGGAAGAGGCGGCAAGGGCAACTGGCATTATGCCACGTCAACCATGCAGGTACCGAAGTATGCGCAACCCGGACAACCCGGCATGGAGATGACCGTAATTCTTGAGCTTAAGCTCATCGCCGATGTCGGCTTGGTGGGATTCCCGAATGTGGGCAAATCCACTCTGCTTGCCGCAGTGACAAATGCCACCCCCAAAATCGGAAATTATCACTTCACCACAACGACGCCAAACCTGGGAGTTGTGGACCTGGAGGGCGGAGAAGGTTTTGTGCTGGCCGATATTCCCGGCTTGATCGAGGGAGCGTCCCAGGGCCTTGGGCTTGGGCATGAATTCTTAAGGCATATTGAGAGGACAAAGGCAATCATACACCTGGTGGATGCCGCGTCGACCGAGGGCAGGGATCCCGTTGAGGACATCCGGCTGATTAACGAGGAGCTTAGGACATATAACTCGGAGCTTGCAAAGCTACCGCAGGTTATTGCGGCCAACAAGCTGGACGTACTGCCGGAGGAAGAAAGGGAAGCGATAATTAAAAAGCTTAAGGATACATTTGAGCCTGAGGGGCTGAAAGTATTTCCCATATCCGCCGTCAGCGGTTTGGGAGTCAGGGAGCTAATGTACCATGTAAAGGGAATACTTGACAAAATGGACAAGGCTCCGGTTGTATTTGAGAGGGAGTATTTTCCGGAAGACCTTAAGGAACCGGAGGAGCCCTTCGAGGTTTGGAAGGAAGACGAGCACCTTTATGTTGTGGAAGGGCCAAGAATCGAGCGTATGCTTGGCTATACCAACCTGGAATCCGAAAAGGGATTTTTGTTCTTCCAAAACTTCATGAAGGAAAACGGAATACTTGAAAAGCTTGAAGAGCTGGGCATACAGGACGGAGATACAGTTAGAATGTACGGGCTTCAGTTCGAGTATTACAAATAATCAGCTATAGAAGGGAGAGCCATGATGACGGCAAAGCAGCGTGCTTATCTGATTAGCCTGGCCATGAAAATGGACCCGATATATCAGATTGGAAAATCAGCACTTACCCCGGAAATTACCGAAGGTGTTGCGGAAGCCCTGGAAGCAAGGGAATTGGTTAAGATAAATGTTCTTAAAAACTGCCTGGAGGATATTAATTCGATTGCCCGTATTCTTTCTGAACGAACAAAATCCGAGGTGGTCCAGGTAATCGGCAGGAAGATAGTGCTTTATAAGGAATCCAGGAAGAAAAAGAAAATAATACTGCCTGAAAAATAAGCAAAGGAAGTATCGTATGAAAAAAGTTGGTATAATGGGAGGAACCTTCAATCCCATTCATAATGGACATTTGTTTTTGGCGGAGCATGCATGCGGGCAGGCTGGGCTGGATTATGTCGTATTCATGCCGACCAGAATCCCGCCCCATAAACCGAATGAAAATATCGTATCTGCCGACCACAGGCTGAACATGACCGGTCTGGCAATAGAGGGAAATCCGCATTTTGTCCTGTCGGACATGGAGATAAAAAGAAGCGGAACAACCTATACGGCCGACACATTAAGAATCCTGAAGGAGAATGAGCCTGGGACGGAGTACTACTTCATTGTCGGCGCCGACTCATTCATGGCAATGCTTGACTGGATGGAGCCCCGGACAATATTTGAATTAAGCACGGTCATCGTCGGCGGCAGGGATCAATATACCAGACAGCAACTTGACGAAATGGCCGAACATATAAAGAAATCATTTAGCGGAAGGGTTATTTTCCTTGACATGCCTTTGATTGAAATTTCATCGGAAATGATCCGCGAAAGGGTAAAAACAGGAAAATCCATACGATACTATGTTCCGGACAAGGTGGAATCGTATATAATAGAACATAACCTTTATAAGTGAGCAATACAATTTGCAGCTCACGCGGGTGGTTGACATCAGTCCTGCTAAGGGTTATTGTATATTCTATAATAAATTTTTCGCAGGTTATGTGCTGCAATTGAGGGTGAAGATATGGATTCCGAAAAATTAGAGTACTTAAGAAAATGTATGAAGGAAGTCTTATCGGACAGCAGGTATCGCCATGTTATTGGAGTTGAAGAGGTATGTCACGATCTTGCGTTAATCTATGGAGTGGATGTTGAATCGGCATGCATAGCCGGAATCCTTCATGATTGCGCCAAGTATATGACCGGGGACGATATGATACGGGAATGCGTGGAGCATGGTATAGAGATATCCAAGATTGAAAGAAAGCTGCCCCATATGCTTCTTCATTCCAAGGTCGGAGCGGTATATGCCAGGGAGAAGTATGGGATTAATGATGAGGATATCCTTAACGCGATAGAATTTCATACAACAGGCAGGCCGGGCATGTCAAAGCTGGAGAGAATACTGTTCGTTGCGGACTATATCGAGCCCAACAGGAAGGACAGCATCCCCAGGCTGAATGAAATCAGGGAAACCGTATACCGGGATCTGGATGAAGGGTTTATAAAAATACTGGAGAATAAGCTGGCGTACCTTAATCAAAATGAATATTTGATTGATCCAAGAACAGAAGAGACATATAAATATTATGTAAACAAGTAAAAATAATGACTGATATATACTGTTATAATAGTTAAGATGAAACATAAACCGGAGGTAGATATGAACGATTCTAAAAAAATGGCAAAGCTGGCTGTAGAGGCCCTGGAGGACAAGAAGGGTGAAGATATCCAGATAATCGACATAAAGGATATTTCGGTTATCGCCGATTATTTTATCATTTCAAACGGTGCGAATTCCCTTCAGGTCGATGCCCTTGTGGATTCCGTTATGGACAAGCTTGGCAGAAACGGCTATGAACCTCTAAGGATCGAAGGAAATAGAAGCTCAAGCTGGATTCTCATGGATTACGGCGATGTTGTCGTCCATGTATTCTCAAGAGAGGACAGGCTGTTCTATAACCTGGAGAGGATTTGGAGGGACGGCAAAGCGGTAAGCAAAGAGCAGCTTGATTAAAAGCTTACCATGAGTACTATTTTACTAGATAATGTGAAGCAACAAGCGGATTAGGCCGTTAAACTCCTATTTGACATTATCTTAATATGAAAGATTTTAATAATTGATTTAAGTGAAATTATTAAATACTACGGAGAAATCTTTGATAAAAGAATAAGAATGCTCAAATCTGAATAATGGAATAAGAGAATAAGAATAAGGTTAACAGGGTATCGGCCGGTTGCGGCGGTTCTCCTGTTAACCTTGTTTTATATTTTAAAGCAGTTTATGCAAGCTTTATGATTATAACATTCTGAATAAACCGATTACGACGCCGAGAATCTGGACGTCCGGAACAATGATGGGATCCATGGCGTCATTCTCGGGTTGAAGGCGTATGTAGCCGTTTTCTTTATAGAATGTCTTGACGGTTACTTCATCATCCAACAGAGCAACTACATAATCGCCGTTCTTTGCATGGGACTGCTTTCGGACAAGTATCTTATCGTTATTGTATATGCCGGCGTTAATCATGCTGTCACCCTTAACCCTGAGCATGAAGGTCTCGCAGTTCGGCATGAATTCAACGGGAATAGGGAAGTAGCTTTCAATATTTTCAACGGCAAGTATCGGCTGTCCTGCGGTAATGGTGCCAAGTATAGGTACGTTTACAATCTCACGTCTTGTAAGATTGAACTCATCATCGATAATCTCTATGGCTCTGGGTTTTGACGGGTCCCTGCGTATATACCCGTTCCGTTCAAGAGTTTCCAGGTGGGAGTGAACCGACGAGGTGGATTTCAAATTAACCGCTTCGCAGATCTCGCGGACCGACGGCGGATAACCCCTGTTTATAATCCTGGACTTAAGAAACTCAAGAATTTCCCTTTGCTTGTTGCTGATTTTACCATATCCCATTAATGAGAGCCTCCTTATATAAATAAAATTGACAGGTTGCTTGCGTTATCATTGTAAGAATCCGTATTTTTTATAAGTATAACATATGTTCCAGGAAAATGCAAAACTTATGTTCTAAAAAACGAAAAAATGTTTGCAAATCAGAATATTTGTTCGAAAAAATTATTGACAAACAAATGTTTGTTCGATATAATCAAGATAAACAAATGTTCGAATCGTGTCCTTTTTGGAGGTAAAAGCAATGAGAAACACGTATCTTAACAACCTGAATCATGAGACTGTTAGAAAAACTGCGGGCAAAAACAGAATAAGGCTTCTTGCCGTTTTGCTGCTGTTTGCTCTTATGATATTTACAATTATCCTGGCCACCAAGAAGGCCACTGCGAAGAGGGAAGGGAACAGGATCAAGCAGGTAACCAGTGTTGAGATACATAAGGGTGACACTCTCTGGAGTATCGCGTCAAGATATATGTCCGATGAATATGATAACCTGAATGAATATATAGAAGAGATTAAGATGAGCAACGGGATGACTTCGGATGAGATTTATGCGGGCAGCTATATTATTGTGCCGTATTATACGGATGGGCCGGGATATTGACTATAAATTGTCCCATTATCTCCGTCAATTATTATTATGGAATATAAATATTACCGTATATTATGAACTGATTTTTTATTGAGCCGGATTGAATGCAGTATTATATGAAATGTAAAGCAATATACAATATGGATCCAGATAATGATAATGTCTTATGATGCTATGGATGCTATGATACCGGTTGTATTACATAATTATGCTATATATACGCCTGCGGTTGTTTTGTTTTTGAAAAACTGCAGGCTTTTTTGCAGGGATAACGCAGTAATTTGCCGATATAATGCGGAAATAATATTATTTTTAAATGTGCGGGCGCGATACCGCTTATAAAAATATACAAAGCTGATAGCTGAAAAGTGCACATAAAATCTCAGTAAAATAAGAAAAATATATGCATTATATTCAAAAGAAATAATGGTGCATTATATAAAAAATATATTTTAAAAGGGATGAGGGTACGATACCGCATAATATGGAAGAGAAGTATAATAGAATGGTAACAATTGATGATATTGCAAGGATTGCCGGCGTGGGAAGGGGTACCGTTGACAGGGTAATACATAATCGAGGTCGTGTTTCAAAGGATACATATGACAAGGTTGTCAAGGTAATAAAAGAACTCGATTATAAACCCAATATTGCCGCGAGAATGCTCGGAAAGAGAAAAGATTTGAAAATCGCGGTAATATACCACAATTACGAATCGGATTTCTGGAACCAGGTCGAGTCCGGGATAGCAAAGGCCGAATCGGAATATGCCCCTATGGGAATCAGGATTGACCGTTTTGTATTGGAGAAAATCAATCAAAAAAAGCAGGAAGAGGTCTTAAGGTCGAGGATGACGGTATAAAGGTTAAAAAATGGGCAGAGGACACGATTAATAAAATATTAAATTGAGTTGTAAAACTGCCGGCGAGACGACTTAATAAAGACAAGGGGCTTAATGACCCAGTGCAAGATGAACACCGGACTTTATGTATATAACATAAAGGATGGTGTTCTCTTAATAATTACTTGACTTTTTAGGAAGAATATCATATTATACCACATATGATGAACCGGCTTGTTAATATGCCGAACTCTATTATTTATTATTCGGCGGATTAAGTTGTATAACAAACCTGCCGATAATAATTACAGCAAATTAATATGCAAAAGGCTGTGAAGAGAAGAGTAATCATAATGGCAACCTACAGAGAGTTCCGCTTAAGCTGAGAAGGAACGGGGAAGTTATGATGAAGCAAGCCTCGGAGCCGCATACGGATCCGGATTATTATCCGGTGATGCTATGACGTTGATCCACGTTACAGGACGAAGGTATGCATGTACCTGGCAAGTTTGATATGGCGACATATCAAAAAAATAGGGTGGCACCACGAAGAAATTCGTCCCTACGGTTATTCCGGTTTTCCGGAATATCGTAGGTTTTTTTATTATCCGGATATGACGGATTGATAATTACAAGCTTTACTGTACCATGCCAATAAAATAAAACGAGATTACGAAAGGAGTGTATGGGTGTTATCATAACACCAGGGGGTAATGAACATGAACGAAATGAATGAAAGCAGAAGAAAAGCGGAAGCCAAAAGGCCGGTATTTCCAAAAAGAGCGGTTGTAACGGCAGGCATGCCTTATGGCAACAAGGAGCTGCACTTCGGGCATATCGGCGGTGTGTTCATCCATGCCGACGTATTCAGCAGGTTCTTAAGGGACAGGATCGGCAAGGAAAATGTCATATTTGTCTCAGGCACGGACTGCTATGGCTCGGTTATACTGGAGAGCTACAGAAAAGCCTGCGAGGAAAACGGGTATAAGGGTTCCATTACGGATTATGTATATGAGAATCATTTGAAACAGAAAAAGACGCTGGACGATTATGAGATAGGCATTAACCTGTTTGCCGCGTCGGCCCTGGGAAGAAGCGGCGAAATCCATAACGAGGTGTCCGAGGAAATCTTCAATGCGCTTTATGAAAAAGGATTCCTGCAGAAGTTGTCGACACCGCAGTTTTATGATCCGGAATACAAGGTGCTGTTAAACGGAAGGCAGGTTGTGGGTGAATGCCCGATTGAGGGATGCAAGTCGGAAAGGGGCTATGCGGATGAGTGTTCCCTTGGCCACCAGTATATGCCTTCGGAGCTTATTAATCCTAAGAGTACGTTATCCGGCAAAACTCCTGAGATTGTAAAGGTAACAAACTGGTATTTCAAGCTGGAGGAATTCCAGAAGCTTCTTAAGGACAGGCTGGATTACCTTAGAAAGAACACGAACACAAGAAAGTACCTGCTTAATACGATGGAAGAATTCCTGAGGGATCCGATGATATATATCAAGAGGAACCAGCTTCCCAAGCTCATGGAGATTATAAACGACCTGCCTGAGCATGAGTTTATTGATGAGGAAAAGAAGCCTTCGGTTACCTTGGTATTCAAGAATTTGAGGGACAGGGAAACAGCTACGGAAATGATTGCGAGAAACGGGATTAACTTCCGTACAGGAAAGACCCTGGTTCCGTTCCGGCTGACGGGAAATATTGAATGGGGAGTAAAGACTCCGGTAAAGGAAGGGCTGGATAACCTCACCTTCTGGGTATGGCCCGAATCCTTGTGGGCTCCGATATCATTTACAAAGACATACCTTGAGAGTGCCGATAATGTCTCCTCGAAGGACTGGCGCGACTGGTGGTGCAGCGCGGATGCGAACGTCTATCAGTTTATCGGTGAGGACAACATTTACTTCTATGGGATAGCCGAGATGGCTATGTTCATGGCCTTGCAGGAGAGCGGTCCCAAGATCCTGCCTAGGGACGGAGAGCTGATTCTTCCGCATCTTATCGCAAACAACCATGTGCTGTTCATGGATAAAAAGGCGAGCAGCAGCTCCGATATCAAGCCTCCTATGGCGGCAGAGCTTTTGCAGTACTACACAAACGAACAGTTAAGGATGCATTTCATCAGCTTTGGCCTTGATAATAAGAGCGTGAGCTTCCAGCCGGCTGTTTACCAGAAGGAAAACGTAGAAGGCATGGATCCTGTTCTTAAGGAAGGAAATCTTCTGACCAACGTGTATAACAGGCTGATCCGTTCATGCTTCTATACGGCCCAGAAATACTATGATTCACATATACCCGAAGGAAAGGTCAGCGAAGAGGTTCTTGAAGAAGCAAGGAAGGTTGTTCTGCAGTACGAGAGATACATGTATAATCATGAGTTCCACAGGATATCAGACCTGCTGGACAGCTACATCCGCGGCAGCAACAAGTACTATGTGAACAATATAAGGATAGCTGACACCAATGATGACGACGCCCTTCGCAGGCAGGTACTGATTGACTCGTTCCATGCGGTCCGCACCGCCGCTGTACTGGTGCATCCGCTTGCACCCAGCGGAGCCGAAATGGTGAGAGAGTACCTGGGTGTTGACGAGAGGATCTGGGATTGGAGCACAATCTTTGAGCCTCTGGACTACTTTATTCCGAACCTGAAGGATCACAAGCTGAAATTCCTTGAGCCCAGGGTGGACTTCTTCAGGAAGCATGAGAGCCAGTTAGGGGAATAATATAAAAGCTTGCCGATGGGCAAGCTTTTATTGTGCGGAAAAGCAGGAGGTAAATCAATGTACAAGGTCGGGCTTTTTCAGGAAGGCGAAGGGTGAAATCTGATAAAATGTATGATATTATCAATATGATAAAATTTTTTGCATTTATATATTGACTCTTACGTCGCGTCGTCCATTAGAATTAGCGATGAAAGGAGGCGGACTGATGGAACTAATGACTATCAGCGAGGTTACCAAGACATTCAATGTTACGACAAGAGCACTCAGGTATTATGATGAAATAGGCTTGTTGCCGTGTAAGCGCATCGAAGGCTATGCTTATCGGGTTTACGATGAAGCTGCTGTAAGACGTCTGCAGCAGATCATCACACTCCGAAAGCTTCGTGTTCCGCTGAAAAAGATAGCAAAAATATTCAGCGAAAATGAGCAGGCTATCCGTGAAGTGTTCCAGGAGTGTATAAATGAGCTTGATGAAGAGATAAATGCGCTTACGGTAATACGCGATATTTTAAGCAGCTTGATTACCCGAATCAATACAATGGCTGACACGCATATCAAGCTGGATATATTTCATGACGCTGATATCATGAGTGTTATTCAGACCCTCAGCCTTTCAAAAATCAATTTAAAGGAGGAATATTCAATGGACGACCTGAATAAAGCCAATGATATCCTGTCAGCATTCAAAGATGTGCGGATATTGTACCTTCCGCCCAGCACAGTGGCTGCAAGCCATTACTTCGGTGAAAACCCAGAAGCAAATGCATTCAAACCGCTCAATGATTTTGTCAGGGGGATACAGCTTCATAAAATCAAACCTGACTTAAGGATTTATGGTTTTAATAATCCGACACCCACCGGCAACGAAACCTACGGTTATGAATTCTGGGTGACAATACCCGATGACCTGGAAGTGCCTGCTCCTCTGCAAAAGAAGTATTTTGCAGGCGGCTTGTACGCCGCCCATCATATAAAAATGGGCAACTTCCATGAATGGGAAAGCTTCGGTAAATGGATCATGAACTGCAAGGAATACGAGTATGAGCCGCGGGATCCCATGGGAATGAACGGCGCTTTGGAAGAGCATTTAAATACGTATGCGTATTTCCTATGCGATGAGGACAAGGCACAGGTGACGCATCTTGATTTGCTTATACCTGTTCGGGAAAGGCAGAATGCTTGATTGCTAATGTATATTAAGGCAAACATAATATAACAATCAAATAATGTAATATATTATCCCATGTGTTGATGAGTACTTCATGCATATAATTGTGTAACAAAACTGGAGGTGTCTGATTTTTTCAGACACCTCCTTTTATATACGATTCACATATGTTTTAAAGGATTAAATACTTTTTATTGCGAAGCAGAGTTGTTTATGACTGAAAAAATAATACAACCGACTTTTTGATACTTATAAAAATATTTATAACGGTGACATACCGAAACTATACTTAATACTTGAAAATACTATTACCGGTAACCTTGAATGGACAATAGGGAACTTCGGGAGGTGATATATTTTAATCCTTTCTCAGCTTCACTATATTCGCGGCACTGCGCCTGCGGCTGTCTTCAATGGCGGCGTAGTGCTTCTTTGTTGTATTGACATCCTTGTGGCCAAGAACATCGGCAACAAGGTATATATCACCGGTTTCCCTGTACAGGGCGGTACCGTATGTACTTCTCAGCTTGTGGGGAGTTATTTTCTTAAGCTTGGTAACACCCTGGGCGTATTTCTTAACAAGGTTTTCAACGGAACGGACGCTCATCCGTTTCATTTGCAGGGAAAGGAAGAGAGCGTTGGTGTGGCCTTCCTGGGGAATCATTTTCTTTCTTTCCTCAAGATACGCAAGAAGGGCTTCCCTCACCTCGTCCCCGAAGTAAACAACAACCTCGTAACCGCCCTTGCGCCGGATTTTTATGCCGTTATTGTTGAAGTCCACATCATTTATGTCAAGGCCCACGCATTCTGATACACGGATGCCGGTACCAAGCAGAAGGGTTATTAATGCCAGGTCACGAACCTTGGTCTTTTCATGGAATTTCTTCTGGACCTTGGTAAGGCTTTCGGGCTTTTCGACCTCATCCAGCAGAAGGGCCACTTCATCGGGCTCAAGACGGATTATTTCCTTTTCGTGCAGCTTAGGAATGCTGACCAGGGAAGCGGGATTGGTTTTGATTATCTGTTTCTTGTAGAAGTAATTATAAAAACTTCGCAGGGACACAAGCTTTCTTTTCTTTCCCGTCTCACGGTTCACATATTCCTTGTCCTCCGACCTGTAATAATTCAAGTATTCCAGGTATTCCTCAATATCAAGGGGAGTAAGCTGATCCAGTATATCAACACTCAGGTTTGCAATCGGAGTATCCTTGACCAGGGGATTGCAGTTCTTTAAGAATTCAAAGAATACACCCAGGTCATAGGCGTAAGCAATCCTCGTCCTGGATGAGGTTGTTGATTCGATTCCCCTGAAAAAGTCCCTGCAAAACCTGGGAAGCTTTTCAAGCAGTACCCGAAGCTTCTTTGAATTCTCGATATCCACCTGGTCGTGGTATTTTAACTCAGCCATTTCGATATTCCTTTCCTGATAATTCTTCGCTTGTATGGATAAAAGAAATAATCCGTAAGGATTTTTATATTTATATGATATAAATTACTTGTTCACCTTCCATCCGGGGATGGAGCTCTCACGAATTGCGGTAAATAATCTTTCGCGAAGGCCGGGGTTTTCTTTCTCCAGGTTTTTTATCAGCTGTTTGACATATTCACGTTTAGTGTAGCCGTCAACGGGGCATGGGTTTTCGACAACGGGAAGCTGATAAGCCTTACTAAAGCCTATTATATCTATTTCACGGATATAGATTAACGGGCGGATAAGGGTAATATCCGCTTTGTTTAAGTATGTAACGGGAGAAAAGCAGTAGAACCTGCCCTCATATATCAAGGATAAGAGCATTGTTTCAATTACATCGTCAAAATGATGGGCATAAGCCTTCTTATTGCAGCCCAGTTCCCTGGCTTTCCGGTTGAACGCGCCTTTTCTCAGCTTGGCGCAGAGGGAGCAGGGATTGCTTTCTTTTCTGAGGTCAAACAGGATTTCCGCAATATCTGTTTCTACAACTGTATACGGAACATCCAGCTCTTTGCATAACCGGGCAACACCGGAATAATCGGCTTCCTTATAGCCCATGTTTATTGTTATCGCTTCCAGATCGAATTTCCTGGGATAATACCTTCTTAACCCGCTTAAGACATACAGCAGTGTCAGGCTGTCCTTGCCGCCAGACGCGCCAATGGCTATTTTATCGTTTTCCTGGATCATGTCATAATCTTCAATAGCCCGCCTTGCATAACCCATCAGTCTCTGAAGTTTCATACATTAATGCTGCCTTTCATTTAAGAGTGTGTGAAATATTTAAGCTCATATAGTAGTTTACCATATAATCATGAGAATTTAAATAGATTAATCTGTTCTAATGTCATAGAACGGAATAATTTCCAAATTTAACAATTACGTTCATTAAAGACTTAATCATATCATAATATGTCGATTGCAGTAGAATGCAATAACCTGTGACAAAAATTAAATACTACATAAGTAGTATTTAGTAATATAAGGCAAATTAGTTATTATATGGCATCATTTTTTTCTTGATAATACGCATTTTATAAGCTTTTTTATAATAAAATTTGAAAAATTGCATAAATGACACAGTTTTAACACTTTTTAACACTATTGTAATATCTGTACCAACGACAACTGTAACACCGTTGACTTGCTTTTTTACAGGGAGTGATGACAAAAATGAAGAATAAATGTATCAGGATGTATGAACGTAAACACGGTTCATATATTAGTTCCCATGATGATTGTTATGGTATAACCCGTGTTGTCAAGCTGCTGGGAATGCTGATGATAACACTGCTTGTTGCCTTGCATGTTTTTATTAATGAGAATACCGCATATGCCTCATCAGGCATCAGGATATACAATTATACGACCAAGAAAGAGTATACCTATACGGGCATACAGGTCAAGGTTACATATAACGGAAAGAAGATAAGCAATGACAGCACGCCGGGACTGATTGAAAACAATATAGCCCTGGTACCTTATACGGATATTTTTGAAAGGTCCGAGATCAAGGCGGAATGCGTGTATGACAAGGATAAGGGAACGGTGTCCATTTCGAAGTACGGCAATACGGTTACGGTGAAGATTGGAAGCACCGAAGCCTATGTTAACGGAAAGAAGACAACCGCTCCTGTCGCTCCAGTTAAGATAAAGTATATAAAGGCTGATGTCACAAAGGTTCTTGTGCCTTCCAGGTTCGTGTTTGAGAACCTGGGATATGAGTATGTTTGGAACAAAAGCACAAGTACGGTTTCCGTGACACGCACGAGTTTCCCGCTTCTTCTTTCGTATAATGACGGTGAGAAATTTTATTATACAGGAACCCAAGGGAAGGTAACAATCGACGGAAAGAGCGTCGATCTTGGAAACATGCCCAGCATTATTACAAATAATACGGCGATGCTTCGTGCAAAGAGAGTATTTGCAGATACGAAGATAAACGCTTCCTATAGTTATAATGCTTCCGATAAGACCATAACATTGTCTCGCAACGGCAGAACACTTATTATGAAGATCGGAAGCCCTGTTGCCTATCTGAACGGCAACGCCATTATTCTGGATACCCCGCCGATGATTGTTACAAATCATGATGTGGGTTCGTCGTATGTCATGATTCCCGGAAGCGTTACCGCATCAAGCCTTGGCTTTGATTACCGATGGGACAAAAACACCATGACATCCATAATTACATCTAGAAAAGACGATGTTATTGTCGAAGAACCGCCGGGCAACGCCAATCCAGTCCAAGACAGCGGAAGCGGTACCGGCAGTCAGAATAATACGGGTTCGGATCCCGGTTCTAATCCGGTCCAGGATAATGACCCCGAGTTGGGCGATTCGCCGGTAACCTGGGACAGGGGCACGGTATTGCAGCAGTGGGAAGGCTATAAGACCTTAATCGGTGAAAGCACAGGAGTTCACAGTATAGATAACGGAGGCGCGGTTACATTCGGCAGCATATACACCGTAACCAAGGATTACGGCAATGTAAAGATTAATAATGAGACATATGCCATATATGCGGACAGTCCGTTCAGCAGGGTGACCACGCAGGCGGACGGAAACCGGTTAACGGTTAAGGCCGAGAACATGAACATTTTCTCCAATATATACAACCTGGGCAATTCCCCGGGAAGCATGATTGATTCCATCCGTACCTATGCTGACGCGGACTTGACGGCTACGCTTGAGTTCAATATACTATCGGACAAATTCACATATGATTTGTCGCTTTCACCTGATAAAACCGTCCTTTATGTAACCATTTATTACAACTCCCTGAACAGGATAGTTGTAGGGACCAACAATGAAATGGATTATATCACGTTAACGGGGAACAGCCCCCTGGATGTGAAAATAAATAAGTCACCGGGATTAATATATCTTGAGCTTCCAAAGACGAAGAAGAGCATTAACGACCAGTATTATACCGTAATCGACGGGAAGACGTTAAGTTTTATCAATTTCTATCACTCGGTGGACAGTACGTTCATTTATCTGGGCCTTTCGGAGGATACGGATTACTATATCGTGGAGGAAGGAAGCAGCTATACCATCCTGCTTCCCAAAAAGGGCGTGACGTTCGTACCGCCTGTTTCCAAGGAACCGCAGACCCCTCAGGAACCGCAGACACCGCAGACTCCACAGGCGCCTGTTTATCCGGATTATCCCCTTTACAATGCAAGTGAGTATGAAATCTTAATACCCAATCCAATGGGTTTGACCGTGGACCAGATAAAGCATGAAGATCAGTACATGATACAGAGGTTTGCCATAAGGCTGCCGGGCGATTACAGGTCCTATCTGACGAACGGCTCCATATATGTAAATTCGCCGGCGATTACAGACGTTTCAGTCTTCCTGAATTCAAATTACGAGACGGAGATACTGGTATCAACATCCGCAATCCAGGGATACGAGATATTTGCAGATGCATATTACATATATGTAAATGTCGGCAATCCGAGGGATATTTATAAGAATATTGTGGTGCTGGATCCCGGCCATGGCGGAACCGCACCGGGCGCCATATATTTTGGCACAAATGAAAAGGATATTAATTTTAAGATACTGTACGAGATCGGCAAGGAATTCTTCAATTCGGACCCTTCGAAGCTAAAGGTTTATTACACAAGGCAGACGGATGTTGACATACCTTTATCGGAAAGGGCCGCATTTGCGCAGAAGGTTGGGGCTGACCTGTTCGTAAGCCTTCATATGAATGCCAATACGAATTCGTCGGTTTACGGAACGGAGGTTTACTATTCAACCAGCAATAATAAAAAGAACAAGGCAGGTCTGAACAGCGAAACCTTGGCAAGCATATTCGCAAATAACCTGTCAAGCAGGCTGAAAACCAAAAACCGCGGCACAAGGGCCGCAAAATACACCGTTGTACATAATAATACAGTGCCGGCTGTCCTGATAGAGCTTGCATTCATGTCCAATAAATCCGATTTTGCCAAGATATCGGACCCGGCGTTCCAGTATGAAGCAGCTAAGGCAATATATGAAACGATCCTGCAGGTATTTGAAAAGTACCCGACAGGAAGATAGGAGTATAAGAGTATGGAATAAACGGCGCTTTTAACGTGTTAAGCATGCTAATTGTTTTAGGAGGTATTAATGAACACTAGAAATAGATTCTATAGATTTTTTAACAGGTTTATCTGCATAATCCTTATTGTTATAAATGTAATCTGGATGCCCCGGGGCATGGTGAGAGTCAAGGCTGCCGCGGATGACGGCGAGCTGCATGCGGTATGGATTTCATACCTGGAGTTTGCGGACAGGCTTAAGGATCCCGTAACCGGAGAACTTGGCTTTACAAAGAAACGGTTCCAGGCGGTCATTGACGAAATGTTCGACAATGCCAAAGACCTGGGGATGAATGCCGTCATTGTCCATGTCAGGCCGTTTGGCGATGCCTTTTACCCGTCGAGATATTTCCCTTGGTCAAAATACATTTCGGGCACACAGGGCAAGGACCCGGGCTATGATCCTCTGGAATATATGGTTGAGGCCGCCCATGAAAGAGGCCTGCAGTTTCATGCGTGGATAAATCCATACAGGGTGACCAGCGGGACGACAGACGTAAATACTCTGTCTAAAGACAACAAGGCAAGAAAATGGATGACGTCCGATGATGAAGAGCAGCGCAGGCGGGTGATCGCATTCGGCGGATCCTTGTATTACAATCCTTCCGCCGATTGGGTAAGGCATATTATTCGAAGCGGTGTCAAGGAAATTGTAGAGAATTATGACGTGGACGGTATACATTTTGATGATTATTTTTACCCCGTATTGGGAACGAATTATGCCAAGAATTTCGATGCCCCCGAATATAACGAATACCTAAAGAAGGCAAAGAAGAACGGCATAAAGGCTCTCAGTATCCAGGATTGGCGCCGTGACAATGTCAACAAGCTGATTAAGAATATATACAAGATTGTTAAATCGGCAGGAGATGATATAGTCTTTGGCATAAGCCCGGGTGGTTTCCTGGATTACCTGCTGATGGATGACCGGTATTACTGTGATGTGAAGACATGGATGTCAAAGCCGGGATATGTGGACTACATTGCGCCGCAGCTTTACTGGTCGAATGAGCATTCCAGGTTCCCGTATGACAAGATTCTGAACGAGTGGCTGAAGCTGCGTACCAATGAAGATGTCAAAGTATATATAGGTATAGCGGTTTATAAAGCAGGCTCCAGTGAAGACAGCCAGTGGAAGAGTGACACGAAGATCCTCAGCAAACAGGTTGAACAGGCAAGAAATACGGGATTGGTGGACGGGTTCATGTATTTCAGGCTCGATTACTTCTATAAGAACGCCACAAAGAAGGCGGTCAACAACCTGCTGAAGGTAATACGGTAAATTCACAAAATATGTGTACTCATAGGATTCTTATACCTCCTATTGTTAGTGCAATAGCTCCGCGGATATATAATTGGCGGAGCTATTTATTTACATGCTTATAGCCGGCAGAACTGTCTGGCCATGAGGATATGCCGGGGAGTTATATAAAAATCATTTATAATGGCAGGCTGTTTGATTTTTGCAATGGCGTATGGTCTGATTTCGTAATATTTATATATGATATTCACTCATATTCGAATAAGCCTTGGAATACTGCTTTGGAGAAAGCGCAAATTCCTTCTTGAAAATTCTTACGAAGGTGGAGTAGTCCCCGAATCCGCACAGGGAGCAAACCTCACCGGCGGGCAGGCCTTTCTTCAGGTAATCGGAAGCCATGATGGCCCTTTTCTTCTGGATATAGTTATGGATGGTATGGCCCGTTTCCTGCTTGAATAAATGCATCAAGTAATATTTATTCATGTAAAAAGTGCCTGAAAGAATGTCAACCGTAAGTTCTTCGTCAAGGTTGTCGTTTATATAGCTTATGATGCTTTCTATCCGGGGATCATAGCGGACATCCTCAAGCTTTTTCTGCGCGTCCGTTCCCAAGAACAGCCGGTTTATCTTCACCATAAGCTGTATGAATAGGGAGTTCTTTAGGATTTCGCTGCCAAAGGATGTGTCACCGCAGGCCTTTTCAAGGTCGTCCAGCGTCTGCTTCAGGGAGGGGATGTCCTTCTTGTCAGGCCGTATTAAGTTCATCTTCCTTTCCCTTGCCAGTAAAAAGCAGCTCTGAAGGTCGCAGTTATTCCTGTTATGAGCGTCAAGGAAGTTGGGGTTCAGCCACAGGATAATCCGCTCATAGGTGGCATGAGGGCTTATTATGGGCAGATGAAGGTCGTACTTGTTCACAAGAAGAATGTCCCAGGGCTTTAATGTGTATGATTTTCCTTCTATTATATATGTAACATCTCCGGACAGGAATATTATAATCTTGTTGAAATCGTGGTAGTGGAACTCGATTTCGTTCTTTTTCTTGTCTTTCAGCTTAAAGAATAA
This sequence comes from Clostridiales bacterium, assembly GCA_012735495.1. GTDB lineage: Bacteria > Bacillota > Clostridia > Lachnospirales > Lachnospiraceae > Mobilitalea. The sequence goes on along the minus strand of JAAYHD010000009.1, from coordinate 8,024 downwards.
AAAATCTTCGTTTAAGTAACCTCTTTTCCGGATTTCATTATTTTCTCCGCCGTCCATGCGATTCCTCCCGTATAAACGTAAAACCATGCTTTTAGTTTACCTTATTACAGCATTTAATGCAATATATCAAACATAAATTACAATAAATTTAGCATTTGTTGCGGATATAATGTAAATGAGAAAATTTCTTGGAGGGGGCAATTATGAAGAATTTTGTGAAGAATTACGCAATGCCTGCGGCGTTGCTGCTTTCAGTCGTAGTTGGCGGAGTTATCGGAATTATAATGGGACCCGGGGCAAGCGCATTGGAGCCCTTAGGTCAGATCTTTCTTAACCTGATATTCACGTTAATTGTGCCTTTGGTGTTTTTTAGTGTTACGTCTTCAATCGCAAACATGGGCGAAATGAAAAGACTGGGCAAGATAATGCTTTCCATATTGCTCGTATTTGCCGTTACGGCAATCCTGTCGGCGGTTATATCCATTATCAGCGTATTCATTGTCAATCCGACGGAGGGATTGGGAGAGGATACAATTCATTCGATACTTCAAGACGCGGAAGGAGAAGCAAGCGGTGCTTCAGAAAGCCTGTCACTGCCGTGGCAGCTTGTGAAAACCGTTACGGTCGGCGATTTTTCAGCTTTATTCTCCAAGAGCAACCTGCTTCAATTGATTGTCATATCTGTAATATGCGGAATAGCCATAAACATGGCCGGAGAAAAGGCAAAAGCTTTCAGAGACTTTTTGAATGCCGGCTCAGCCGTCATCATGAAAATGATAAAGATTATTATGTATTATGCGCCGATTGGACTTACATGCTATTTTGCTTCAATTATCGGCCAGCTTGGGACCCAGATTCTCGAAGGGTACCTGAAGGTATTTATTATGTATATGATTTTATCCGTCATATATTACTTCGGGTTCTTCAGTATCTATGCCTATGTGGCCGCAGGGAAAGCCGGTGTAAAGGCCTTTTGGAAGAACGCAATCGCCCCGGCGGTTACCGCGCTGGCCACCTGTTCAAGTGCTGCTACCATACCCGTTAACCTTGAGTCGTGCAAGAAAATAGGAATACCGGACGGTATTGCGGAAACGGTTGTGCCCCTTGGCGTAAACACGCATAAGGACGGCTCCGTAATCGGCGGTGTATTCAAGGTTGTATTCCTGTTTGGGCTTTTCGGAATGGATTATAATAGTATACCGATGCTTTTATCGGTTCTTGCTGTAAGCCTTCTTGTCGGAGCTGTTATGGGAGCAATCCCCGGAGGCGGCATGATAGGAGAGATGCTGATTCTCAGCGTATACGGATTCCCCCCTGCCGCGCTGCCGGTAATTGCGGTAATAAGTACGATCATCGACGCTCCCGCGACACTGCTGAACTCCTCGGGCAATACGGTGTGCGCGATGATAGTAGCAAGAATAGTAGACGGCAAGAACTGGTTACTTAACCGTAACAATACATCTAACTAGACGTCCGTCCACTTCGGCGATGATTTTGGCAGTACCCTGCTTGACAGCGGTTACAACGCCGTTATCGTCCACTGTGGCGACAGATTTCTTATTGGACTTCCATATGATTTCGCTGTCGGTTCCAAGAACATTGAGCTTGAAGGTTTCGCCCTTCTTAAGCTCCAGGGTGTTGTGCTCCATTTTCAGTACCCTGATGACGGCATAAACCGAAGAGCCATTAACAGAAGCATATATCCTGGCTTCACCGGGGCCCTTTGCGGTTACCTTGCCTTTGCTGTCAACGACAGCTACCTTAGTATCACTGGAGGACCATGTAACCTTTTCATTTGATCCGGTTACCTGCAGCTTTATTGTACTTCCGTAGTTTGAGCGTGTAAGGCTGAATTTTCCTCCGAACTCCAGCACCTTATACGTATGATTTAGTCCGATGACGGTTATCTGCGAAGTTATTTTCTTTCCGTTGAATGTCGCCGTAACGGTTGCTTTACCAACGCCGACACCGGTAACCAGGCCGTCATCGGACACTGTTGCAACCTTGGTATTGTCCGACGACCAGGTTGTGGAGCTGTCGGATCCCCAAAGCTCCAACTTAATGGTGTTTCCCGGAGCCAGGGTGACATTCTTCTTGCTCATTTGAACAATAGTAACTTTTGTTTTAAGGGTTTTGCCCGCAACATATGTATAGATTGTGGTGCTTCCCCAGCCCTGTGCGGTGACCTTGCCGCCTGAGGTTACGGTGGCGGCACGGGTATTGGCCGATTTAAAGGTTGCCTTTTCATTGGTACCGTATACCTTGAGAGTTTTGTAATGTCCCAGTTCCAGTGTTATATCTGTCGCGTTCAGATATATCTTGTTAGCGGCTTGCGCTATCTTATCCTTCGTGGCAAATACTGCAATAAATAATGCAATTGCAGCAAAAATGCAGGCTATAAGCCCGAATCTTTTCTTCATCTTAATACCTCCTGACTATGTACATAAGCTTTACTACGGGTTACAGAATATTCAGCATATACCATCAGCAACATACAATATATTACAGATACATACTGAAATTCCTTTTCATTATAGCTCAGAAGACAACCCGGGTTCATTATTAAATTAATGGAAGAAGAAGAGATTGTATAATTCTATAAAATATTAGAAAAATACATTTAATAACATAAAAATAATATAAAAGTAAATAATAAAAACTTTATTTTTATGCAAAAAACAAATTTACATGAAATAATCATTGTGATATAATCCGAACATAAAATTCAAGAACGTGTGTAAACTATGTGATGCTGCTATTTGCACAACGTCAAGGGGGAAAAAATATGTCATATGTAAATGAGGTACTGCAGCAGGTTATTGAAAGAAATCCCGGTGAGCCGGAATTCCATCAGGCAGTAAAAGAGGTGCTGGAGTCTCTGGAACCGCTGTTGAGTGTAAGACGTGATTATCAGAAGGCGGGTATCTTGGAAAGAATCGTCGAGCCTGAAAGACAGATTATTTTCCGTGTTCCCTGGGTTGATGACCAGGGGAAAGTACAGGTTAACAGGGGCTTCAGAGTAGAGTTCAACAGCGCTATCGGCCCGTATAAGGGCGGACTTCGTTTTCATCCGTCGGTTAACCTGGGCATTATCAAGTTCCTTGGGTTTGAACAGATTTTTAAGAACTCGCTTACAGGCACTCCGATAGGAGGAGGCAAGGGCGGCAGCGATTTCGATCCCAAGGGTAAATCCGACTATGAGGTTATGAGATTCTGCCAGAGCTTCATGACCGAGCTGTTCAGGCATATCGGTGCCGATACGGACGTTCCCGCCGGTGACATCGGTGTGGGGGCTAGGGAAATAGGTTATATGTTCGGACAGTATAAGCGTATAAAGAATGTATATGAAGGCGTTTTAACAGGAAAAGGTTTAACCTATGGCGGAAGCCTTGTAAGAAAGGAAGCCACCGGTTACGGTCTTATATATCTTGTTGGTGAAATGCTGAAGGACAATGGCAAGAGCCTTGAGGGCGCCGTTATATCCATATCCGGCTCAGGAAATGTAGCCATCTATGCCGCTGAAAAGGCTATGCAGCTTGGCGCAAAGGTGGTAACAATGAGCGATTCCAACGGTTATATTTATGATCCTGAAGGCATCAAGCTTGACACGGTTAAGGAAATAAAGGAAGTCAACAGGGGAAGAATCAAGGAATATGTCAATTACCATCCGAATGCTGAGTATCATGACGGATGCTTCGGTATCTGGAGTGTACCGTGCACGATCGCGCTGCCTTGCGCAACTCAGAACGAGCTGGACGGAAAAGCAGCAAAAGAGCTGGTCAGCAACGGATGCATAGCTGTAGGAGAGGGCGCCAACATGCCTTCAACACCTGAAGCTATCGAGGTATTCAAGGAGAACAACGTACTCTTTGCCCCCGCAAAGGCTGCAAATGCAGGCGGTGTTGCTACCTCCGCTCTTGAGATGACCCAGAACAGCATGAGATTGAACTGGTCATTCCAGGAGGTTGACGATAAACTCAGGAACATTATGGTCAATATCTACAAGAATATAAGCTCGGCTGCAAAGGAATACGGCTGCGAAGGTGACCTTGTGGCAGGCGCCAACATAGCAGGATTCATCAAGGTTGCAGATGCCATGATGGCACAGGGCATTGTATAATTGCAGTCAGCAGCTGTAATTGAGCAGCTGTAATTGAACATGATTTTATATGATTTAATGTGAATCAATTGAATCCATTATCATTATAGTCTATAAAAATAGCAAAGACTCATGTTTCTGTTATAAAGCATGAGTCTTTTTCTATAGACATGACGTATATTGCTATATACATATGATATGTTGCCATGTGTATATGACGTATATTGCCATGTGCATATGATGTATATTGCCATAATTATGGCGATTATATCATGCGACAATTATCGATGAGCTGTTCCTGTGTTTATATAAATAGACTTTATATGTGATCAAGAAAAAATGCTGAATGTAGTTTACATAATAATTATATGTCCATAAATTATTGGCACAGGATTTTATGCTTGCCTTATCATCTCCAATGTATCTTTTCTTTATCATATGGAAATTTATACTGTCATATTTATCTATATATCTGTCTGATCTTCAGCTTATCTGCATATGACTGTCTGATTTCGCCATTTATAATAAGGTACCAGTATCTAAGGAGTGCAGAATCTTTTAAGCCGAAATGATTACTAAGTAAGCTGTCTGACTTTCAACGGGGTCGCAGGGTCAAACACGGAATTTATTTTGATTGCGAATGAGTTCCGGTTCTTTATATCATCATCGGTAATGTAATGAATATCAAGAAGCCCGTTGGATTTATAGCCGGTGTTTAGATAGTTTATTTCTGACAAGGCATGGCTCCAGCCGTTCAGCCATGTATCCAGCTCTTTCTTTTGCTCTTCGGTACCGTCAAAATGAATCAACAGGTCGATATCACTGTTCAGCCTTGCGGCACAATTGTTGGTGCTGCCGAATAGATATATGCCCTTGACGCCATATGCGTCCATGTCAAGCTTGGCCGCGATTTGCTCGGCCATGTAGTGGCGCCATTTCCAGCCTTCCTCGTCACTATGTTTTACTTCAGGAACATTGACGTCGTATGGCGCGTTATTGTAATCAATATTTGACGGATGCTCAAGGTAAGCTACGGCTTTCTGAAGATCACCGTTCATCAGGACGATAAGCTCATGCTCATGAAGCACATCCTCTGTTTTGATAACCTTTACCACGTCGCTTAAGCAGGAGTACCTGGGCAGCATCTCTGCCAGCATGTTTCTGGAGCCCCTGAAGAACGAGTGATTGAATATTATATCGCTGTCCTCAGGATACAGAGGAAGGTATTTTATATTCTCCTCCACAAGATCCTGGAAGAAATGGGTTCCAAAGGACAGCTCCGGCTCGTATTTTGACTGCTTAAGGGCAATTTCTATGAGCATGGCGGTGTTGTTTATATCGGAGTAGGCAACAGGAACGCCAAGCTTAATGTCACCGCGGCTTCCCCAGCGGCCCGGGCCCATCAGGATAAAGCTTTTGCGGGGAAGCATTTTATTAAGCTCGCTTACAATTGTGCGGATATTCATGAAATCCTCAAGGTTTTCCAGCTTGGAGTACGCATAAGGATCGACGTAAACAACGGTTTTTATTCCCGTGACTTTGCCGTTTGACACATATTTATTGGCGGTAAACACCGTACCCTGGGCAGGTATGGATGCGGGTATCGGGACGGGGGCATTGTCATGGTTCCTGCTCTGGGCCCTGCACTGAAGCAGGTAGAAGTTCTTGTCATCGCAGGCGAACTCGATGTCAACCGGATAGCCCAGTTCAGACTGAAGCAGGTCCAGGATGGATTTTACCTGTTTTACGAACTGGGTGTCCTTTATCAGTTTATTGAATGTTATGATTATCTCGTCGTTCTTAAAGTCGGTTATCAGCGGGCTTACATCCATGATTATGTCGTCCTTCATAACGGACGCCATTAGGTGTATATTTGGAATCCTGCTGCCGTATTTCTTAATTAAATCGGGTATCGGCAGGGTCAGGAACTGGTTGTTTTCCAAATCAATTACATCCATGTACTGCGGCGAGTATTTTTGCAGCTCCTGCGGGGTCCGGTTTATCCTTAGATTGGGTTGTCCGGGGGAAACCAGTATCGGATAATCCTCGCCAACCCGGTCGACGGCCCTGGTGCCAAGGCCCATAACCATTCTGAGAAGGCCATCCTCCCGGTTTATCCTAGGTGACCAGCGAAGCTCGTTGTTGCTGAAGGCTACGCCCGCATAAAGAGGGAAGTAGTAATTGCCAACCCTGCAGCCTACAACCTCCTGGATTAATATTCCCATCTGCTCGTCGCAGTCCAGGAGTCCACGATCCCTTCTGTATTCTATGGAATCCGGGTTAAATATCGAGGCGTAAACCTCAAGTATGCCGTCCGTTAGCTGTTTGAGCCGTTCGGCACGGGTACCCATGTTTGTTATGAACAGGCTCTTGTATTTTCCTGAGAACGATGTGTCAATCTGGTCCTCAAGCAAGCTAGATGAACGTATTATCAAGGGGCAGTTTTCGGTCTGATCCAGTATTTTATTCAGCTCATTTAGAATATAAGGCGACATGCGCGCGTTCTTCAGCCTTTGTATAATGCGCGGGTAGCTTATGCGGATGTCAATCATGTCCAGGTATTTATGCTCAAACAGCTCGTCCAGTCCGTTTTCCTCCAGCAGGATTTTAAACTCGTCGGAGGATATGTACCAGGTTTTCGGAACCACGATGTTCTCAAACTGCGGCAGCTTGTGCCGGTTTGCCTTAAGAATTTCGTAAGCAAGAAACAGGCCTGAGCCTTTTCCGCCGATTTTTCCTATGCTTCTTGGCGAGCAGATGAAATATTCAAGCAGATTAATAAAGCTTTCAACATTTATATAATTATAGAATTTCGCTATTTGCCTGGGGTTGTCCGTGATGAAACGCCTGGTAAGCTCGGCAATAAGCCATCTTTTTGTCGCATCACTTGACGGGTCGTTGTTGCTGACGGCCTTTATGTATGCGGATAAGGCCTGGGATATTTTATTTACATCGGAATCCCTTTTGTCTACGACTTTGATAAGGTCGTAGGTTTTGCCCTGGTAAATCCACAGGTTAATATAATCATAGATCTGCATGTCGGTCAGATGCTTGGTAGCGCTGTCAAACACCTTGTTGCTTAAGCTTATAAGATCAACGTCGGGAAGGGCCTCCAAAGGGAAATTGATTTCATCATGGATATCGTACCTTACCCACTCGAACTCCTTATATATGCTCTGGACGATGGCGGGATTTTTCACAGCCAGCATGGCAAGCATCTTCTCGCAGACATAGAGCAGGGTTTTGTGATCGGTGTTCTGAAGCAGGTATAAAATGGCCTTCCATTGGCTTTTATAACGGATGTTTCTTTCAAGCATTGACTTGTCCAGGGTTTCGGAAATCCTTCTGGCGATGGTGTTGAGGAGACGTATTTCCTGGTCAAGAAATACAACATCGTCGTCAGGAAAGGTGTTTTTAGGGTACATGGCACGGATATAGCCCCGCGTCTCGTCATTGACTATGATTGCGGAGCCAACCACATCGACATTGTCCATTGCCGGCGGTTCGTTATATATTTGGCCGTCCAGTTCGATGGTGACCGTACAGTCATTTATGTTCCTGAAGCCCATCGGAATAATGGAAGCAATTTTTTTCAGGCTTTCCGGCAATGAGCCTTCAGCCAGCGCCTCCTCGGTCAGATAGAGGCATTCCAGTTCCTTGGCCCGCTCGACAAGCTCATCCTTAGGCACATTCTTATACCTGTTCATAATGCTTCACGGTTCCTTTCTCAGAAATGATATTTCCATATTTTATATAATAAGTATAGCATAAATAAACATATATTTGTTAATATTTGAATGGTAAGTTGTAAAATTAATTGCCCAAACATAATAAAAAAGAGTGACTCACTTCGGAATTTCTGATAATGTTTTAAGTGACCATACAAAAAACATTGGAGGAACCGAAATGAGTCAACATAATAATA
>JAAYHD010000049.1 GCA_012735495.1 Clostridiales bacterium | reverse complement strand
TAAAAGTACCTGGTTGAAGATTTCCTCTAATAGCTTGGAAAATGCTTCATCCCTGCCGTTTGATAAAAAAAGTCCGTGCAAAAGTTCTTCGGTTATTGTAATATTAAACTGAGCCATGGTTCATCCTACTCGGTTTGGTATTTGGTGACACTTATATTCTAACCGAGGTATGACCTTTGGCTCAACTTCTTTTTACACCATTATATAGACTTAATCAAGTTATCCTTTGAGATCCAAAGTTGCGTTACGCTACCCCTCTATACCTAGATAATTTCCGTAAAACCAGTATTTTTTCTATAGTCATAGCATATTACGTGTGCGGGGTGAGCTAGATATATGTATTTAACCAAGCAAGTTCGTTAATACTTTAGTTACTTTTATCACTAAATATAATCTTTTATGTTCTCCACAGCGATTATGATTTCACTACGAAAATCCTTCGTACGCTGCTCAATCCGTTCCAGATAATCACTGCCAAGATATCTTCGAAGCGCCTCCAGTTGGGCGCAAAAACGCTCCAGTCCTTTTTTGGAAACCTTTCCGTCCATCTCTATCATCGTCAGCCGCCGCATAGTATATTTCGGCAGGGTCTGAAATTCCTTCAAATCCCTGAGCAGTGTCTGAATAAATGGCAGATATTCCTCCAATTCCGCAGCATGATTTATCATGGCACTGCGCAGGTTATTCTCTGCCCTGACAAAGAGTGACTGCTCACTTCGCGGCATCGGGGTCTGCTCACGGTAAGCCTTGATCGTTTCATAAGCCGGCCAGAACCGGTCGCTCAGCGGCTGACGCTGTGTTTCCGGATGGCAGCGGATCCGCGGCAGGGCTTCCTCAAATAAGAGGGGCTGTACCTCAGACTTTTCTCCTGCTGTATCCGGTACTGCATGAATAAAAAGCTGAAGGCCCTTCCGGCGGAAAACCAGCAGCTCATTCTGCTCTGAAATTTTGGCTGTTTTTACCCGGGCAGGGAAATCTGACAGCCTGCTGACCAGTTCCGGATGCTCTTCCTTAATTGCATAGTACTCTTTCCGGATGGAAGTGAGCAGGCTTTCCTCCTCCTCTTCCTCGGGATTTCGGTTAATTCTCCTGAAAAGATCAGCCGGAGAAGGTGTTTCTTCAGGTGCAAAGATTTTAACATCCTCGCCCAGGGTATTGTGAATAAGGAACATCTTCTGTGATGCAATTTCCCGACTCTTTACCACCTCAGCTCCCTGTTCGGTCGGGAAGAAGTTATAGATATACAGGGTCCGGAAAACCCTTTGTCCGATGCGGTTAATACGTCCCAGCCGCTGAATTACCCGGGTGGGGTTCCAGGGAATATCATAGTTTATTACTACCCCTGCCCGATTCAGATTAACGCCCTCCGACAACTTGTCGGTTGTCACCAGAATATCGTAATCATTGCGCTGCTTATCGGGCGCATAACCGGCATCAAAGTTTGCATGCAGTTCATCAAAAAAGCCTTTGCCAAGGGAGCCTTCAGCTGCCAGCACACGTCCCGGAAAAGCAATATCCAAAATAGGGGCAATATGTCTGACCGTATCCTGGTATTCACTGAAGACAACCACCTTGCAGGGGGGTTCACCGGCATCAGCAGACGTTTCCAAAATTCTACCGACAGCCTCAACGAAGCACTCACTCTTAGGATCATCCTCCACCAGCTTAAGAACATCCACCTGCTCTGCTATGAACTGAAGCAGATTCAGGTCAGAACGAATATCATTTATAAAAAGCTCCGGTTCATCAAAGTCTTCAACTACGTAAATATGGTCATGGCGCGGATTCGGTCTTTCCTCCTCTGCCAGCCGGGAAGCAAATCGCTGCAGTTCCTCTTCAATGAGGTCTTCGTCCTCTTCCCAAATTTTTTCAAGCAAACTCCGATCCAGTATAAAGCGGCCTGTTTTTTCGATAAAAGCCAAGGTTATAGCGTGTATGTGAATGAAATTATTCAGGCTTTTGGCAAAGGCACCGAAAGAGCTCTCAAAACGTTTGACTAAGAGTCTGCGCATGAATTCATACAGGTTGCGTTGCTGCTGGAACGTGAAGTTGCCCTCTTCATCCAACTTGGCAAGTTTGCTGCGCTGCTCATATGCATAAGGCTGATAAACAGCACCCCGGAACTGCCCATCTTCACCAAAATACTCATTTATCACCCTGTTGTAAAAGGCCGACTGTTCAGGAGTCAGTTCATAGAAAAGCTCAATGGGATCGGCTGTTTCGGAAAGTTCAGTTACTTCCCGGGCATAAACGGGGTCGCGTTTCAGATCAAGGCGATTCCTGCGGATAATCACAGGTTCTATGACAGCCCGGATCTCATCCGCCAGTTGCTTTATTCGCTGCCTCGTGAGCTTTATATCAATGGGAGAATCCAAATCAAATATTTCATTGTAGTACCTTTCCGCCCTGGCCTGCTTTTCACCGCCCGAATTGTGATAACGGATAATGTAGGAAAGCCTGCGAAATTCACTATTATAGCGGGCAAAGCGGGCTGCCAGCTTTTCATCCAGGGTCAGGGTAGATCTGCCCGGAGGAATAAAGAGTTTGAGCAGGGCAAAGATGTCCGTCGGAGCGTTATTGAAGGGAGTGGCAGTAAGCAGAATAACACCTCGGTTGGCACAAATTTGACTCAGCCGTTCATATGCTTCTGTATCTTCGTTTCTAAAGCGGTGAGCTTCATCAACAATAACGGTAGTTATATCATCACCGTATAAGGCTAAGAATTCCTGTACCTTGTCCAGGGCTCCAAGGGAATAAACTTCCCAGTCATTCAGGCCGAATTCGCTAAGGCACTTGTGCCAGCCTGTGGATTTGGTTTGCGGGTCCCCAATCAGGGCAGGAGGGCAGATGACCAGCCCGCGGCCGCCGCGCTCCCGGGCAAGCCAGCAGGCAATAACGGATTTCCCAAGGCCGACCACATCAGCCAGGATCACTCCTCCGTATTCCTCCAGAACGGTCAGCGCCTGCTGCACGGCTTCTTCCTGATAGCGGTAGACCCTGTAGCCATGTTCCTCCATCAGCCGCTTTACCTGCGGGCGGAGCGATCTTTGCTCCATCAGATCAAGATAGGTTTTCAGAATCTTGACATAGGCCTCAAAAGGACTAATCACCGCTGCCTGGGTCTGGCGCCGTATGATGCTGATTATTTGTTCCCTGCGATCATCCGGCTCGCTAAGGGGAACTGCCAGATCCCATAATTCGTCAAAATATGCTTCTGCAGTCTCCCATCCGTAATCACCGATTTCCACATTAAACTCATGCTGCCCCAGCAAGCCGCTGCGGGTTAAATTACTGGAACCTGTAATAAACCGCCCCGGTGCATTGATAAGGGACCGGCCTTCTTCATCCAGCCTGAAAAGGTAGAGCTTTGCATGATTGGGATCAAATGTTTTGCGAATTTTCAACCGGCCTTCCTCTAAGAGCTGCAAAAAGAAAGCGATCTGTTCATAAAATTCCTGTGTGTCCAGTGTTTCATCCTGCAATGCCGTACGCAGGGAAGTAAAAAACCGCCCCGCCAGCTCCAGCTGAGTACGGGAATCCGCATTTGGATCGGCCACCTCCAGCACCCTGCCCAGATACAGATCAGTATCCAGCCCCACCAGTATCTTCATATCCAGGTCGTCACGGGATATCAAGGCTTCATATAGCTCACGCCACCCGGAAAAATAAAAGAAACCCACTAGGAATTTCAGCTCTTGGCTGTGTTTTATAAGGGTATGAATGCGTTCCTTCAGGCTGCTTTGCCCTGCGTTAGTTATAAAGTTGTCAGCCATTTCGTCTCACACTTTCTGCTTTACTGATGCGCTCCCAAACCAACTGGCAGACAGCGCGGTAAACTTCCTTGCGCTCTTCTTCGATCAGCCCCAAAGCGTCAAAAACAATATCATCCAGGGCTTTGCGGTCGGGCAGCGGCTTAGGTTCCTGCTCAGCAATGGGGACTTGGGATCGGGGGTCGATGCCGCATTCTGTGAAAATATCCTCAGTTTGCCTTTGCATGAAAACGTCAACTATGCTTTTGGGAAATTCCAAGTTTTTCATTATTAAAATATCTTGTATTTCCTCGACAGTAGCATCTATGGGGCCTCCTCCACCGCCATAGGAACGAGTTTGTATTTCCAGCAACAGAGCAAATAAGGTAGAGTTAAGCTGCAGTATAACATTGTCGTCGTTTCCATAAAACTCATATAAACGCTTATCAGTATAAACCATCGAATTATTGAGATAAATTAAAAAAACTTTTCTATATGAACAGGGTATAATTCCTTGCGGGGGATTTCTGTCTCCCAAATCCCACCATATACCTCTGGCCTTAACTGAGGAAATGTTGTGGTATCCTATAATCCTTTTTCCTCTGTCTTTTCCCTGCTTAATTTCGATTTCTGCCTGCTCTCCCCATTCGATGTATTTTAAAGCATGTGTTCCTTCTAATTC
>JAAYHD010000048.1 GCA_012735495.1 Clostridiales bacterium | reverse complement strand
TACTGATAATGATATGACTGCTTTTAGTAAACTTCCCGATATAGCTGAATATTGGGATAACCCTGCTGACCTTATATTTGATAAAAGGTTAGATATTCGATTTTACGATAAACACATAGTTGAGCATAATATTCAAAGGTTTAAAGATGTGGGATTGGATTATCCACCAGATATCTTAATAAGACTTTTAGAACAAGCAACTGAACGGGCAGAAAAAAGAGTTAGAAGAAACTATAAATTAGCCATTCCTCAATTTTATACCGACAAAGAAACAAACCAATCAAAAATCCAATTATTATTACCATTATGTTTTGATAACACGAATAAAGCTGTTTTAGCATTAGTAATAAGTAAAGAAAATAATGCGTATATAGCTAAAACTGTACTCCCACTTGATATGGCATACATGAACTCAAGAAGAATAGTAACGCCTGACGCCGATTGGATAACAAATATTTAAAAAGTGCTTGCATAAAACATTTCAATGGTGTATACTATCATAGTACAGATTAATGATGCTATCTATATTTATGTTTCAAAAAGATACAGATTTTTTATATTACTGAAAGTTAACAGACATAAGACCTATTTTGAGATTATTTTTTAGATTAAAGATTAAACATTTTAAGATTTGTGCAAAAGTGCGTTACGGTTAGTAGCGCACTTTTTGCTTTAGAAATCGAAAAATAAGGTTATGGATGATTGTGATAAAAAAACTGTATTTCTCCATCCATTATTCATCAATATCTTTTTAATACATTTTCTTTAACCATTTAAACCTTTGCATGTCTGATAACTTCATTACGACTAGAGAAATCATTATTGTAATCGCAACAACCATTAAGAACCTTAGAGGTGTTGCAATCAAGCCTTCCGGCAGATAATCGAAGAGCTGCAATATGACTATGCTTACCCATAAATGCCCATAATAAATCAGCCGGCTCATCGTTCCAAGCCTGGAACATTTTTCAGAATCATATAATTCTATAGAAGATGACAGGTTGAAAAAAAAGAATACCGATGGAACCAGGAAAATGCAATTATCAAAACCTCTCGCTATTGAATAATACTTTAAGAAAAATGTCTCAATCAGCATTAAGAGCATTGATATGAAAAATAACACCGCGCTTTGCTTATGTGTGATCTGCGGTTTCTTGACGGAAATAAACATACCCAGGGAAACAAAAAAGAATGCGATAAATACTCCGTTTCTTGTTGTAACAAAATATTTATTATAAACCTCAAACACTTTTGAAAGCAATGGGATCCGATTCATAAGCCCATAATAGGAATCATCCAAGAGACCTATCAGGTACAGGAATAAAGAAACAAGCAGTATCGCTTTTGGCCTGAGATTTAATTTAAGGCAAATCGCAATTATAAACAAAGCAATTATTAAACCGTTTATATACCATAGATGAACATAACTGCCCATAAATAAAAAGTCTCTTATGTATACAAGGACTCTATGAATGAATCCTTTTTCATGTTTTATAAGTTCTGTCAAGCTAAGCGGGAAATATATCGCAGACCATATGATATAAAGCTTTATTATCTTTAGAATACGGGATTTAATTTTATTAGAATCCGGGTTTGCGAAATCGATTTTGCGAAACAGGAAATAACCGTTGCAAATAAAGAAGAACGGGACAGCAAGCCTGCATATGTATTGCGTCAAGCCAAAATTCAGCATGGTATAAATATTGCTGCTGTTATGTACGCCGAATGGAGGAACATGTCCCATTATAACAAAAAATGAGCATATAAACTTAGTTAAGTCTATCCCTGAATATCGTTTCAATTCCCCATCCATAATAATTCCTCCCAAATCACTTTTTACATATTTTACCAACAGCATAATTATATATCATATTACAATATTTGTAAATACAACCCTAATTGATTGAGAGGACCTTTCCCGTTTTTTATTATATAAAACACTATGATTATATTAAAAGTCCCGATGATCCGTTTCGGACCAGCGGGACTTTTGTTATAAATAAGTTTATTTACTTTGCCGCATCATATACGCTGAACCGGATTGAATCCCGGCCCACTACCGCTCTAACAATGAAATACGCCGTATCGCCTTCCTGTATGTCCGGTGCTTGATCTGTTTCCTGCTCCAATTCATAGCCATCGATTTCATATATGCATGTTCTTTGGGTTTGGTCATAACTGACAGCATCCACGGTACCTTTAATAATAAAGAAACGCATATCGTAATAATTTTCTATATGCTCCGCGGCATATTCGGCTGAAACAATATCAAGAGATTGATAAGCGGCCATTACCGTTCGGGTGCTCTCCGAGAATTTCTCCAGGATTTCTGAGGTTTTTTCCACCTCCGGTTTTGAACATCCCGTTACAGCCAATACAAACATGATAATCAAGAATACAGTAGTTTTTTTCATTATCCCACCTCGTAATAATATTTTGTCATTCGCCATGCTGACTTTTTGGCATGTAATGCATGAAACTACGACAAAATAGTAACATGGATATGTATGTTTGTAAAGGACACGCGTAGGTTTTATAACGAAGCACTGATAAAAGTTTTTTGATTAAATTTTATCTTTTAATATGCATAGAAATATTATACAATATTGGTATATATATAAAAGCGTGAGAATAAATAGTCAATTCGCTTACGCATAATCAGCCGTTACAACATATGAATCCGCGAATTGATCAAATAGATTATGAATAAGGAGGAGTACCATGAAAAAGAAATTGTTCATTATTTTATCCGCAGTGCTGGCTGTTGTCATGGCGGTTCAATTTACCGCGTTTGCCGGTGAAGTGGATACCGAAGCTGTGGAAACAGCGGTGTCAGAGAGTGAAGAAACCGTAGTGGAGGAAGGAACCGGTGAGACTTCTGATGCAGCAGAAACACCGGAACCATATGGTGTGAGTGTTGCACTCTATCTGATGGAGAGCAATAATGAATGGTCATGGCCGTATGGAAAATGGGATAAACCCGATGACTGGTCGGAGCCTGCAAGTGAGCCGGTTTATATTACGGAAGACGGTACATATACCCTGTCATTGACGGACCTTCAGATACCAGCCGATACCTTGATGCTATGCTATATCAAGGACACGGAGGCATATGAACAGGGCAACAGCTACAAGCGTTCCAATCTGCCGGATGATGTAATGATTATAACAGATGTGTTCAAGGTAAACGGTTCTGAGAAATCGGTGGACTCCAATGTAAGGACGGGCTTGAAAGGCGGCTTATTTGATGTTTGTTACCGCAACAATTGGGCTGATGAAGACAATCATGTGGTGTTTACCGGAGTCATAAATTCCATTGAGGTTACATTTACCGTTACCGGTATAACCGGAGAACCCGGGGCAATCAAGTACGAGCCTACCCAGCCCCCTGTAGAAGAAAAAGCTGAGGAGACCGCGCAAACCGAGACCCAAGCTCCTGCGGAGGAAAAAGCGGAAGAAACCGCTGCCGCTGATAACGAAGTAAAGGAGGAAAGTTCCGGATTGGCTGACTATCTGCCTATTGTTATCGGAGCGGTAATAGCGGTTGTTGTAATCGTCGTTATAATAGTTGTTGTGGTTAAAAAGAAAAAATAAATAAATCCTATGCTCTCCCGGAGGAATAACCCGGGAGAGCTTTTTTATTTGCAAATAAAAGAATATATGAAACCAAATATTATAAAAATTAAAAACAAGAATTGTAAAGAAAAATCCATGTTAATATTTCACGAATATGATAAAATTATTATGTTTGTTATATAACGCGAAGGGAGAGACTCCGGTTGAAAAGAGCGTTGATTTTGGTAAATCCGTATTCCAGGCTTGCATCGGCAAAAAACCAGCCTCTCAGGTTAAGGGAGGAGCTTCGCAAGCTGGGAGTGGAAGCCGATATAAAGCCAAACAGTATCGACACCGCTATGATTCTGGACGGCGACATCAAGTCGTTTATTCAGGATTATGATTTTGCGGTTTATCTTGACAAGGACAAATACACATCCGCCCTGCTTGAGAAGGCGGGTTTAAGGCTGTTTAACAGGCATGAAGCCATCAGGATCTGTGACGACAAGATGGTAACCCATATCAGGCTCGCAGGACATGGAATAAAAATGCCCGATACGATTGCGGGGCTATTATGCTACAGCGAAGAAGCATCGGTCAGGGAAATAAAGGAAAGGATAGAATTAATAGAAAATAGAATCGGATATCCCTGTGTCATCAAGGAATCCTACGGATCCCTGGGAGCAAAGGTCTACTGTGCAAACAACAGGGATGAACTGATTGAATATATGGAGAAGGTTAAGATGAAAGCCCACCTGTTCCAAAAGATGATTACAACCAGCATGGGCAGGGATATCAGGGTAATAGTCATAGGCGGCAGGGCCGTATGCAGCATGAGACGTAAATCAAGAACCGATTTCAGATCCAACATTGAGCTGGGCGGAACCGGAGAAAGGATTTTGCTTCCGGAATCCTTTAGGGAAGTGGCTGAGAAGGCCGCAAAAATCCTTAATCTTGATTACTGCGGCATTGACCTTCTGTATGGGGAAAATGACGAACCAATATTATGCGAGGTAAATTCCAACGCATTTTTCGGAGGCATAGAAAGTGTCACCGGGTTCAATGTGGCTGAAGCATATGCCAGATATATGTATGAAACCATATATGGCTCCTTTTAAATTAAAGCAACAGAAGTAAATGATGACTCCCGCAGGGTTATATAGATCATACAAGACTTCGCAGTTACAAAAGATTAGTGAAAGGAACAATAATCATCATGAATTCTGAAAAGAAAAGACATCCTCTGGTTCAAACCTTGTTTGAGCTTCGCGGAAATCCGCGGGCATGTGTATTTACAGAGCCCATGTGGGGGCTTTCAATGAACCTTTGCCTGCCGTATATATCGGTATATATGCTTACCTTTGGAATGAACGATGTGGAGGTAGGCATAATATCTTCAATATACATGTTTTCCCAGATGTTATGCGCGTTTTTATCAGGCATATTGATAGACAGGATGGGACGTAGGCTCAGCACAGCGGTATTTGATATAATTGCATGGAGTCTGCCATGTCTTATATGGGCATCCAGTCAGGGCTTTTGGTTCTTTGCCGTGGCGGCACTGCTTAACGGAGCCATGAAAATAACCACGGTATCCTGGGACTGCCTGCTGGTAGAGGACGCTCCCAAGGATAGAATAACCCATATATACTCATGGGTATTGATTGCCGGTAATATGTCGGCATTATTTGCCCCGATATCCTCGGTTCTCGTGGCAAAGCTTACCCTGGCACCCGCCATGAGAATCCTCTTTATAAACGCATTTGTAATTATGACAGCCAAAGTTATAATTTTATACAAATCTTCGACCGAGACAGCCATGGGAAGAGTCAGGAGGGAGCAAACCCGCGGCAAATCCCTTGATGAAATGCTCCTGGGATATAAGAACGCGGTTAAAAAGATATTTTCATCAAAAGGAACAAAGTTTGCGATAATCATCAGCATACTGGTTGAGATAGTGGGAATGATCGGTTCGACATTCTGGCAGATAATCGTATCAAAGCGGATTGGTATGCCGGATACTCTGCTTCCTATTTTCCCGATGGCAAAGAGCATAATCTCGATTTTCATATTCTTCACCATAATAACGAATGTAAAGCAAACCGCAATGAAGAGAGCTATGTACGCAGGATTTGCAAGCACAATAATCAGCTGTCTGCTGCTTATATCAATCAAGGATGCGGGTTTATGGGGTTATATAATACAGTCGCTCTCACTTGTTTTTGAAGCGCTGGGCATGTCCATGCTTCATACCTTGAGGGAATCCCTGGTTGCCATCCATGCGGATCCCGAAGAGCGTTCGGGTATCATGGCGCTTCTTCAGATGGTTGTTATGCTGGTAAGCGTACCTTTTGGATACATAAGCGGGGTTCTAAGTGATATTTCCAGGGCGCTGCCGTTTGTGCTCAGTATTGGATTGCTTCTGGCAGGTATTATTGCCACGGCATTTTATTATCATACGGTTTCGGAACCGGTCGCCGAATAAATACCTATATACATTCAATGTATTAATTCAACAAAAATTGCTAATATTTTTGTTGAATTTTTTTGTCATTTTTATATTTACTAATTTTATATTTTATATTATTATGTTTTCATCTGATTATTGCCAAATCTGATTTAATTTATCTTTCTTTATTTAATCAACTTGATAATTATCTATCTTTTACCCCAATTAACAGATGTAAGAGTATCTAACGTAAGGAGGAGTACTATGTGAAAATTGCGTTCTGGAGCAGTGATAAGGAAAAAACCGGTTCGTTTTATAATTTTGCAGCGGTCAGTATCGCCAGTGTCATGAATAACCCGCGCACCATAACGGTTTTTGAGAATTACATCGGAAAGAATAATATCGGCAAGGCTTATATCAATTATATCGGGAGATATCATACCGGATATGGGGTGGGTTTTTATGAAGGGGTAGGTATCGAAGGGCTTTTACGAAGAATTTACAGGGGAGATGACAATCCCGGCATTTTGAAATATTATTTGAAAGAGGTAATACAGGACCGGCTGTATTACATACCCCAGGGATATGTTATAAACAGCGAGCTGTTTGATTATGAACTGTATTACAATATAGAAGAGCTGTTCAGGATAATTGAGCATAACACGGACCTGTGCTATATCAACGTAGTTCAGCAGAACCATCTTAGTTCCAAGGAAATCCTTCAGGAAGCGGATCTTATTGTAATAAATCTTTATCAGAATCCTAAATATCTGGAAAACTTCTTTTTGAATTATTATTCTCTGATCCCCAAATCATTATTTGTTGTTGGCAATTACATTCCCGGTGAGCTTATGAGCTGCAGCAAAATAGCGAGCAATTATGATATACCATTGGAGAACATTGCGCCTATTCCCAGGGATGAGTATTTTAATGTTGCCTGTGATACCGGTTTTGCAAAAGAGTTTATTATTAAGAATTACAAATGCGGCCGGAATAATCCGCATTATTGCTTTATGCAGGGAGTAAAAAGAACGGTCAACATGATTTCAAAAAGGATTGAAAGCCGGCATCTTCAGGCGATAAGGTGATGAAAGCTGCGGTATATGGTTGTTATCAGGGGCTTTTCGGTCCTGATAATAGGCATGGGAGCCTATGGTTTGCTGTTGTATGCGGCGGGCATGAAGATTCCGGGAAGGCGGAAGAAAATCAAAAAGTATAATTATATTTCGTGTAATAACAGCCGAAGGGCAAGAATCGTACTGGCATATTGTTTTCTCATTGCTCTTTTAATTTTGCTTTGCTTTTTGCTCATCAGGCTTATGGTAAGGGGTGACGTATGAGGTTTAGGAAAAGATTAAAAAGGACCACCAGGCAGTACATCATGGTAGCGGTCATATGCATAACGGTTATCGGGTCTGCCGCCATATCCACATCATTGATTGTGATAGGTCAGGTCAGGGACGAATATGAGCATGAGCTTAAAAAGGCGCGGCATGAGATTGAAGAGAATAAAAAAACCATTTATGTCGCTTTGGCCGATATCGGAGCCGGAGATATCCTGTCGGAGGACAACGTGGGGTTGAAAATAGTATATTCTTCACAGGCTGCCGAAAGCTACATTACCGCGCGCGATATCGGTAAGACCGCGGTGATTGATATTCCGGAGGGCACCCATGTTGTAAAGGCCATGCTGGCTGAAAGTGAGGTATCCCAAACGCTTAGGGAAGTGGAATATGATGTCATTTATATCAGCCCGAATATTGCGGAGAACGAATATGTGGATGTAAGAATAATATACCCCAACGGTGAAAGTTATATTGTCCTGACGAAGAAATCCCTGAAGGGATTACAGCAGGGTACACCGGTATGTTATATGTGGGTTGATGAAGAGGAATTCCTTCGGATGTCGGCTGCCATAGTGGATGCCGGTTTGTATGATGGCTCAAGGCTATTGGCGATAAAGTACATTGAGCCGAGTATACAGGATAAAGCCGTGATAACATACGTTCCGAACATATCGGTTCTTTCCCTGATAGAAAGCGATCCGAACATAGTTGAAAAGTGCTCCCAAAAGCTTAACAAGGAAGTAAGAAAAGCCCTGGAGAACCGGCTTGCGCAAACCTGCTATGCTGATGTGCGGTCCGTCAGATGGGATGTCGGGGATATATACGGTGTTTATACAAGCAGCACAACGGGCATCGAAAACCGGAACGAAAACAATGAGGAAAATGACATTTCGGACGGTGAAGCAGTCCCGGCGGAATCAAAGTCGGGTTATGATGAGTATATGGTACCGGCAACCGATGGGCAGAATTCTGGTGGACATGACAACAATGGGATTGACACATACAAAGATGAAGATGGTATTTACGAATATTACTTTCCCGAGCTGGGAGCATTGGAAAAATATCATGATGATAATATATTTTATGCCGCCCGGAGGGATGGAAAATGACAAGCGTTGTTTTTGCGGGGATGGAGGCATTTGATATAGTGCTTTATATCTCGGGAACCGCTGTGGTATTGGGCCGGAGAATAATGATTATTGACTTGTCGGATACGGGAGCTATTGCAAAAGTCATTCATCAGGGGATGGGGATGGACAGTTCCAAGGACATAGTTCATTATCGCGGAATTGATTATATACAAAGAATACCCCGGGATGAGGAGTTGGAGGAATTTGAGGAAGGCGTGGTGTTTACGGTTTGTGGCTTTAATTTCCCGGACAGCCTGCCGTTTCGGACGGATATTTTGAATATTGTCACGGACTCCATGCCAAGCTGTATGGACAGAATAACCGGGCTTATATGCTTAAAAACAGCGGATGACAGTATCGTAGATAATATAATAGTCCGGGATGTCATAACGGAGGATGATTATGAAAGGGTAATAAGAAGCCTTAATTGCAAGGCAAATTATATGTACTTATACCATGATGCATCTGATTATGAGAATGCGCTGAGATGCCAGCTTAAACAGACCGTCCGCTTTGATAAAATATCCGCAGCTATGAAAAGGGTTGTTATAAAGCTGACCGGTGATATTTTTCCGGACATAAAGCCTTCCGTGATTAGAAAGGCATTTATGCGGGCAAGGAAAGGGGCATGATAACGATGAGCAGGGTTATATTTTGGTCACCCCTGCATGGCCAGGGACAGACGGGAAACCTGCATATTATATCAATAATCATGAGCCTGCTTTGCAGGAAAAAGGTTTTGATGATGAGGACCCACTTTGCCATGAACAATTTTGAAGAACCTTTGACCGGCAGGAGACCGGAGGAATTTTTCCGGGATATTGGCATGGATGCCGCGGTTATGTACAGTAAAATGGACTGCCTGACCGGAGGTATTTTGGAGAGCTGCTGCATTACATTTTCCGGAACAAATTTGCTCCTTCTTCCCGGTACGGAGATTATGAATTATGAGACTTACGAACGGGACATCTGCAGCCATCTTTCAAGGATGATTGAAAACGCGGAAAAGTATGTGGATGTCGTTATGGTTGATGCAAACTGCGGGGATGACGAGATGTCGTTCAGGCTGATGGAGGAAGCGGATGTTATTATTGTAAACCTTACGCAGAAGGAATATGCGATAAGGAGATTGTTTACCGGGTACGGTGAATTATTGGACAAACATAAAAATATATTTTATCTGTTTGGGAATTATGACAGGAATTTAGGCTGCAACATGGTCAATTTCCGCAGGAAATACAGCCGGTATGTAAACAGCCGCAACCTGGGGGCCATTCCGTACTGTTCAAAAATCGCGGATGCGCAGAATGAGTGCAGGATACTTGATATGCTTGAAAAGGAGCTTGCCGGAAGGAAAGAAACGGATGAAATAAGGTTGAAGAAAATAAGGGGAAGGGTTTTTATGGCGGAGAAGATTTATTATGGTGAAACGGATTATTTCATAAACCAGGCCTGTCGTACAACCGTTAAAATTATGGAAATGATGGATACTGCCGGCAAAACGGCCAAGGTCGGAAGGAGCAGGACATGAATACGGCGGACCTTATATTATCCGTGCTTCTTATAACAGGCCTGGCAGTCTTTATCTACTATATTTTCAAGGACAGGGTTAACGATGATGACAACAAAAGGATGAATCAATCCATAGAAGCCATATGTGAAGAGTTTAAGAAAGCGGTTAAAGAAATAGTAAACATGGACATGAATGCCCTTAATCTTAACAAGAGGGACCTCGAAAACCGCAAAGTGCTGAAGAGGTCGTTAAGCAATGCCATACGGATGTGTTCCCAAGGAGATATGAATTCAAAAACCATTGTACTAAGCAGGGTCAAGTACACGCTGCTTAATGCCATGAAGATTGATGAGGATACCATAGACATGATAATCCCTTTTAACCATCCGGAACGGCTTTCCGCCTTGGATAAATTTGAGATAATGATGTACCTGCAGAAGAGGAACAGGCAGATGGGCATGTTTAAGGGAATATGCGGTCACACCGGACTTGACAGGCTTTGCAGGGATACCGACGGGTATTACTATGCCGTTACCGATGAGGATATACATAAAGCATACCTCATGTCGCCACAGGCGCTTTCCTTTGATGACAAGCTGAACATCCTGGCACAGAGGATTTATGAAGAAACGTACGGGCTGTCGGTTGCGGATTTGCTGATTATGGAAGACACGTCCATTGACGGCATATCAGGTGGTGTGTCGGGTATAACGGGCAATAATTACTTATACTTGGACGACGACATACAATCCGGATGCCATGACCGGGCCCGTACCTATGACAGCGTATGGGTAATATACGAGGGTAAGCCGATTCATCTAAAATTCCTCTCTTTCGGATCGGAGACTGTTATAAGACGGATATGCAAGAACCTGGCCGAGTACGGCAGAACGGGACACCTGACGTCATCCGAGGGCGCCGTAAAGACACACCTGGCGGACGGCAAATGCAGGGTGACTGTTTTCAGGCCGGACAATGCGTCACAGTGGGCGTTCTTTGTCAGAAAATATGCCGGGACCATGTCCTGCAATCTTGAAGATTTAATCGTCGGCCCGGGAAGCGGTTATCCCATTGAAGCAATAAGATGGGCCGTACAGGGATGTGTCAACCTGTTCTTTTCGGGAGACCAAAACTCCGGAAAGACAACCTATACCAGGGCCGCGGTAAGGGAGATTGACAGAAGGCGGCCGGTTAGAACCCTTGAGGCGGATTTTGAGTTGTTTCTCAACAACACATATCCGGATAAGAATATTTTAGGGACAAGGCCCGGGGACAGGCTGCCGTTTCCGAAGCTTATCGAAATACTGAAAAGCTCGGATGCGCACACAATCCTTTTTGGAGAGACCGCAAGCCTTGAACAGGCAAGACATCTTATAGATCTGCTCCTGGCCGGTACCAGGCATGTGATAACAACAGGACACTGGCCCACATCCGATGACCTGATTGCTTATTTTGTGCATGCGCTTGGAGCAAGCGGCAGCTCGGGCGCAAGTAGTACCGAATCCATGGTTGCCGGGTTGATACATCTGGATGTCCATTGTGTCAAGGATAACGACGGCGGCAGGTATATTGAAAGGATAACCGAGATAATACCTTATGAGCATGATGACGGTGATTATGTATCCAATTTTAAGGAAGCAAAGGGAATTAGGGAAATTAAAGATATTAATGATGCAAAAGGTATAAAGGAAAATCTTGAGGATATTGCCCGCTGTCTGAATCGGCTTGTCCGCAGAAAGGCATACTATACCAGAAACATTGTAGTATGTGAAAACGGCGTGTACAGAATGATAAATCCGTTCAGCGAAAGACTCTCGAAAATAATACTTGGCAACCTGCCACCGGACAAGAGGCAGGAGTTCCTTAATTTCAACATTGTTCCCGGTTCCATTTCAAAAGACAAGGCAGTGGAAGTGTGACATGAGAATCAACCTGATAATCCGAAGAGTTTATGCGTTTCTAAACTCATTTCCCCTAACAAAAGGATACATAAGTAAATTATCGTACCGGTTCCGGCTGATACATCCTTGTGACAGCGGGACAATAGCAGTAAAATCCGTGTTTTCATGCCTGGCTTCATGGGTTTTAAGCGCAGCGGCATTCCTTGTAATTTATACGGCAAAAAGAGGGCTTATCAACCTGATTACCGCAGGTGCTGCCATATATATTATAAATTCCGAGATTGTCGGCTGTATGTGCAAGAAGTTTGAAATAAAAATGCTTATGGAAACAGAAAGGCTGTTTGAGGATGTAATTCATTTCTATTACATGGATTACCGCATAGACAATGCCCTGTACAGGGCAAGGGAACATTTATGCAATGATATGAAAGCCGCTGTTGACCAGATATATGAGCTGCTGTTGTCACCTGACAAGGAAGAGAGCTTAAGGGAGTATTATGACAATATACCTAATAAATACCTGAGGGCGTTTGTCGGACGGTGTGTCTGGGTGATGGAAAGAGGGGACAAGGAGCATGAAGGAAGCCTGCTCTTTGTTAAAAACCTTGAGAACCTTCAGCGGGAAATCAACATCGAGACGGACAAGCTTCAAAGGCTGGAAATGGAATTCATGGGTGTTATTCTATGTGTGACGGCTCCCGTGTTCTGCATTGATGTTGTAAAGCGGTTTGCCATAAGCCTAAAGGAGGATATGGAGGTATTCTATTATGGCAGCCGGGGGTTTTTGCTGGATTTGGGGCTTATTGCCGTGATACTCGGTATTTATGTAATAATGCGAAAAAGCGCCGAATATAAGGCGTTTCATTTATCGAGCCACAGGTGGCTTTATAAGATGGACAGTATCGGAATAATAAAAAGAGCCATGGATAATTATTGCGACAAATATGCTTCAAGGGTGGAATGCCTTCAGAGAAGGCTGCGTGACGGCGGTATCAGCTTACGGGCAAGGCATTTCATATTACGGAGTTATATATTGGCCCTTGCCATGTTCCTTGTGTCTGCCGGAATATCCGTATATCTTCATGTTTGCAGCAACAACCAAGCGGCTTCTGCTGATGGTGCGGCTTATAAGCTTATGGCCTCTTTCGCAGAGAGTATTTACTTTAGTTTTCCGGACCTGCTTGCAAGCCTGTGCATTGGAGCTGCGGCATATTATCTTCCGTTTGTCCTGTTAAGCTTCGGTTCATCGGTGTCAAGGGATGCCATGGAGGATGAGGTTAACCAGTTTAATGCTATCATCGGGATGCTTATGTATAACGAGACCATAACTGTGAAACAGATTTTAACCGAGATGGAGTCCTTTGCATTGATTTTCAGGCAGTCAATCAGGATGTGTATCGATGATTTTTCTTCCGGTGATATCGAGGCATTGAATGAGTTAAGGGAGAGGGAACCGTATGAGCCCTTCAGGAGAATTGTTGATAATCTTATAAGATGCGATGCCATGCCTGTACACCAGGCATTTGCGGAAATAAACCTTAACCAGGAAGGCTATATGGCCAGGAGAAAGCTGATGAATGAGAAATCCATCCGAAGGAGAGTGTTCAGGGCATATGTGCTTGCCGCCCTTCCGTTCATGCTCCTGTTTGCCTACGGTTTGCTTCCGGCCCTGGTTTCGTCGGTAAGGGAACTGAACATGCTCATTGAGGAAATTGAGAACATGGCATGGTAGGGGACGGTTTTCATGACTACGGATAATGAGGTATAAGAACGGGGAAATATGACAATACATAAAATTGGTAATAACAAAAGGATAGGGAGGTTTTTATGATAACAAAGAACAGTGATATAACCGTTAAAATATTTCTGGGCGTCGTTGCGGTAATTCTTGTGGGATTAATAATTGCATGGTCAACCGGGGTGTTCAGGGACAAGAGAAACGACCTGAATGAAGGAACCCGGAAAATCAACAATGTGATAAACTCCATGGCGGAGTTTGACATGTTGGTGTATGACGGAGGGACAATAACCGGCAGCATGTTGATGGAATTGATTAAGGATGCTGCAGACGGGAAACTCGATGTAAACATTACATACAGGACATTGCAAATGGGAGAAAATGCAGAACCAATTTCTTATCCCTCTCCGGAACCGGCTAAAAATGATGGGAAATACATCAACCCAAGAGGCAGGTTTATTGGAGAAGTAACAAGAAATGATAATGAAGTCATAACCGGGGTTATCTTTACCCAGGTTGATTAATGCCCATTGGTTGGTTTTCAAAATAAAAGGATACAGGTGATACATATGAAACACAAGAATGCCGATCTTGTACCCCAGATTTTTCTGGCTGTGGTCGGTGTGATACTGACAGGCATGATTATCTATTATGTCATAAACTCTGCCAAGGCCACAAGGCAGGCGGCTGATGCAATCATTGCCGAAACGCTCGATTTTATGGCCGAATACTCGGAGCATGATATAAGGATGTATGACGGGGAAGAAATAAGGGGTGCGGAGGTTGTAAACTTCATTAAAAAGCATTTGGGAGATTACGGCATAACAGAGACGGCCCAAATCTTTGTGGAAGTCATTACCCGGCCGGGAAGCTCGACTGTCACCAACAGGTATGTGAACAGGGAGTTTATTGATAATATCAGGAACTTCTCCGATGAGGAACACTACATAAAGCCTACGGCTGTATTCAGAAGTGAGGTAATTGTAAACGCGAATAAGGTTATAACCGGGGTGAGATTTATACAAAAGTGAAAAATCCCGTTATTCATGTAATTGAGATTCTGCTTGGAGTTGTTCTGTTATGCCTGGGAATGATGTACCTTTCGTCCCGGCAGGAAGCATTGATGCGGCTTACCGGCTCTGTAATCCGCGGATGGACCCGGGACAGGTCCATTGTTCAGCAATACAATAACAGCGACATATATAAGGTTGCCGATGAAGAGGTATGCGCCGCCATTATGGGATACAGGCAGTATCCCGTAATGGTGGATGGAATGCTTATACCGGCTGATGGATATGATTATGATTTATATTTTGAGTGCATAAAGGACGGATACTATAGGAAAGAGTATCGGTTTAGTAAAGAAGGACATATCACTATGATTATGTACACTTACATTGGGTTTTAGCTATACACGTCTGACAAGTGTTCAGGCGCAAAGAAATAAATGCCAAATACCAGGATTAGATCATGGACTATTCATAGAAAAAAATAATACAGGGGGTCAATCATGGATTTCTCCGGAAGAATTATAGCCGGTTTTCTGGCTGTTTTATTGATTACGGTTTTTCCCTTGCGGTACATTATCCAACAAAACGTTCAGGACATTGATTGCCTGGTGGAAGTGAGAGCGCGCAGGCTTTCGGACACCATACGGGACGGAGGGTATCTGGACAGGCGGATGTATGAAGAACTCATAAGTTTTCTTAATACGGCCGGTGACAGGTACGACGTGGAAATCCTGGACATCAGCCCGGTCAGGGGAGAGGATGTTTATGCCCTGCAGGGTATGGATAGTTTTGAAGCCATGGGATATTCGGATTATATGATATATCATGATATAACCTACACGTCGGAAATACTGGAATCAGTCTGTTCCTCCGGCTTATATCATTTTCGTTCCGGCAACTATGTTTCGCTTGGTGTTGTCAGGAAGGACAAGCCTTCGACAAGCCGATTTATGAGCAAATATTCCGGTACGTCAATGCCGGGAAGAAAGAAAATCTTTACCTGCGGCGGGGTGGTCTATTAACAGTGGGAAAGGTATGGGATTGTGTGGCGGACTTGTTTATCTGTTTGGCAGTAATGTTAATCTCCGCAACAGTTTACTTCGGGCTTCGGACTGAAACGGTCATGAAGTCGATACATACTCAGATAACAGAGGATTTCCTGGCCGGTGTAAAGGCTAGCGGAATCATAACCGTCAGTGATTATGAGAATTATATTGATATGATGGGAATAGGAAACAGCCTGCCAAGTATTTCGCTTGAGCACTGGTATAAAGTATATGAGCCGGAATACAGGTTCAAGACCCTTGAAGAAGTGCTTGAAGACATAAACAGGGCTTATGATGGACCTAATGATTATCATTACAGGGAGGTTATCACAAGCAGGCCTCATGTGGATGACCCGGTCAATGACGGAAACCTGAACAAGGATACCAACGAAAGCGTTCTTGCGGATGCGCTTGATACACCGGCTGACCCCAACCATGTACACGGAGACGACTGTTACTACGGAACCAGGCACATTCACACGGGAAACAGTGTTACCGGGGGAGGATGCTACGGGATATACCAGTCCCATACACATACCGACAGCTGCTATACCAAGACCTACTGTAGCGGCATATGGTCGGGTGACTGGAGATACAGATATGTATTCCAGACACCCCCAACCTGTGACAATTGCAAAAAGAATACCAATGTATATTGGTCGATAAGCGGTGATACCTTAAGCTATACCTGTTACTCTTGCGGGCATATGGGAACGAAAGGCTACGTAAGCAGGGAGGTTATTGATTGGTACGGAATATGCACGGGGTGCGGGGCAGCAGTATCTTCATCCTCAAGCAAGCAGGGAAATGTTCATGGTGAAATAAAGACCTTAAAATGCAGCCTAAGCGGCAGTTATGCATTAAGCTGCGGGAAAATCGAAGGTAGGTATTATGATGAAAATGGCAATGAGGTCAGCCCCATATGCGGTCAGTTGGCGGTAATTCTAACTCCCACCCATGCCAATCAAACCGTATATATAAATGATCCCATAATAACCACGGCAAGAGTGGTGCTCATGGATGGGTCTGAAAAAACCGTGGTATGCGGTACGGATTTTCAAGCATCGTCAGCGGTAACGAATGAACCGGTCATCCTGATTTATGAGTATACAATCGGCGGTGTAAAATACAGCATGACCTGTGTAATCACTGTAACCGTCATTCCAAGGAGCAATACCTGCCAAAAGGGGCACACCTACAACATGAATGAGGATGGCGCCGATCCAGGATGCCCCTACTGCAGGGCGTGGATTGAGAGCTTAAGCGTTATTTATCCCACAGGGATTCCAATAATAATCACAATCGGAACCACACTGGCTGAAAATAATGTAACGCTGCTGGCAGTATATATGGACGGGCATACGGAATTGGTGACAAACGGTTATGCTGACAATCTTGATACAGGTTATCTCGGCGCCATGGATGTGACCATAGGTTATAAAGGGGTCTGCATTACAATTCCGGTTACCACAGTATGCGCGTCCATGACATGCAGCATATGCGGATATGAATACAGCCTGTATCCTGACGGAACCAATCCGGGATGCCCAAGGTGCATATCAAAAATCCCTGTTTTTACGGGTAACATAATGGAGTATGAGCATGTTAATCATACCGGTGAGATACTTAAAGAGCTATATGAAGCGGGAAAATACGATTTCAATGTAAATGATGAGTTCCGTATAACGGTTGACGGAAAATCATCCGCCATGGCATACCGGCTTCTTGAAAAAATATATCCTGCCGCCGAAAGCAGGTTTTACATTGTCAAGGCCATTCGTGTGATGACCAGGTGAAGGGGAATAAGCGGGAATCATATGAAAATTTATCATTTTGCAATAATATTCATAGTATTCTTCATGGCTTCCGTTATTAAAACGGATGTTTCCGTGGGTAAGCTCAAGGCAATAGAAAATGAAAAAAGGAGAATAGCATCAGCATTGTCATCCGCTGTTTCCGATGCGGCAAACTGCATGTCAGGAACAGGGGGTTACGGCCAGAATGCGGTAAAAAGGGACGAGGTGGTAACCGTATTCTTTTCTTCCCTGTATTCTTCCCTTGGGATTGTATCCGATTATGCGGCACAAGCTGATATGGAATGGTATATTCCGGTAATCCTTATATGTGACACCGACGGGTATTACGTTTATTATTATGATGAATACAGGGCGTCCGACGGCGGCACTTATATCGAAAGGGCGTGGAGCGAAAAGCTGCCCTACGCTTATGAGGATGAGCATTTTATATACCGTTTCACACTGACTGATATGGTCTATGTATATGACAAGAATAACCTGCTGGGCACGGCACCGCTCATTGAAGCAAATTACAAGGAATTTCAGGTTAATCCGGAATATGCCGCTTTCAGGGTGAATCATAAGGACTGCATAATGCTTGACGATGAGAAGTACGGGCTTGTAAGAAAAGACGCAATTATCAGTGAGTTGGAAGAAGCCATGGGCTATTATACAAGCAGGCATAATATTATCGCTGCCGGGCACGGTATAACCTACAGCTTTTCATTTCCGGACAATAATCAGGAAGAATGGGCAAAGAATTTAGGTGATTTGGCTATTGTCGTCGTATTCCAGGGATATCCGTACGGGCCTGGCGCATATTTTACATATAACAGGATCGCTTCAGCCGGCGCAGGCACGGGCAGAAGAACAAAATATTTCCTGGAGCAAAAAAGCTGGTATTATCTGGTCCATATGCAGGACTGTGACAGGTTACATGGAAACGAAATGATTCTTGATGAGACGTTCGACAGTATTGAAGAATGTGCAAGATACGGCGCTTACTGCTGTGAGTGCATCAGGCACGGCGCAAGGGCACCGAAGCTGAATTAGTATACTTGTGGAGGATAAGCGTTGGGAAAAACAATTGTACACTTTTTACCCGCCTTGGTGTCCGGGCTTATCGTGCAGCTGGTGCTGCATGAGGCGGGGCATCTCCTGGGAGGGCTTCTTACCGGTTGGGAGTTTTTATATCTTCAAATATATGGCCTGGTTGTAAAAAGGGAGAGCAAAAAGCTTAAGCTGATGATAGTCGGGGATACGGGCTTTAGATGCATAATGAGCCCGGTTTCCATTGACAATAAAGCCCTTATGTATACCATGGGCGGATGCCTGGCCAACTTATTTTCCGGCATGGCAGGACTTGCCGTAGTAATTATGGCTGATATGCCACAGGTGCTTTGGCTGTATACCTGGTGCTTTTCGGCTATCGGCATAAGCTTTTTTGTAATAAACGGCGTTGAAAGCAATAAAAGGCTGTGCAATGACGGAACCTGTCGCAGGCTGTTAAAATCGGACGGGTATAACCTGATTTGCCATAACGCACAGCTTATGGCGGCAAAATATTTATTAACGGGAATATCCTACGGAGAAATAGGGGATGATATTATATGCCTTTGCCCAGACAAGGCTGAAAATGACATAACAGCCTGTCAGGCCGTTCTTGAGTATTACCATTATCTCGATACAGGAGATTATGCCAAAGCCGAAAATGCCTTGAACAAGGTTCGGGATACAAGAAATTTATGCAGGGAAATATCATATATTGTCGAGCTTGAACGTGCTTATATTAAGCTCTTTGCTTCCGATAAAAATTCTGATGTCACCACCATAAAAGCAATAATTAATAAACACGCAAAAAAGAAAGACGTTCATTCCTTGCGGATACTGGCTTTATATGATGCACGAGAGCTTTTTCTGGCCGGATATGGAGATAAGGCAAAAAAGCGGATTGGCAAGGCTATTGATCATATTAGAAAGACCAACTGTATATTTGAGGGCGATAGGATTTTCTGCATAAAACAATTAAGGGAGATGTCACATTTTTTTAATAGTTGAGATTTCTTGTAAAATGTGGTATACAATAATTGTAGCAATATGAAATCTAGGATGTGGAGGTATATAAATATGAGGAAATTTGAATGTACGGCATGCGGCTATATTTATGACGAGGCTTTGGGAGATCCTGATAACGGCATAGCTCCCGGCACAAAGTGGGAAGACCTGCCGGATGATTGGGTTTGCCCCCTGTGTGGAGTAGGCAAGGAAGAATTTGAAGAAGTGAAGTAATTAGAAATGGTGTTGTCATATGGAATTCCGACATATGACAGCACCATTTAATGTTTTTATATGGACTCAATTATTGATGAAATGCTGGAATTATTACCCATTTTGTATATTTTTTCAATAATTGAGTTATTTATGTTGCAATAAGATGTTC
>JAAYHD010000047.1 GCA_012735495.1 Clostridiales bacterium | reverse complement strand
TTCCCATCTCGTACGCCGTCCTTGCCACCGCCGTAATGTAGTTCCTTACGCTGTCCGGGTCCTTGTTTGTCTTTGTCGCGCCATACTCCCCTATAATGACCGGATAGCCCTTGTCCATGAAATGTACCTTCATTTTCTCAAAGTCGTCCCTGATTCTCTGATAATCATCTTCATCGGTTCCCCATGTATATTCGGACTTGCCCCAATCGGCATCCTCCTCAAGTATTGTGAAGGTTGACGGGGTGTAGTAGTGAACCGATATCATCAGCCTGCCGGCCGGATCCTCGGGCATCTTAAACGCCGGATCGATGGTCAGGTCAATATCCGTTGCATATCCGGCAATCAGCAAATGACGAAATTCGTTGTTTCCGCCGGAACCGCGGACTATATCAACAAACTTCTGGTTAACGCTGTTTAATATGTCATATGCCCTGATTTTGTCTTCTTCCTTGTAGTTCCACGCGTAGCGGTTCCAGATATCGTCGAAATGCCCTTCCTCGTTCATGGATTCGAATATCAGGTAGTCGGGGTAGTTTCTGAAGCGCTCACAAATCTGCTCCCATATCCTTGTATACTTCTTCATCGTTTCGTCATATTCGGTTGAGAAGTTAAGAATCCAGCCGCCGTCCCAGTGGATATTCAAAACTACATACAGCCCGCTGTCCAGGGCATAATTAACCACTTCTTCGACGCGGTCCATCCAAAGGACGGATATGGTATAGTTCTCCTGCATCATGTTTGACCAGGCCACCGGAATCCTGACACTGCGGAAGCCCATTTCCTTCAGCTTTTCAAACATGTATCTTGCGGTTATCGGGCTTCCCCATGCGGTTTCATGGGCGCTTACTCCACCGGAGATCCAGTCGCCGCAGGCATCGAAGGTATTGCCCAGGTTCCAGCCAAGGCCCATATCCAGTACGACCTCATACGATGTCATATCCCTCATTGTACCAGGTTCCGGCCAATAATGGTTTTCAACCGGAGCAGGCCGTCCGGTACCATCGCCCGCTTCGCCGTCCGGATTGTTTGTATCACCGGTCTCCCGGCCGCTTGGGCCGCCCTCTTCGTCACCATCGGTTTTGCTGTCTCTGGTACCGGACTCTTCGGTTACAGGCTCATTTTCTTCCCTGCCGCCTTCCTTAGCCTCTTTCTCGCCTGAACAACCTGCCGCAAGAAGCATGACCAGGACCAATGTGGCCAATAATATAAAACATTTTTTAAATCGCATAATATCCTCCATGTGAAATGCTGAAAAACTCTCATTATGACAAGAGTGAAATGTACAGCATACATTTCACTCTTATCAAATTTATTATAAAAACATTTGTTGCAAAAGCTTATTTCTTGCCGCTTATAACCTCATCAACAATTGCCTGGCCAGCAGCCAGATATTCATTAGCAGCCTGTGTTACTGATTTTTCTTTCTCATTTATAATGCTGTCAATAACATTCTTTAAGCCAGGATATGAAGGCGATGCGTCAATTACGGCATTCTGACCCATATAGTATGCCAGCTCAACAAGCTCTTCCGAACCGTATTTTTCTATATCAAGCTGTCTCTGCTCTTCCTGCTGTTCCTCCCATGCTTCAATGGACTCGGGAACCCTTACATATTCAAGCCATACACCGGCAAGCTCGGGATTCTTGGAACTGCCTGCAAGGCCGCATACCGTTGAGTCATAGTAGTCCGCCATTTCTGCCGTGGCTGATGGTCCCTTCGGGAACGGTACAAATCCGAGATTGTCACCGATATTCTCTCTCAGGTTGTCAATCTCCCAGTATCCCCAATAGTTAAATGCGGTTGAACCGGAGATTAAATTGCTCTGAGGATCCTTTCCTTCTTCCCAAGGCTTCCACACATAATCGGACTGTTTCAGTCTCTTATAGTATTCAAGGGCTTCAATAAACTCGGGTGCGGTTACATTGAACTTGCCGTCGACAACAAAGTCGCTTCCGTTGGTATATACGAACTGTGTAACATCCATCCACGCATCGAATCCCCAAACGTCTATTTGTCCGTCTCCGTCCAAATCCTGTGTTACATCTTCCATGAGCTCGAACCACTTATCCCATGTCCATTCGCCGTTCATGAACAGCTCGTACGGATCTTCCAATCCGGCGTTTTCAATCAGGTCCTTTCTGTAATACAGCTTGTGAGACCTGGGACCGGAATCAACTATTGCATAAATCTTGCCGTCAACAGTGAAATACTCCTGGATCTTTTCAACCTGTGGAGAATAAGTTGTAAAAGCAGGTCTGCTGAAATCAACATAATCTGAAACAGGAAGTATGATCTTCTTGTTGACATAATTAGGAATCGCCTCGGGACCGAAGAATACGATGTCCGGACCGGTTCCTGCAGATACGCTGGATACCAGCTTCTCCTGGTAACCATCCCAGGCAACAACTACCCAATCCATTTTTGCGCCTGTCAGTTCTTCGAATGAAGCCCAGGCTTCTTTCTCGCTTTCGCTCATGTCCCACCAAGTCCAGACTGTCAATGTCTGGCCTTTGAACTTATCCCTGTAAACTTCATAGTCAGCCCTTACCGCGAATTCACTATCACCGGGTACCTCGGTGCCCGCCGAATCACCGCCTTCGTTAGTGCCGCTTCCGCCATTGTCTGTAACTTTGCCGGTGTCTTTGCCTCCGCTGCCATTTGAGCTTTCTTTGCTGCCGCAGGCGGATAAGGCACCGATCAGCATTACTATCGTCAGTAATAACGCAAGGAATTTCTTCATCTAATCATCCTCCCTTTATATTTTTATTGATTGTTATATTTGAATAGTTACTGCATTGCACAGGATTTTCTTTTTGCACTGCAGTACCCTATTTTCAAACCGCTTGCAAACTATCCGACAATACCGCTTCTGTCCAGGTTCTCTACAAAAAACTTCTGTCCCAAAGCATACAGTATGATCAGAGGGAATATCGCCAGGGCAATGCCCGCGTACTTGGTGGGTATGATATATGTCAGGTCGGAAATCTGCGAGCTCTGCGTAATCATACCAACAATGTTCACCATCTTTAAGGATAACGGGTATTTCTTCATGTTCGTGAGGAACATTGTCGGACCGAACGTATCGTTCCAGTGCCATACGAACGAAAACAGGGCCACTGAAACTATTACGGGCACGGCATTCGGGAACATGATCTTAAGATATGCTCCCACAGGTGTGCAGCCGTCCACATAAGCCGCATCCTCCAGTTCCTTCGGCATGCCCCTGTAGAACTGCCTGAACAGGTAGATAAACAGTCCGCTTCTTAATCCGCTTCCGAAGATTGCAGGAAAAATAAACGGGAAGTATGTGTCCGTAAAGTTCATCCGTTTTATTCCCAGCAGCTTAAGCAGGCCAAATATATCAAATTCCTTGTACATCATAATCTGCGGGATTACAATTACCTGCTGCGGTATAATCAATGTCAGCAGGACCAATGAAAATATGAGCTTGCTTTCCTTGAATTTCAGCCTGGCAAACCCGTATCCGATAAATGAGCAGCTTATGACCTGCAGCAGCATGGGCAAGCCCGCAATCACCAGGCTGTTTCTGAAGCCTTCCCAGTACCCCATCGCATTGTATGCATCCTTGTAGGTCTGGATGGTAGGCTCTTTAGGAACCCATATGGTTGTGGGGTCAAACATGTCGGCTTCGCTCTTAATACTGGTGGTAAATATGTATATGACAGGATACAGGAGTATGAATATCAGGCCTATGAACAATATGGTCCTTAACAGCTTGTAATAGCCCCTGTGCAGCCTGACCTTAATGCTTATCTTGTTAAACCTCATCTTTGGCTTCATTAATTTAGGTTTCTTTCTTAATCCCAAAATTGCCGGCATCATTCCACCTCCTTTAGTCGTTCATATAGAATACGATCTTAGACATGAAGAATGTTATTATGCCCGCTATGGCCAGGATAACAGTAAAGTATATGAACGACATTGCCGCGCTGAAGCCATAGTCAACATTCTTGTATATTACGGTGTAAATATATTCCAGTGTTTTATTGCTGCTGTCCGTGAATGAGTCAATCAGCGTATAAACGATATTAACCAGCATAATCGGTGAAATCATCGGGAATGTAATTTTCCAGAACGACTCCCATGCCGTAGCCCCTTCAACGCTTGCGCATTCATATAAGGATTTCGATATGGACTGTAGTCCCGCAAGGAATATTACTATCTGCACTCCTGATTTCCATATAATTACATATACTTTGTCAATAATCAGCGCCAGCAGGTCCGACAATCCCTGGCCCATTCGCAGGCTGCTGAAGGTCTGCTGGAAATTGATTGCCTGCAGCATGGGCATACCGCCCGAGGCTCCTCCCGTGGAACCTCCGCTCATATTGGTGGCTATGTCCGCGCCTATTAAAGCCAGCAGTGCGCCGGATGTAATAATAACCGGCATGAAGAATATGCACCTTACCAATGTTCTTCCCTTAAACGGCTGGTTAAGCAGCACGGCCATGAACAGGCTGAATATGATAATAAGGGGGACTTCCACCGCGGTGGTACGCATCGTATCAATAAATGTCGGAATAAATTCCGCATCCTGTGTCAAGGCTTTCTTGAAGTTGGCCAATCCGATATAATGCAGCTCCATATTGGCCGGGGTAACATCGTTGAACGAATACCTGAAGGTCTGGACGAAGGGTATCATCAGGAACAGTAAGAACCCTATTACCCACGGATAGACGAACAGCCTTCCCCACAGCGCTCTTTTTCTGCTCAATGAAAAGCTTCTTCTCTTTTTCAAAATTTACCCCCCTCCACTATCATAAAGTCCATGGCATTAACAGTAATCTTGTCATCAATTACATAATTGTAATCATTGTAATTTACAATCGTACTGATGCCTCCTTCGTATTTTGTAACATATACATTGTCAGCCAGCTTGTAATGATCAACCATCCGCTTGTTATAAATGCTGTCATAAGCAATGGATATCTTCCTGTACATATCGGATGCCTCATCTATCCAATCCTTATAGCATGCACTCAGTATATAATTGATCTTTGAATTCTTAAGCGTGGATGATTCCTCATAAATACCGATGTAATGGATGTTTGCGCCGTATTCTATCGACTTGAGCAGGTCATACCTTCGGTTGCTGCTATAGTTCATTGCCTTTCCGGAATAATTGACATATCCGTGTATTACCATCTGGTAGAACGGAACATACTCGGAGGTTATCTGGCTGTTGCTGCCATAAAGCGGAATATTGACCAAATGCGTGGCCGTACCCAGTACATAATCATTTCCGCTGGTAAACATGACATTTTTTATACTGCCTGGAATATCCAGCGCCTGCTGGATGTAGTCCTTCGCTTCATCCCTCATTATGCTGTTGTTCTTGTTGTAATCGGAATATATGGTAGACCCCACATCCTCAAACGCGATACTGTCTGCCGACAGCTTCAGCAAATCGGCTATGAAGTTCTTGAAAACCTTTATGTAGTATGCCGGAGAGGTCAGGTACCGGGTTCCTTCGCCCTTAAGCAGGTTGCCGGTTATGGTGCTGTAGTTGAATACCTGCAGCACCGCATTGCTTATCGTTCTTACCGCATACTTGTTTATCTTGAATCCGTTGCCGGAATTATATACCTGGATAAGCTCTCCCGAAAGGAACAGGTTGACGCTGTTATTCTTGCAGAAGTTGATGAGCTTCTTAAGTCCGCTCTTTCCGCCCAGCTTCCCCGCAGGCTTTATATTCTCGGTCCACTGGTCGAGGTATCCGTTCTTGTTGTAACCGACATACCTTATGTTGATGTTTTCAACACCACGATTCTGCAGGGATGTGATAATTGTCTGGGCCTGCTTGAAAGTTGTAAGGGGCACGTTCATGGTTACGGGAAATCCCAGGAACGATTTTCTCATTTTTACGGAACCAATTAGTGTCAAATCCAGCGCAGCCTGCTTGGTGACACTCTTCTTCAAACCCTTGTTTTCAACAAGGTAATCCTGGTAGATTCTTGCCATATCGGAGTAGTCGGACCTGTCCTTAGGCAGCAGATAGTACGATACCGCAATATCCTTGCTTACAGCCTCCGACCACCTGGGATAGGTCGTTTCCAGCCCTACATTGTTCTTAATGGCTATTTCATTTCTTTCCCTGTATGAAATCGTGCAGTAATTGCGGAACCTGTTGTACATGAATCCCGCGACACCGGTCGTGATCGACGCCCTGGCATCGGGATGTTCAATTATCGCAAATGCGCCCTTATCTTTATTCTTCACGCCATAAACCGGAAGCATATAGTTTTCTTCCACCAGCCGGCTTGCCGGGATGCTCGTACCGTAGTACCTTCCGTAAACGGGCTTGGTTACATGCCTGTAAAGGCCGTAATTATCGGTGAATCTAACCAGCATTCCGCTTCCGTCGGGAACCAGCAGGTATCCGTCCTCACCCTTCGTACCGGTAAAGAAGAACGGAAGAATACTAATATTTGATATGATGCTGTCCTTGGTTTCTTCTATCATGGACACGGGTATTACAACCCTAAAGCCCTCATTAGTAAGATGGAACTCAATGGTTATGTTGATGCCCACGTTCTTCAGGTTGTAGGTTATTGAAATGCCGTCATCCAGGGCTTTATATGAGAATTGCTTCTTTTTGACACCCTGGGTATAGGAATTTACGACAACCAGGTTGTCACTCTTGCCGTATACCTCAAGCATCAGGTGGGATGCAATGTTTTCACGAACCGAACCCTTTGACATCGAATCCGACGCCCAATCCTCAGGG
This sequence comes from Clostridiales bacterium, assembly GCA_012735495.1. GTDB lineage: Bacteria > Bacillota > Clostridia > Lachnospirales > Lachnospiraceae > Mobilitalea. The sequence continues at coordinate 5,786 of JAAYHD010000047.1, read as the reverse complement.
AATGTAGTCCACTCGGTATTTGACATCCTGTCAAAGAACTTAATGTTGGCGGTTTCCTTATTAAAATACATATTGAACCTGACATTCGAGGCTATCAGCTCGTACCCGTCCTTATCGGCTGCTCTAACGGTATCCTTGCGCAGAAATACCGAAACGACAGCCAGGATACACATTATGAATATTATTATTTTACCCTTGCATTTATCTGCCATTTGGTCTTCTCCTTTCAGGCCGCATCACAACCGATACTTGAACTCTGCATAAATTGTATTGATGAATATTATCAGTTGCTGGAACGTGCTTAAGAATATGATGAATATCAATACAACCGCGACAAATCCTATCAGTGTAAACAAAGCTATCAGGATTGTTTTCTTTAATGTATACTCGTGTATTACCATATTTCCCAGCAGGATCAGTATCAGGCTCCAGTAAAACATGCCGTTCATGAATACCGAGTAAAACATGCTTTCATCCAGTGTAAGAAAACGGCTTATGATTATTCCGGGAATAACGGATATAATCATCGGAGTCATGCCGTATATGGTTGCTATCCATATTTCCTTCATTGTGCCCTTGCCGTCCAACAGGGTGCTGAGTGCCCAGTTAAGCACCGACCACATTATGAGCGGAAGCACTATGGACACAACATCCATTAAAACGTTCCGTTCCTCAGGATTAACGTAGTTAAACAAAAATCCCGATGTTTGGTTGCTTATTGTAATCAGCAGGCAATACAACACCAGAAGCAGATTGGCTGCCGCAAACGTATTCTTCCTGCGGTGCTTGACTTCCCAGAAGCATTCGAAAGGGTGGAATATAACATGAAGTGAATATAACATTGTCCTTAACGTATCCTTCACTTTGATTCCCCCTTTCTTCTGAAGTTATAGCCCTCAATAATTTCCTTTATATAAATGCCCTTCTTGTGAAGCCACCAGAACAAAACCCTTACGGCTATTATCACCAGTACAATAACAGCAACAATCAGCGGGAAATGCTCTCTCATTATCTGTGTCCTGTATTCGCCCATGGCTTTGGAGTAATCCCGGTACGCATAGGCAAGCTTGAAGTTTTTCATGGCTTCCTTATATCTGCCCATCTTAAACAGCGCCTTGCCTATTCCCTTGTAAGCCAGGTCATAGTTTGAGTTCATCTTTATTACATCCTGCCATGGCTCAAGGGACTCCTCGTAGCTTCCGTCTATATATAATCTGTTTGCCAACAGCACCTTTTCTCCAAATTCGCTTGCCTTAAATACCGTTAGGTCGTTGTTTCGGTCGTCCAGAACATAAACCTTGTTGTCCTTGATTTCCAATGCGGACGGGCTTTGGAACAATCCCTTGCCCAACCCCCTGCCGCCAAACTGGAACAACAGGTCGCCGAAGCTGTTGTATACATAAACCCTGCAGCTGGTTCTGTCAAGGCCCAGTACATTGTCATCCTTATCAACAGCCAAATCTACGAACTGGGGCTTTGTCTCGGTCCATTCGGTCGTGACCTCGCCGTACGAGTTACCGGTCCTTCCGTCATGGCGCATTATGTTGTCGCCCTTGGAATTTAAGCGCTTTATGGCATCATCCATGACATTCAGGGTTGTAGTCATTAAGAACCCCGCATTATCCACAATGACATTCGAGTATTCGGTAGGCAGGAAGATCATTCTCTTTTCCCGCTGCTCTTTGGTAAGTATCTTACGGAGCGCCAGCTCGAAGAAATTCGGTTTTACCACGTTGCTGCCGAAGAAGCGGATGAATTCCCCGTCCTGGCCTATCTGAATCAGGCCTTCTATGGCACCGAATGCCACAACGAATATACGCTCCGAATCATCCACCGCAACCTTCTGCGGCTTGTAATCCTCGGTCGTCGAGAGTCCGCGGTAATCCGGTTTATCCAAAACCCTGACCAGGTTGAATTCTGAATCAAATTTTAGGATTCTGCCGTTTTGGGTATCGGCCACGTAAATGTTCCCTTCCTTTGTAATAAACATTCCTTCAGGCTGATTAAACGTATCCTTCTGACCTCCGTTATTGAAGCTGTCTATAACGGCAATAAGCTCCAGGTTCTCATTCAGCTTGAGTATCCTGCTGTTGCCCGTATCAACGATATATAGGTTGCCCTCCGGATCAAAATCCAGATCCTTCGGGGCATTCAGCGCGGTTGTGCCAAGATCAGCTCCCACATATACATCTTCAGGTATGAACCCGTTTAACGACGGTACTCCCTGCATACGTGCCGTATATGTATAGCTTTTATAAGGTTCGGCTGCATACGCGGTACGGGGAAGCGATAAAAGCAAAATCAGCAAACATACTATAACCGGTATACTTTTTTTTCTATTAATCCTTATCAAGCTTCTTCCTCCCTTTACAACTTAATAACCGACAACCCGGTGCATATATGGTTATCCCTTCATACCGGAAGATTTCATTGTCTCTATAACATTACTCTGGGTAATGATGAAGATAATAATTGGCGGAAGCATGATCAGCAGCGAGTTTGCCGCACCCGCTCCCATCCTTGCGATTGTTCCCTGCTGTATGTAGGACATTGCCTGCGGCAATGTCTTTAAGCTTTCCGTCTGGATATACAGGGAGGGTGAACCGATATCTCCCCATGAATCCTTAAATGACAGCAGGATCAATGTCAGCCATCCCGGCTTGACACAAGGCATAACAACATTCCATACAATCCTGAACTCGCTGGCCCCGTCAATCCGCGCAGATTCCAGGGTCTCGTCAATAATCATCTGCTCCATGAACTGCTTGAGCAGGTACAAACCCAGGCTGCTTGCCATCATAGGCAAAACCAGCGCCAAATATGTATCGAGTATTTTCATCTTTGACATTATGATAAATCTCGGTACTCCCGTTACATACCCGGAAAACATGAGGGAAAACACAATCATGTTGAATATGAATTTTCCCCCGGGGAATGAATGCTTCGCAAACGCATAGGCCGCCATGGCCACTATGAAAACATGCCCGGCAGTACCCAATACGCTGACCATTATCGAGTTAAACAGGTACCTGCTGTACGGTATGTAGGAGCTGCTCATGGTGGCAAACAGGTCCTTCATGTTTTTCAATGTCGGGTTCTTTACAAAAAACTTGGGAGGATACAAGAACAACTCGTTTATTGGCTTAAATGCGGTCGTTATTGTGTATATCAGCGGAAGAGCCATGAAAATTGCGATAATGCCCATAAATATGACTATAATGGCATTTCCCCATGCAGATCTGTAGCTTCTTCTTCCTACATCTTCCCGCATCCCTTTTTTGCTGAAGGGCAGTCTCCCCGTTCTAATCATAGCTTTACTCATATCTACTCTCCTTACCGCTTCATTCAGGTTTAACCGCTTTTCTTATTACGCTGTTTGTAACCGTGGTTATCAGGAACAGAATCACGGCTACGGTTGACGCATATCCCATCTCATACCTGATTGTTCCGTAGTCCATCATGTGCAGACCGATGGTGTGAGCAGAATATAACGGGCTAGGAAATCCTGCAAGCTGCTGGCATATGTCACTGACGGCAAAGGATGCCGTTACCTGCATAACCGCACCGAATATAAGCTGGGGCTTCATGCTGGGCAGGGTTATGTAATAAAGCTCCTGCCACCGGTTGCGGATTCCGTCCATTGCTCCGGCTTCATACAGGGTACGGTCAACACCCTGGAGACCTCCCATGAATGCCAGGAAGCTGGTTCCCAGGCTCAGCCACAGCTGTACAACCATTATGACCTTCAGATTTATGTTCGCATCCTGCAACCACAGGATGGGTTCGTTTATGAATCCCCAGTCCATCAGAAATGAGTTCAGCAACCCGTATGCGTCACCGCCAAAGATGTACTTCCAAATCAGGAACACGTTTCCCGATATTGACGGCGCATAAAAGATCAGGGTTACCCATGCCCTGAGCTTCGGTCTCAACTCATTAATGAGCCATGCGAATATCAGGCACGCAAAATAGCTTATCGGGCCTGTAATAAGTGCGAATATGAATGTATTCTTAACCGCTATCAGGAATACGCTGTCATCCAGCAGGAGCTGTATGTAATTCGACCAGCCGATAAAGGTCGGTTTTTCAATAATGTTGTATTCCGTAAAGCTCAGCACGATTGACACGATTACAGGCAGCACGGTAAATATGAAAAACAATATGACATAAGGAGCGATAAGTGCATAGCACACCCTCTTACGTTTCATTTCCTTAAGAACCGGCTTAAGGTTAAACCTATCAGATAACGTTTTTTTCATCGCATTCACAGGTCGACTCATTCCCTTCTCTGCTTTTTATTTGCTTAAGAGCTCCTCACGCTTCTTCTCAATTTCCTTGTTAATTTCTATTACATACTTCTCAATGGTCTCTCTCGGATGCGCTCCTTTTATAACCACCTCGTTAAATGCGTTGTTTATATGCCTGCTGACGAAGTAGCTTCCCGGAATATACGGGATTTCATCCAGATACGACCACTGCTCCATAAGCATCTCGTAGTCTTCCTGGGGCCAATCCAGGTATTTGACCGCTTCAATGGTCGCGGTGTTGTATCTTGCCGCCGTTCCAAGTACGGCTTCTATCTCCTTGCCGTATTTGGCCTGTATGTCGACACTCACCCACCATTTAAGGAACTCCCATGCTTCGTCCACCTTATCCGATGAGTTGAATATAATGGATGCCGTACCGTTTCCGGCAACAGACCTGTCAATGGTGCCGTCCTCCCTCACCGTTCCCGGTACCAGGAACATCTTCCATAAGCCCTTAATCTGGGGGGCCGCAACCATCAGTTGGTTATAGAAGGTATAATCGGCAAGCCCGATGGGCATCTCACCGGTACGGAATCTGTTGAAGAAATCATAATAAACATCTATTCCGTATTGGGTATATAGGTTGGTCCACATCTTGAATGCTTCAATTCCTTCCGGGGAATCCAGCATTACCTTTGTAAGGTCATCGTTGTAATACTGGCTGCCGCTTTGAAGGATCAGGGTGTCGTAAGGGCCGCCGGGAGCATACTGCAGGTTGTTTTCCTGCAGGATTCCTATAACCTTGTACAGTTCATCCCATGTCTGCGGAATATCCAGTCCCAGGTTTGACATTATATCCGTGCGGACAAAAAGCATCGGGAATGTGGCCGTGGTAGGCAGTCCGAATACCTTGTCCCCGTAGGAATAAGGCACGAACGCGGATTCCACAAACAGCCTGCGCACCTCTTCAAAGCCTTCCAGCTTGCTAAGATCCACCAAGGCATTCCTTATGCCATAGTCCATGGGTATATATCTTGAAATGTTCAGCGCCACATCCGGTCCCGTATTCGATGCCGCCGAGAACAGCATTATATTTTCATTGTTAATCAGGCTTAGATTAACGCCTATGCCGGTCCGGGGCGTAAACTCCTCATCAATCAAAGCCTTAAGGGTATTTGCCTGGTCCCTGTTCATCATTGCCCAGACGGTTATGGTCTTATCCGTATCATAGACGTTTCCAAGTGTGTCATAATCCACGAAGAATGAAGTTATGAAGCTTATTATATGGAAAGCTATCCTTTCAAAAAAATTCATTGTAGCTTTAGGAAGCTTCGCGTCCTTGGATGCGACTACTATATAGTCCAGGTCCAAAGGCTTCTCACGGACTGACAGCAGCCATGTGGAAAGGTTGGATATGTTATCCCTGAAATTCTTGAGTCTTCTTGGTATTGTATCCGGTTCATCAATCATATCCTTGATCTGGAAAGTCAGCTGCTCCAGGATGCTGGATTCGTTCAGATTGTCCTTGGATATCAGCTT
>JAAYHD010000046.1 GCA_012735495.1 Clostridiales bacterium | reverse complement strand
TGCGCGCGCCTGAAACAAGCAAGTACAATTTTACCGGGAAATCCGTCGAGCTTTTGGGAACAGCAAAGAAGCTCAGCGATGACTATGGATCCCCGACTTTTATCTGCATCCGCCAGTGTGAGATGCAAGGAAAGGTTTCATGTAAGGTTTCCGTTAAGGAGCAGGAGGGCGGTATAACGCTTTATATGGATAACCTTCATCATTACGATTTCTATATTAGAAAGACGGATGAGGGAGCCTTTATAGAAAAGCGGATAAGCATAGGAGATATAACCTATGTACAGAAAAGCATCCCTATAGATGCGAAAGAAGCGGCTGAAGCAAAGCTGACCATTCGGTTTACGCCTTTTGTCTATGTATTTGAAGCCGAGCATAACGGCAAGCAAATTGAATTTGGCACCAATCAGACCAAGTATCTGTCAACCGAGGTCGCGGAAGGGTTTACCGGAGTGATGATCGGATTATATGCTCAGGGCGACGGCAAGGATTGCACGGAGCCGGCTGTATTTACAGAGTTTGTATGTGATTTTTCCAATATCGAATAATGAAAATAAATCAAAAACAGACATCCGCTCATGTTAGGGCAGGATGTCTGTTTGCTGTTGATAGGCTTGTATGGTTTATGAAAATGCTCTTAAGAAGCCGAATACGGAAGATCCAAGCAAAGCGATAATCAACAGGTAGAATACAACAGCAATAAGCAGGAAGACCAGCATTGCACGGCAGTAGTTCTTTTTGCTTGTTTTTACGCCGGAACCGAAGCCCCATACAAACATCATAATAAGGTTAACACATGGAATAGCCATAATAATCAGTGTGAGAATCCAGTCACCCAAAGAAACAGGTTCCTCCAACGGTACCTGGTTGGGCTGGTAATAATTCTGCTGCTGGGGTTGATAATAGGATTGCTGTTGATTGTTGTACTGCTGTTGCTGATTGTAATACTGTTGTTGCTGCTGCTGATTGTTGTATTGCGGTTGCTGGTCAGAATTCTGGTAGTAATTGTTATTGTTGTTATCCATACTTCTATCCTCCATTTAATATAAGTATTTATAATTATATCAAGGAGGTTTCCCTCCCTATTATACGCATTGTACAACAGGACCCCATCCTATTGCATACTTTGATATTTTAACCGGTTAATAACACCCTTTAAATAGGCAGCTAAATTATTCTCCCTGTATACCAATGGTTCAACATTTGGAAAATACTTATACATCCTGTAAATATAGAAGATTATAAAAATTATTAAACATATTATAGCATATGTGTTGATTATCAATCTAGCCTTTTGTGAGAATTTTATCAAAACAAAATATAAGATAACGCCAATTATAACCAGTATCAATAGGGGGTGCATCTCAAATGATTTTCGAAGCTGCCCCGTAAGCAAATACTTGGCAGCCCTGGTTATTCCGCAGCCGGGACATGGTATGCCGACAATAAGCGATGAAATGCAAACGGTCCCAAAAATAATATTTAAAACTGCCATAGTGATTACGCAAAGCGTTATAGCCAAACCGTATTTATGCCACAACTGTTTTACGATACTCAATTTACAGCCCCTATTCCAATGAATTAAGCTTTATAAGCTTATTATGCACAAAAAAGCCTTGTCGGTCAATGTAGTATGTTATTTTATTTTGTCTTATTGAATGATGCTGCTGATAATGATATTATGGTGACAGCATATTTATCCGGTGAAAGCCGTTCAGGTATATACTCATATATTAGCCGGCAGTATCAAGAAAGGAGTTTGGGTGATGGACAGGCAGGAAATATTATCAAAGGTAGACCACACGATTCTATACGCATATGCAAGCTGGGAGGATATTCAAAGAATTTGTAAGGAAGCCATAGAGAACAAAACGGCGTCGGTGTGTATCCCGCCTTGTTATGTCTCGCGTGTCAGGAAAACCTTTGGAGATCAGCTTAGGATCTGCACCGTTGTAGGGTTTCCCCTGGGGTACAGCGTAACAAGCGCGAAACTGGAAGAAGCACGGGCCGCAGTCCGTGACGGGGCGGATGAGATAGATATGGTTATAAATATCGCGGATGTAAAGAACGGAGACTACGAAAAGGTCACCGATGAGATTCGGCAGATCAAGGAATGCATAGGTGACAAAATCCTAAAGGTAATCATTGAAACCTGCTATCTTTCAGTGGAAGAGAAGATAGCCATGTGCAGCATAGTAACGGAAGCCAAAGCGGACTTCATAAAGACATCGACCGGTTTTGGTACCGGAGGGGCAACACTGGAGGACATAAAGCTTATGAAGAAGCATATAGGCCCTGATGTGAAGATAAAGGCGGCAGGCGGCATACGAACCGTGGCCGATATGGAAGCCTATATTTCGGAAGGATGCGCAAGGCTTGGGTCAAGCTCTGCAGTAAAAATACTTAATGATATGGAAAGTGGTAACGGATATTAGATATAAAAAAGCCTTACAACATACAAGTTGTAAGGCCTTTTTCAAGCTCCCCATGGGACTCGAACCCACGACCTACGCATTACGAGTGCGTTGCTCTACCGACTGAGCTAGGGAAGCATGCAAAACAATAGCAAATCAAATTGATTTGCTATCGACAATTCTAATATAAACCTGGATAAAATGCAAGTGAATTATAATGTGATATTTTTCCTTTACCTTTTCTCTCCCCTGAAGCAAAAACCAACCGCTCCGGGACCGGAATGGGAACCGATGCTTGGGCTTATGTAGGTTATTACTGTTTGTTTGTGGGGAAGGGCTTCCTTAACAAGATTGGCCAGGTATTCGGCATCTTCCGGGCAGTCGCCATGGGCAATACCGATTATATCGGGTTCATCCTTGTATTTGCCTATGCATTCAAGCATCTCGTTGACCAAAAAGGACAGGGATTTCTTTCTTCCTCTTACGGTGGTGTACGGAACAAGCCTGCCTTCTTCATCGACACGAAGGATTGGCTTTACACTCATCAATGAGCCTATGACCGCCGAAGCCTTTGATATTCTGCCGCCCCTTTGCAGGTGGAAGAGGTCGTCCACGGTGAACCTGACGCAGTATTCCATCTTGTGCTCTTCAAGCCAGGAAGCTACCTCGTCTATGGTTTTCCCTTCTTCTTTTAATTGAACAGCCTTCATTGCGAACATGCCCTCACCGATGGATGCGTTTAGCGTATCCACAACTATAATCTTGGCTCCGGGATTCTCCTCACAGATATCCCTGGCGCCTGCCATTACATTGCTGCAGCCGCCGCTTAAAGCGGATGAAAAGCTGATATGAAGGATATCAAGGCCCTGGCTGACATATTTCTGGAAGGTGTCCCTGATAACCACGGGATTGCTCGCCATTG
>JAAYHD010000045.1 GCA_012735495.1 Clostridiales bacterium | reverse complement strand
TGGAAGGTGGATTATCAGGAGCAAACTGGCGTTTACATCGTTTACACTGATATTTTTGAAATCCTTCCTTGTCCTTACCAAAACGGTAAAGATCTTTCGAAAAACACCTTGGACATACTACGTTTGATGGTATAATAGTCATGAGACTTGACCGCTCCTTTCTGGGAGGTAATGTGTGTTTGACGATTCCATTATACCAGAGGCGTTTCAGGTCTCATTTTTATTATTAAGTTAACAGACCAAAGCTTTTTGAGGGGAGTGGTACTTATGAAAAATAAAAAGGCAGTAGCCATTATACTATCATTTATGTTAATGACATTGCTAATCTCACCTGCATATGCCCAGGCTTCCACAATTACCGATTCGGAATTTGGCACTGATTTTTTAATTGTTCCGCAGTGGAAAATTATTGACTGCATTTCACAAAGCATATCATTCGAAGGCGGAACAGCATTCTTATACAGTAAAATTATTGCAATGCCCGGCACAACAAACATTAATGCAGACTTTAGGCTGGAATATAAAACCCCCAGCGGTTGGATTATTGTAAACACATGGCATCGATATGCACCCGGTGATTTGCTTATATTCTATGGTACCGCTATGGCATATGAGGGAACACAATACCGCTTTACCACAACGGCCTACGTAATAAGAAACGGTGTTGGCGAGACAGTTACCCTATCAATAGAAAGAACTTATTAAATATGCTTTCAAGTTTTGGGGATATTTATATATAAGCTTGAAAGGTCTTCTGACAAGCCTCAATATCAAAAGAGAAAGAACATGTATGATAATTCTGCATGTTCTTTCTCTTTTATGTCTCTTTGAATTCATCACCGCAGATACAGCATGGGATTTACCGTTTCTTCCCCATCCAGCATCATAAAATACAGATTGCTTCCTTCCACGGTATAATACTTTGTTGGCTCATTAATTGTCCCTATAATGTCTCCCTCCGACAGCCTGTCACCAATCTTATGGTTAACATTTGCCAGCTGCCCATAAACCAGGGAATATCCATCCCCTATATCCATCGCAACGGTAAGCCCCGTCACCGGATCAACATAAATGTCTGTAATCACTCCGGTCGCTGCCGCCTTAACCTCGGTGCCTACCTCGGCATCTATAATGATTGCCGGGTTGACCTTAAACTGCAAAAGCGTTGAATGATATACCAAATGATCCATACTGTAGTTCATAATTACATTGCCTTCAACCGGCCAGAGAAGGCCCGCATCGGCGTCAAACTTTAACGGCGCGGTGTTCTTGACCGCAGCTCCGGCAGTTTCTACCGCAGGCTGCTTATCTCTATCTTCTTCTATGGCTGCAGTTGTATTCTCATCGACTTCTGCCAGATCAATTCCTTTTTCTTCTTCTTCTGTAAAAACATCAAACTCCAAAAGATGGTCATTTTGAGCAATATCTTGATTCTGCGTAGTATTGTCGGATCCAGGACTTATTACATTATCAGCTTGCTGATCCGATGTGTCGTTATTATCGGCCTGAAGCTCATTATTATCATTCTCAGCTGCCATATTATCATCCGGTTCATTCAAATCCACAAAATCCTCACCCTTGTCCTTCTGGCTTGAGGACAAATTGGAACCGATGAGCGCTACTGCAGCTATAGCGATAATACCGACAAATAATAAAACATAATAACCTTTGTCCTTGAAAAACTCAGTTAACCTGTTCTTTTTCACTATTATCACCTCAAGTTATATTCTTCTCACATAATGTTTGATTTATTCCTTTGCCGCCTCTCCAATCTTTTATTTTTTAAATGCATTTCCTTACATATATTATTGACTTTTTTTATCAAAGTTATAAAATAAAAACATGCGGATATAGTTCATCGGTAGAACGCAAGCTTCCCAAGCTTGAGAGGCGGGTTCGATTCCCGTTATCCGCTGCATAAAAGAGGAGTTACACCAAATTGGTGTAACTCCTCTTTTATGCAGCGGGTTACCATAAAATTGGATACGGCAAGAAAAAGTGTTTATTAAGTGCACTAGCCTTTGAGCCGATGCACTTTTATGTGTCTTACTGTTCTCTATCTTTTTAATGCAGGCTAAGCAGCAGAACTACCCTGTGGCATCACAGTGGAAAGCGCAGCAGCCTCACCGGAACCAGGAATACCTCTGGACAGGCTGCGAAAGCGCCGGTACATGGTATAAATACCACCTACAGGTTGTATAAAGAAAAATATGGGGATGAATACGGACAGAAATATTATGTCGACAGATGGAAGGAAGAAGTTGAGAAAATGAACCGGAACTTCTACCGCAGACATCCCGAGTATCTTGATATAATGCCGAAAGAATATGCAGCCAGAATCAGGGCCAATGATTTGGAGGTTGCCATGTATAGCCTGATGCCGTTAAAAATATACAAGGCGGCACAGCTTGTCGGCGGAGAAGAAGCCATGGATTTGATACTGGCCAGGCTTGCAAGCTCCAATATTGGTTCATTTCTTACTTACCAGGAATTCCTGGATGCCTGCGGTTTAACGGAGGAGGATCTTGAACTTGAGTAAAATAATTCGATATGAGTTAAAAAGACTGATATTTAATAAAATCTTTTTCGCATTGCTTATAGTTACACTGATATACTCTTATTTCAAATTAAGCTGGGACATTGTAATAGGAGTGGCTTACTCAGCCCCCTTTTCACGCTGGAGCTACGGCGCATATCTTGCTGGTGTGCTGCCGCTGCTGTTAACAGCATTGCTGTTTTTCATCACATATTTATACTCCAATCATGAAAAGCAGGTTAAACAGCTGACACTTGCAACGCCAGCAGACCCGGTGAAATATGCCGCAACCAAATGCTTGGCCATTATTATCGGATACATAATTATTTCCCTGCTTGTTATAGCCACAAGCCTGATATTTTATGCTGTGCTTTTCAAATATTATAATTTCGGCGCCTTTATTATTCCCATTCTGTTAACCCTGATACCGGGCCTGCTGTTTATCATGGGCGCAGGGCTGCTTCTTGGAAGCGTGAAGTCAAATCTTCTTTATGTATTAATAGTTCTTGTGATAATTATAAGCTTTGTTCCGCTTCCGCCTTATGCCGATCTATATGGCGGTCACCTGTACAGTACATATCCTCTTAAACTGCCTGTCGGCCCTGATGGTGAACCCATATTCAAATTACCGCTGGAATTCATATTAAACCGGATTGTTTTCAGCGTGACAGGCGCAGTTATGATTTTATTTGGTATCAAGCGGTACGCGCTTCACCGCTGAAACCATGGATTTTACATACTCAGTCACCGGCCTGGCACACTCCAACCCATGCTTTTCAATTATTCTTACTATGGCGCTTCCTACAATTACCCCGTCCGATACCTCCGCCATGGCCTTTGCCTGCTCGGGCGTTGATATGCCGAATCCTACGGCACAGGGGATATCCTTGACTGCCTTTACGCTGCGCACCATTTCCGCGGCTTCCATGCCGATTTTCTCCCTGACTCCCGTAACACCAAGCGATGAAACACAGTATATGAATCCCTCAGCGTCTGCAGCGATATTGCTTATACGATCCTTTGAAGTCGGAGCTATCATTGATATGAATACTATGCCCTGTTCCTCGCAATAAGGCTTAATTTCATTTCTTTCCTCATAAGGAAGGTCGGGTATGATAAGTGCGTCCACCCCCGATTCTTTGCAGTTTTGCATGAACCGCAGGGGGCCGTAGGCAAATACGGGATTAACATATGTCATGAATGCGATAGGAACATCACATTTCTTTCTGATTCTTTTTACCATGTCGAATATCTTGTCAGTAGTGGTTCCCGATGCCAGCGCGCGCACGTCCGCAGCCTGTATGACCGGGCCCTCCGCCATCGGATCGGAGAATGGAATCCCAAGCTCAATCAGGTCAGCACCGGCATGCGCCATCTCGTAAACCAGCTTCTCCGTCACCTCAAGGGCAGGATCCCCCGCCGTAATAAAAGGAATGAACGCTTTTCCATTAGAAAATACTCTCTTTATTCTATCTATACTATTCATACAAGTCTTCCCCCTTATACCTTGCTATGGCAGCCACGTCCTTGTCTCCCCTGCCAGAAAGATTGATTACCATTATTTTGTCCCTGCCCATGGCCGGTGCAAGCTTCATGGCATAAGCCACGGCATGGGCGCTTTCCACGGCGGAAATGATGCCTTCGGTCCTTGCCAGGTATTCAAAGGCCTCCACCGCCTCTTTGTCCGTAACCGGCACATATTCCGCCCTTTTAATGTCCCTGAGATATACATGCTCCGGACCGATACCTGGATAGTCAAGGCCGGCGGATATGGAATAGACCGGGGCAATCTGCCCGTATTCATCCTGGCAGAAATACGACTTCATCCCATGGAATATTCCCACTTTTCCGGTTGTCATCGTGGCGGCGGTTCTTTCGGTGTCAACTCCATATCCTGCCGCCTCACATCCAATCAGCCTTACTTCCGGGTAATTTATGAATTCATAGAATATTCCCATGGCATTGCTTCCGCCGCCTACACAGGCCAATACCACATCAGGCAGCCTGCCTTCCGCTTCCTGGACCTGTTCTTTGACTTCTTTCCCGATAACACTCTGAAAATCTCTTACTATCTCGGGAAACGGATGCGGCCCCATTACCGAACCAACCACATAATGGGTGTCATCCATTCTCCTGCTCCACTCGCGGAATGCCTCGCTTATCGCGTCTTTAAGCGTCTGTGTGCCGAATGTGACGGCATGGACTTTTGCTCCAAGAAGTCTCATCCGATATACATTCAGGGCCTGGCGCTCCGTATCCTCTTTTCCCATGAATATTTCGCACTCAAGACCCAGCAAGGCTGCGGCTGTTGCCGTTGCGACCCCATGCTGTCCCGCGCCGGTTTCCGCTATCACCCTGGTTTTGCCCATTTTCTTTGCCAGAAGCACCTGTCCCAGTACGTTGTTTATTTTATGAGATCCGGTATGGTTCAGATCCTCCCTCTTTAGGTATATCTTTGCCCCTTTCAGGTCCTTTGTCATGTTCTCCGCATAATAAAGCCTGCTTGGCCTTCCGGCATATTCCCTTAAGAGGCTTTCAAATTCCCTTATAAAGTTTTCGTCATTCTTGTAGAAGTTATATGCCTTCTCAAGCTCAATGACGGCATTCATTAATGTTTCGGGTATGTATTGCCCGCCGTATGCTCCATATCGCCCTTTATTCATTGTTACCTCCCGGTTTCATGTTTCTTATTATTGTTATAATTTCTCCGATCAGCTCTCCGTCCTTTACTCCGTTCTTCTCAACCCCGCTGCTTATGTCCACTCCATACGGATGTAGTGTCTCGATTGCTGAAAGGACATTGCTCCTGTTTATGCCTCCGGCAATAAAGTACGGTCTATCCGGCTTCTCAACCAGTGACCAGTCAAACGGTTTTCCGCTTCCTCCATACTGCCCCTCATGATATGTGTCAAACAACAGAAAGTCACCGATATTTTCGTATACATTTACAGCCCGTTTTCCTTTCCCGACGTGGACAGCCTTAATGACGGGGTTTCTGATTTTTTGCTTAAGTCTTGTGATATAATCGCCTTCCTCGTCCCCGTGGAGCTGAACAACATCTATGACACCCTGTCCGCACAGCTTAACAATCCGTTCCATATCTTCGTTAACAAAGACACCGACTGCGGATATCCTTGGATCAAGCCTGCTTTTTAATTCCATCGCCCGCTCATCGCTTACCTGCCTTCTGCTTTTTGCGAACACGAACCCGATATAATCCGGCAGGTACCTGTTAACCGCGTCGATATCCTCATGTCTTGTCAAACCGCATATTTTAATCCTTGTCATATCGTATGGCACCTCCTTCCGTTTTGCCGTGACATGTGATTCTAGCCCGTCCTTAAGGTCTTCAAAAGCTGCCGCCTGTTTTTGCTTTTCATAAATGCCTCCCCGATGAGCACCGCGTCTATTCCCTCCGCCTCAAGCCGCTTTACATCATCCCGTGTATGGATTCCGCTTTCGGCCACATAGACAATATTCCCGGGAACATGTTTGCGAAGCCTGATACAGGTCTCAAGATCTACCTCGAAGGTCTTAAGGTTCCGGTTGTTTACACCTATTATCCTAGCCCCCGCCTCCAAGGCCATGTCAATTTCTTCTTCCGTATGGGCTTCCACCAGTGCCGACATGCCCAGCTCATCGCATATCTTAATAAATTTTCTTGTCCTTTCCTTATCAAGAAGCGCGCATATAAGCAGCACGGCATCGGCGCCGATAATCTTAGATTCATATATCTGGTACTCATCAAGTATAAAATCCTTTC
The DNA here is from genome assembly GCA_012735495.1 of Clostridiales bacterium. GTDB lineage: Bacteria > Bacillota > Clostridia > Lachnospirales > Lachnospiraceae > Mobilitalea. The sequence goes on along the minus strand of JAAYHD010000045.1, from coordinate 57,867 downwards.
TAAGAACCGGAATGTCCACCGCCTTGCTTATCTCATGCAGATACCTGTCGCTTCCCTGAAAGAATTCAGGCTCGGTCAGAACGGAGATTGCGCTGGCCCCGGCCTCGGCATAATCCCTCGCTATTTCCATGTACGGAAAATCCGGTGATATCACGCCTTTTGACGGAGACGCCTTTTTTACCTCGCATATGAAGTGAATTGCACGGCCGTCGGTTTTGCTTCCCGCGGTATTCTCATTTCTGCCGGCCTTCAGTGCATTTTCAAAAGCAAACAGCGGACGGTTGTTGAACCTTTTTAAAGATGAGCCGAAATATATCTTTTCCTGCAGTATCTCTAAAATCTGTTTTTCTTTTGCCTGATTAACCCGTTTGACGGTTGATTCCGCTATTTTGTCAAGTATCATGCCGCACCTCCATCTGCCTTATTTATAGAGCTAAGCATTTGACAACCTTATAAAGCTGTTCAGCTTTTCCATGGCTTTGCCGCTGTCTATTGTTTCCTCGGCAAGTCTTACACATTCTCTAAGTGTAATGTTGTTGTAGGTCATATACAGGCATATCGCAGAGTTCAGCAGAACCACGTTTCTCTTTGGCCCTCTTTCTTCCCCGGAAAGGATGGCCCTTGCAATCCCGGCGTTTCTTTCCGGGTCCCCTCCTGTCAGCTCCTCCCTGCTGCAGTAGTCGAAACCGAACTGATGGGGATCGAGAAAGAAGCTGTTTACCCGCCCTTCGTTGACTTCGCATACCGTTGTCTTTGCGCCAAGGGATATTTCATCCAGGCCGTCATGCCCGTATACCACCATAGCGCGTTTTACCCCCAGGTTTGCCAGGACCTTTGCCATGGGCTCCACCAGCTTCTCATCATAAACGCCCAGGAGCTGCAGGCTGGCATTGGCCGGGCTTGCCAAAGGGCCGAGAATATTGAATATGGTTCTTACCCCAAGCTCCTTTCTTACGGGAGCGGCATATCTCATGGAGGAATGATATATCGGGGCAAACAGGAAGCATATGCCGATTTCTCGAAGGATCTGTTCGCTTCTTTCCACCGGTAAGTCGATCTTTACCCCGAGGGCTTCCAGCACATCCGCGCTGCCGCATTTGCTGGACACACTGCGGTTACCGTGTTTTGCAACGGGTATTCCCGCCGCTGAAATAATAAATGAAGATATGGTTGAAATGTTAAAGGTATACGCTTCATCCCCTCCCGTGCCCACTATATCCAACACATCACCCTCATGGGAAAGCTTTAGGCCGCGCTTGCGCATAACCATCGCGCATCCGGTGATTTCATCTATGGTTTCGCCTTTCATGCGAAGCGCGGTGATGAATGAGGCTATCTGGGCATTGGTGGTATTGCCGCTCATAATTTCATCCATTACTTCCTGGGTTTCATCAAGGGTCAGGTTTTCCTTGTTAACAAGCTTGTAAATGGCTTCTTTTATCATTGCTTATCCCCTCCTATTGCTAAAAAATTTCTCATAATAACTTCCCCCTGCGGAGTCAGAATGGACTCCGGATGAAACTGCAAACCGTATGTTTCATGCATCCTGTGCTTTACCGCCATTATTTCCCCTTCGTCATCCTCGGCTATTACCAGAAGATTATCCGGCAGCGTCTCTTTATCGGCAATCAGGGAATGATACCTGGCTCCCTGAATGACGGGAGGCAGTCCGTAAAAAAGCTTGGCTCCGTTTGCTATGTGAATGGTGCTTGGCTTCCCATGCATAAGCCTTTTTGCATGCTTAATCCTTCCTCCGAAGGCTTCGCATATTGCCTGGTGTCCAAGGCACACTCCCAGTATCGGTATCATTCCGCTAAGCCCGGTAACCACGCTTTCGCATATTCCGGCATTCCTGGGATGGCCGGGGCCAGGAGACAGGATTATGTGCGTAGGCTTAATCTTTCTGATTTCATCGACGGAAAGCTCATTATTCCGGACCACCTTGATTTCCGCCCCAAGGCTTCCCGCAAGCTGGACCAGGTTATATGAAAAGCTGTCGTAATTGTCTATTAAAAGTACCATAACGCTCCCTCCTATTCTATCTCATGGGCTTTTTCCAATGCTTCCATCAGGGCTCTTGCCTTGTGTCCGGATTCTTCATATTCCTTTTCCGGTATGCTGTCCGCCACTATGCCCGCGCCTGTCTGAATATAAACCTTATCCTGTTTTTTTACCGCCATCCGTATGGCAATGCATGTATCCATGTTCCCGGAAAAATCTATATATCCGATGGCTCCTCCATAGAGGCCGCGGGGAGTTTTCTCCAGCTCTTCTATAATTTCACAGGCGCGGATCTTCGGCGCTCCCGACAGCGTTCCCGCAGGAAGCACCGCCTCAATGGCGTCAAACGCATCCTTTCCCTCCTTAATCCTTCCTTCTACCTCGGAGGTGATGTGCATCACTCTAGAATACCTATGTATCCTCATGTGGTCCACGACCCTTACGCTTCCGTATTCCGAAACCTTGCCAAGGTCGTTTCGGCCAAGGTCTACAAGCATGTTATGCTCTGCAAGCTCTTTTTCATCGGCCAGAAGCTCCCTCTCCAGTGCTTCGTCCTCTTCCCTGTCCGCTCCCCTGGGCCTTGAGCCTGCTATGGGGAAGGTGTTGACCTTTCCGTCCTTAAGCCGCACCATGGTTTCCGGTGAGGAGCAAATCAGCTCTATTACCTCGTTTTTCAGATACACCATGTAAGGCGACGGATTGGTGGTACGAAGCACCCGGTAAGCATTTATCAGGCTGTCCCTGTATTCCGCTTCAAACCGCCTTGATATTACAGCCTGAAAGATATCACCGTCCACAATGTACTCCTTGGTCTTTTCCACCATCCGGCAGTATTCGTCCCTGCTTATATTACATGTGAACTCGGGTTTGACTTTAGCGGGCCTGTCGGAAAAGGGCTCCTGCCTGATTATGAGCTCTGCAAGGGAATTCAGCCCCGTTACCGCCCGTTCATAATTCTCCTCTAGCTTATCCGTGCTTATGTTGGCGATGAGGCTTATCTTCTGCCTCAAGTGATCATAAGCAATGACCTTGTCAAAGAGCATCATATCCAGATCTTCAAATTCGCTTTCCCCAAGCTTCAGCACAGGTTCCGCATAGCCTATCATCCCGTATGAAAAATATCCTACCAATCCTCCCGTAAAAGGCGGCATACCGGTAAGTTTTGGAACCTTGTACCTGGACATTAGGGCTCTTAAATAGCTGAAAGGATCCGCATCCTCAGCGGCGACCCTGCCGTCCAACGTTATTTTTTTGTTTTTGCAAGTGATATGGACTACCGGGTCAAATCCAATAAAAGAATATCTCCCCCATCTTTCCCCCATTTCCACGCTTTCAAAAAGGAAATGTTTTTTGCTGATTGCCGATATTTTTCTTAGAATCGAAATCGGCGTGGCAACATCGGCATAGATTTCCTTGCATACCGGTATGAAGTTGTACTCCCTCGCCATTTCCCTGACGTCATGAAAACTTGTGATAATCATTTCTATCCCCTCTTTCTGTTTGTGATAAATTCATAAAGTAAAAAAAGCTTTTGTTCCTGCTGTTGCAGGGACAAAAGCTTTAAGCTTCTGCGGTGCCACCCCAATTGCCGTATTAGGATATAATACGACCTCTCATTCTGCATACCATCATATGCATCCTTCTGATAACGGACAGGTTCCCGTAGGCTACTACTCTCTTGCGATTTCGGGCCTCCCTCGCAAGTCCATTCGGAAAAATCTCCGTAACCGCATTCCCACCATCAGCGGCTCTCTGTATACTTTGAATATTTCCTACTATTCTTGCTCATCGGTTTGTTAGGGTTATTCAGTTAAAATTGTTAAGCGCATTATATCAGGAGACATGCTTCCTTGTCAATAATAATTTCATAGTTCATTTTCACTTTTTTGCATAATATAATATACAAACATATCCATAACGGTGCTTAAATGAAAAAAATCCTGTATAAACTGCTGGCCGTATGCATATCCGTGCTTCTGCTCCCTTTTCTTCTTACGCTTTTGATTTCAAATAAAAAAGCCTCATATTCCATGGAAGCAATGGATTTTAACATATATTATGAAAAGGACGGTTCCAGGCGTAAGCTTGAATTTGACGAATACCTTATCGGTGTAGTAGCCGCCAACATGCCTGCCGGCTATCATATCGAAGCTCTTAAGGCACAGGCCGTCATATCCCGTACATATGCCCTTTATAACATTTCCATGCTTTCAAAGGATTCCGGGGACAGAAAGGAATTCACCACCTCGGAATTGGGATTGTCTTATATCACCCCGGAGGAAATGAAGCAATACTGGGACAGCAACAGTTATGTGTCGTATTTTACAAAGCTGGAAAACTGCGTTCATGGAACGAAAAACGAGGTTCTGACTTATGACGGCAACCTCATTCTTCCGGTATTTTTCGGTACCGGCACGGGATATACAAGAAGCGCAAAAGAAGCATGGGGAGTTGACATTCCATACTTAAAATCCGTACCAAGCAAACAGGATGTTACCTCCATACATTATCTTAGAATCACGGAACATGAACCCGGCATACTCACAGGCATATTAAAGCAGATGTATCATTCGGTTGATATATCCGAATCTTCTTTCTTTGATGAAATAATCATAAGCAAAAGAGACAGTATCGGTTATGTAACCGAGGTATCGGTTGGCGGGTTGATCGTATCCGGTGAGGAATTTGCGGCCGCGCTGGGGCTTAATTCAAACCATTTCAGCATTGAAGAGTATGAAGGCAAGGTGCGGATTATATGCACCGGTGTCGGCCATGGGGTTGGCTTAAGCCAGTATGGAGCGAATGCCATGGCCAATGAAGGACATTCCTATGAAGATATCCTGTCCCATTACTATTCGGGAGCCAGACTTACGGTTCTTGATAAATAACCCGGCTGTTCGGCTTCTGAATCAGGAACATGAATTCCTCAAGATAAAGCATTAGCTTCCTGGTTTCGCCCGCATGCTTTGCCATAAGGCCGTCATGGTAGGCTTCAACCTTCTTAAGCTGCATTTCCGTAACAGGTATGCCGCCATAACGGTAAGCCATGAAGATATTTATAACATCTCCGAATACAACGCCTTCATATCGGTATCTGTCCTTAACCCTTTCCGAAAGCATTATCAAGGTTTCATCCGAAGACAGCACAAATCCTTCGTGTCTTAACAGGCGAAGAATCCGAAGAAACAGCATGTACATTTTTATGCTGTTGTCCGATGCGTCATAATCCTTGCGGTATCTGTGCCTTAGTATCAGGTAATATAAAACAAGCATTACCAGGATTATTGCAAGCATACCGGCAAATACAGCAATCCATATTAAAGCCGCTTTATTAATCCCCTTGTTTTCTTCCTGGGTATCGTTCTTAAGTGTTTCCTCCCCGGTCTCTTCTTCGTTTTCGGTATTAATATACGGTTGGTAGCTCTCATCCCCTGTCTTTTTCTTTGGGGCCCAAGGAGTGTAACGGCTTTCATGAAGCGTAGGCGTGGCCTCAAACGGAATCCATCCCGCTCCGTCAAAATATGCTTCGGCCCAGGCATGGGCATTATTGTTTCTTACAATATATCCGATATCGTTCTTTTCATCATAATCAACTACATAGCCCTCAACGTATCGGGCCGGAATCCCTATGCTTCGCGCCATAACAACCATGGCGCTTGCAAAGGAAGTACAATATCCCTTTTTATTTTCAAACAGGAAGTAGTCTACAAAGTCGGCCTCCTCGGGTACCTTGCCTGGCGATTGATTGTACTCATATTTAAGAAGGTACTCCTCTATCGCCTTAAGCTTGTCATACCTGGTTTCTTTATCTCTGGTAATTTCATAAGCAAGGTCCTTTACGCGCTGCGGCAGGCTATCCGGCAGCTGTGTATATTGGCCGTATATTAATTCAGTCCTTTTTTTGAACAAACTTGTAAAATCGTTTCTTTTCAGGATAAAGTTTGCCCTGTCCCTGACCAGAAAGGATTTTTCAATTTGATATAATTCATCATCATTAAGCAGCCTGCCCTCATCGTAGGTGAAGCCGTCCGTTTTCCGGAGCATGTCCTGGAATACCGGCTCCGACAGGTTCAAATCATAATATGATGTGGTGTATTTCGTCCCGCTTCCTTTTGCTTTTACATATGTAATGCCGGCCCGTTCAATATTAAATTCAGGTGCCCTGTCATCGAAATATATCCATTTGCATTTCGACGGATAGAAAAACGTCTTTGTTTTTATGCTGCCGTATATTACGGTAATGGATCTTGATTCGGCCAGCCTGTATTCATCGAACAACTCCGGGTCCTGTCCGGATAGCCAATACAGCAACTCCGCATAGTCCATCTGGTATTCCTGTTCCCCTTCCAGATAGTCCTCACCGCTTTTCTCCCAGCTATGGCCCGTATACACATCGCTTACGGATCCTGTAAGGTACAGTGGAGTAACCCCAGTGTTGCCGGACACGATCAGCGCCACCCTGTTGCTGTCCAGCAAATTCTCGTTGTCAAGGCTTCCGTCTCCCGTATATCCGCTCATGGAAATGGAAAATATACCGTCTCCCTCATGGACAAAAAACTCCCATTCGGTAACAAGCCTGTTTATCTGGTCCACTATGTTATAATACATGTTTTTTACGACAGTCCATTGTATAGGTTCCTTATTGGAAGGAAGCCCAACCGCTATCGCCGCAAGCAGGATACATACCGGAAACAGGTAAAGAATGCTTTCTTTCTTGTCCTCTATGCCACTTTTCCTGCCATACAGGATACCGCTGAACTCGATTAAGGTGTTAAGAACATAGAAGATGCCGATACCTACCGGTACTTTTCCAATATTGACCTGCATTATGGCAAAGGCAATAAATAAAATGACAATTACGATGCCAAGCACAAGTCTTGACAGCAGGTTGTTTACAATTATAAAGAACAGGATGCTAACTGCGGCAGACAAAAGCACCAGGATGGTATATGCCCACATCTTTTCATATGTACTGTCCGTGCGGTCATACCGCATTATCCAATTAATCATATCTGCCAACCAACTTATCGGATTGGTCCGGGTTAGCAAAAATATCAGCGCTGTTGCAGGAAGCAGGCTTGCCAGTACAATATAACTGACAACATGTTTTTTATATAAATTGAATACGAAAATCAACATGGCAGGGATAATGCCAAATAAAAGGCAAACCGCTATGTTCACCTTAAGAACATAATACTCATTGACCCACAATATTAATGCCAAAGTCAGCATCATCCCAAGAACGGAATGATAAATCTGATACCCCTTGGTCCTGTTCTGCGGCATGTTTCCTGCTCCTTTTTTCAATGATCAGAAATTTATGACAGGCTATTTTAACCCACGGAATCCTCCTTGGCCAATATGTCTCCAATTTCATCCTTGGGCATGATATGATGTATGTCCGCGCCTGCCTTTTTCATATCCTCCATAAGCTTTTTCGTATCCTCGGAGACATCGCTGCTGATAAAAAGAATACACATATTGCTGCCCTGTGCCAGCGCTTCCAGGGTACTGTAGTACAAATCCTTCGTAAGCCTGGCCGTGGCGGTTACATAGAATATACCGTCATCTCCCCTTTGCAGCCGCCTTTTAATCAGCTCCGCGACGGATGTTTTGGCTTCGAACCTGATTTTGACACAGGCCTTGTAAAAGACATCAAAATCATTCTTGTTGCATATGGATATCTGGTTTATGCCCTCCATGTCGTATATTATATGGGAAGGAGTATTCTTATGCACATAATAATTGGCTATTGCAAGAACACTCTCGATAATCTTGTCCTCGGCAATAATCACGCCCAGCTCGTCCCCGGTGATTTTTGAAAGGTCCATAAAAAGGACAACCTCCGCCTTCGGCTTTTGATAATACTTCCTGCTGAGAAGCTCATTAGCCTTGGCCGAAGCCTTCCAGTGAATCCTTTTTTTATTGTCCCCGGGATTGTACTTCCTTACCTCCGTATCCAGCTCTTCCTCTATGGCATTGCTGTACATTACAGGGTTTTTTGAGTCTATAACCGGAGGGGCTATCCCCAGCTGTTCGAGGCTCAGCACCCTGGGCAGTACCAAGACCTTAAGCTTTGTGCCTATTGGGTATGTAATCGTAAACAAATACAAGAAATCCGTTACCTGGATCGAATCCACCCCGACAAAGTATTCTCCCCTGTAATTACATCTAAGCTCCGTTTCCATGCGCTCCTTTTCGCCGGGAAGAAGGGCATACTCCATGATCCCCCCGGTTTGCCTGATGGTGGACTGTCCCTGAAGGAAATTGACCTTTACGTTACGAAACGCTATGTAGTCCTCGTTTGCAATAACAAATGAATAGTTATTCCAGTCTCCCTTGACAACTATATAATTATCCATTGACTGGTATATCTTGAAGCGGACGTACACATACAACGTATAAAGAAATGCTATTACCGGCAGGGAAACGGAAGCGTAAAAAAGGGCATAAGATATATTGCCTCCGTAATATGAGGCAAATACCGCGCTTCCTATTATGATAATTACGCAAAAAAGACGGGTAATCCGCATTATATCAAGCCTTTTCCTTTATAGTTTACAGCTTTCCTTCAGGCTTCTCCCGCGTCATAATTGAGCACAGGCACGGGGATCTTTTTTAGTATATCCCTGATAACCTTGTCAACCTTGACGTGAGCCAGCCTTGCTTCCGGAGACAGGATGATGCGGTGTGCTATAACCGGCACCGCAAGCTTTATGATATCATCCGGGATACAGTATGACCTTCCCTCCAGGTAAGCCTTTGCCTGGGATGCTCGAATCAGGGCAAGTGTTGCCCTGGGGCTTGCCCCAAGGGATATGTTGCCGTCCTTTCTCGTGTCCTGGATGAACCTTGTTACATATGCTATCAAATCCCTGTTTACCTTAATCCCGGTAACCTCTTCCTGCATCCTGGTCACTGTTTCCGCGTCTATTACCGGTTCCAGCCTGACAGAAAACTGCTTTCCGAGAAACTTGTCCGCCATTGCCTGCTCGTCAGAAACAGACGGATATCCGATGGAGGTCTTAATCATGAAACGGTCCAGCTGGGCCTCCGGAAGATTATAGGTTCCCAGGTAATCTACTGGATTTTGGGTCGCAATGACCATGAAAGGCTTCGGAAGAGGGTATGTAACACCGTCTACCGTCACCTGCCTTTCTTCCATTGCTTCCAGGAGGCTGGCCTGCGTCTTCGGCGAGGTACGGTTTATTTCGTCAGCCAATACGATGTTTGTCATAACAGCCCCTTGGGAATACTCAAACTTGCCGGTTTGCATATTGTAAACAGATAACCCCGTCACATCGCTGGGCAGCGTATCCGGAGTAAACTGAATCCGTGTAAATCCGCAGTCTATTGTCTGTGCAAGGGCCTTGGCCAGGGTCGTCTTGCCTACCCCGGGCACATCCTCCAGCAGCAGATGCCCTCCGGCAAAAAGGGTGATCAGCGCATACTCAATAACATCCCGCTTTCCGACAATCAAACGCTCTATATTGCTTATTACCCTTGCGATTTTGCTCTGGTTCTCCACCAAATATCCTCTCCTTCTGATTTGCTGTCTTAATAAAATTATAATTTATCCCATATCATCCATCAAGGAAATATTGTTATTTGTCCGGCTGTTCAATCCCCTTGCTTTGATATATATGCGTTATTATGGTGTCCATGGGCATTTCCTTGACGGAAATATCGGAAAACGCGCATTGCTCGGACAGCTTTGCCATGAACTCGTTTATGGGCATCCTTTCAAGATCAACGCTGACCGTCATTTTAAGGGGTGATTCCCTTTCCAGTATGCTTGCGCCGGGTATGTCCAGTGTCCCGACTTCCTTTAAGAGCGTAAGCTGTACAATTTTCTTCGCCCCAAGGACCTTCTTCAGATTCTCAATGGTGTCGTCAAACACCTTCACGCCCTTGTTAATAATAATTACCTTCCTTGCCAGCTGTTCCACATCCTCCAGGTCATGGGTCGTCAGGATGAAGGTTGTTCCCATGCCGTTCATCCGGCGTATAAAGTCCCTGATATTATGCTTTGCTATGACATCCAGCCCTATGGTGGGTTCATCAAGGAACACCACTTTGGGATTGTGCAGCATGGCCATGATGAATTCGCATTTCATTCTTTCGCCGAGGGACAGGACCCTTGTGGGCCTTTTAATCAGATCCTCCACCATGAACAGCTTTGCCATGAAGCTTACCCGTTCTTCAAATTCCTCGTCTGAGATGCTGTAGATGGCCTTGTTCATCCTGAAGCTGTCCAGGGGCGGGATATCCCATATGAGCTGGGACCTCTGACCGAATACAGCTCCTATCTGGCGGACGTAATTCTTCCTGTTCTTCGTCGGGTTATATCCCATAACCTCTATGGTTCCGCAGGTAGGGTAAAGCGTCCCCGTAAGCATCTTTATCGTGGTGGATTTTCCGGCTCCGTTTGGACCCAGCAATCCGATAATGTCTCCATCCCGAACACTGAAGGAGATATCATTTACCGCGATTACCGGCACCTTTTCCCTTACAAAGAGGGCTTTTACGCTCTCCTTAAACCCGCTGCCCCGTTTATAGGTAATATATTTTTTTGTAAGTCCTTTCACGGTTATTATATCTTTGGCATTATTATCCATTTCATCCTCCGACGCCCTGGTATAACCTCACCATGTACTTGTACAAAAAAATCCCGAATAGAAGGAATATAACACACGGCAATATCATGAGGAACATGGTCATATTCCCTCTGCCAAGCAAAGCCGCTGCAGGGCAGTAGGCAATCATGGCTACGGGAATAAGAAAAGAGGTAAAGACTAAAATTGCCTTCGGAAACACGCTTTGAGGGTATTTGCCAAAGCTTCTTATACAGTCGAATATTTCTGGTATTCTTGAATTGCCTACCCACTTGAACGATATGGCGGCCATGATAAGACCTATCCCCATCATGACAAAGAGGCCGCTTATAAAGAAGGCAAGAAATTGAAGCCACTCCCATACCGACGGCGCCGGAATGTTCAATATGGCTATGGTGAATATGGCAGCCCCTCCGGCAAATAAACCGATTCCCTCAAAAGAAAAGGTTCTTGCCATCAGTATAAACATGGTGTCCACCGGCAGAATAAGAACCATCTCCATGCCGCCGTTTCTTACAAGATCCATGGTTGCCCACATGATGCCATGGAAGGTCATGTCGGCAATTGCCGTGGACATCGTGAAAACAGACTGGATCAACAGCACCTCGTATACCGTCCAGCCCTCGAATCCCGCGCCGGAGCCATATATCAGCACGGTAATTAAAGGAAAGAATATATCTCCAAGAAGCATAATTATGCAGTTTAAGAAAAAATTAAGCCGGTAGGTGGATGCCGTCGCAAAATCCACCTTAATGCACTCCTTGTATATTTTCAAATACCTGATCATATCGGCCCCCTATGCTCCCACTCCGTTGAATCTTCTCATTGATGCCCTGTACAGGATTTCACTGAACAGTATAGTTATTATGACCATGAATGCCTGGATGCCCACTATAACGGGAATATCAATCCGGACTCCGGCCAGGGTGAAAATGCCCGTAAACACCATTACCGGGACATATGACATGTAGGAAAACGGCATAAAAAACAAGGCCTTCTGGAGCCACTGCGGGAAAAACACCAAAGGAATGTACACTCCGGAGAATATACCGGAGAGAAGGTCAAACACCCTGCGTATCCCCGAGGCCTGGGTAAACCAAAATGCCGTCATCCCCAAAATGTAATGAATGTAAAAAACCATAAGAAAAGCAAGCGCCACCGACAATACCGTCCATCCGATGTGCGCGGGCATCAGCGGAGCCTTAAACAGCACTGAGAATATGATATAACAGGGAATAAACTCAAATATCAACCCTAAAAACCTGTGCCCTAACTTTTGCGATAAGGCGAAAAACCTGTGGTGAATGGGCCGAAGGGCAAAGGTCAGGAATTTTCCGGTCCTAATCAGCATCTGAAGATTCCAGTCGGCAAAATCCATGGTTAAATATCCAATCAGGGTGGATGCTCCGAAATAAGTTATCATCTGGTTCAAATCCATGCCGTTTATCTCGGTTCTTCCCTTAAACAGGGCTGTCCATATGAAATACTGCACGATAAAATAAACCGGCCCTACCAATATTGAAACCATGGAGTGGGTGCGGTAAGCACTCCACTCCTTGTAGGTAACAACTGCGACCGCGCGCAGGACATTAAGCTGTCTCTTTAAAGCTCTCATACTTATCCCCATATTAAATCAGGCCTGACCACATGACAGATCCCGCATTGTATAACGGCTCCGGACACCATGCTTCGTTACAGAACGGGACAAACCATGCGGCAACCAGTTTTTCAACAGGATCAACCAGCAGACAGCAGGCACCTGATCCCTCATGGAAAAATGTACCCTCGGAGTAAAGATTTGCTTCATTGCGGCGCAAGTCAGGTCCCAATCCGTATGCCCTTGATACTCCTCCTGCGTTCCAGCAGTAATCCTTTATCTCAGGGCCCAAATAAGGGGCGGTCATTTTCTCTATTGCTTTTCTTCCTATGACGCGGACCCCATCAATGTATCCGCCTTTCAGAAGCATGGTTCCGAACCGGCACAAATCCCTGGCAGTCGAATACATGGAGCCCGATGTCCCCGGAATTTGTTCCCATATGCTGTCTTTCTCATCTTCCTTATATGTCCCTTCCAGAAACGCTTTTATTAACTGCTCCCTTCTCTCCGTCGGAATATTCATCCTCTCGACAATTTCCTTCTTTCTTATATCAAAGTATGTATCCTTCATGCCGCAGGACTTGACGATTTTCTCAATAATATATTCCTCCGCGTATATTCCGCTTACCCTGCTGATTATTTCACCAAGGATTACGAACCCAAAGCTGCAATATGCCCATTCCTCTCCCGGTTTTTTTCTCATCCCGCTCTGCAGGGCTGCGGCAATCCATGACTTTGACCTGTCCTTTTCAATGAAATCCCATGGGGATATGAAATATTTATTTTCGAGCATCCGGAATCAGCCTGCAGGCCAGAGGTATGGGACAGCAGATGTGCTATTGAGATTTCATTAAAAGGCGGTGTTGCAAACTCCTCGATAAACTCTCCCACCTTCTGGTCAACCCTGATTTTTCCGTCCTCCACCAGCTGCCAGATGGCAACTGCCGTAAACAGCTTGGTGATTGAAGCTATCCCCTGTATTGTATCGGGCTGGACCTCCCTTGTATCATCCTCCCGGTATGACAGCCTGCCAATGGCCGCATCCACGAAAACCTTGCCGTCTCTTGCCATGCAGTAGTTAGCCGAAATAATCTTTTTCTTCTCAATAAGGTCCCTGAAATGATTATTAACCGCCTCGATTCTGGCCGGATCATATCCCACTTCCTGCGGTGTATACTCGGTCTTATGGTATATCATGGTGTTTCTCCTCCCCCTTCGGAATTAGTTTTTTCTTCCATATCAATGCATATTATACCATGTGCCGCGGAAATAAGCAAACATTTGTTTGCAAAAATATCGTTTGCAAAAATTATTCATCTGGGCTAAAATGTTCACGATGAGCAGATTTATATGGAGGTTCGTGTTATGAAACGGATAGTTTTAACCGGCGGCGGTACTGCCGGCCATGTTACACCATTAATTGCGCTGCTGCCGGTTCTTCATAAAGAAAATTATGATATTCATTACATCGGATCATATGACGGGATTGAACGGAAACTGATAGAAGAATACAACATCCCTTACTATGGCATAGCATCGGGTAAGTTAAGAAGATATTTTGACCCCAAGAATTTCACCGATCCGTTCCGGGTTATCAAGGGATATTTTGAAGCCAGGCGGATTCTCACGGACCTGAAGCCCGACATTGTTTTTTCCAAGGGCGGGTTTGTAACCGTGCCCGTTGTTCTTGCCGCGAAGAAATGCCGCATCCCCGTAATCATCCACGAATCGGACATAACCATAGGCCTGGCCAATAAATTATCAATTCCTGCGGCCAGGAAGGTATGCGTCAACTTTCCCGAGACAATGAACAGCCTTCCTGCCGGTAAAGCGGTTCTGACAGGCACGCCCATCCGGAGCGAGCTGTTTTCCGGCAATAAAATAAAGGGCTTGGATATATGCGGTTTTACCGCAAACAAGCCCGTACTGATGGTAATTGGCGGAAGCTCCGGTTCAAAAACGATAAACGACGTGGTAAGAGGCCTGCTTCCGACATTGCTTAGGGACTTTCAGGTTATCCATGTCTGCGGCAAGGGAAATACGGACCCCAGGCTTAATGACACGAAGGGCTACGCTCAGTTTGAATATGTCAAGGAAGAGCTGAGCGATTTATTTGCCGCTTCGGACATAGTCATATCAAGGGCCGGAGCAAACACAATCTGTGAAATCCTTGCCCTTAGGAAGCCCAACATCCTAATCCCTCTCGGCTTAAATGCAAGCCGCGGGGACCAGATCCTTAACGCCGAATCCTTTGCGAGCCAGGGTTACTCGTACCTGCTCAAGGAAGAGGACTTAAGCGTCAGCAGCCTCCTGGATGCCATAAACTCTGTTATGGAAAACAGGCATAAATATATTGAAGCCATGAACAGGAGCACGCTTAACAATTCTATAGATATTATTATGAACCTTATAAAGGAAACACAGCTGTAGGCCGGTTATATCAGCCTGCCGGCTATTTTAGCCGCTATATCCGCCGCTTCACCGTCTTCATACCTGCCCGGCTTCCATTTGATATGAACGTCATCATCCTTATATCTTGGTATCAGGTGGAAGTGAAGATGAAATACGGTTTGCCCGGCGGCCTCACCATTGTTCTGAAGAAGGTTGATTCCGTCACAGCAAAGCTCTTCCTTCATTGCTGCGGCAACCTTCTTTGCCACGGACAGCACCTTGCCCGCCACATCTTCCTCCAGCTCAAAAAGATTGGCAAAATGTTTCTTAGTCAGAATAATCGCGTGTCCTTTTGCCGCCGGAGCTATATCCATAATAACCTTGAAATCCTCATCCTCATAAATAACTGAAGAAGGGATTTCTCCCGAAGCAATCCTGCAAAAAATACAGTTCGTCATTTCAAACCTCCCAAATTCCCATGTTTTATATTATCTAAATTTCTTTCTCTTATACCGGTATTTCTTTTCACGGTTTTATATCTTTGGTTATTATGCATACTTGTATTTTTTTCCATTATTTGATAATATCATCTTACAGTATTTGTATTGAGGGCTTATAAGACATAAGCCCGGAAATGAGCCCGGATGTATAAGGAAATCGATCCGCAAAGTTATGAAATCATCCGAAATTTAATGGATGAGCATAAGCAGCTGTCCTCCATGTTCATCCACGAACTGAGAAATCCCCTCTCACTGCTTAAGGGGACTCTCCAATACATAGAGATGAAATACTGTGAAGTCAAAGGTTATAAGTACTGGTACCAGTTATTTGATTTAATACAGGACATGGAGCACATGCTATCCAATGCTTCATTATTAAACTCCTGTACCTGCCTGAATATCGACGACACCGACCTGCTTGACCTGATAAACAATATCGTAAAAACCTACATGCCGGAAGCGGAAAAACAGAAGAAATCGCTTGTCTTCAGGCATGACGAGGAGTGTGAAGCAGTATTGCGCTCATATCCTTGCGATGCATATAAAATAAAACAGACGATAACCAATCTTGTAAAAAATGCCTTTGAAGCCACCACCGAGGGCAATTTTATAGAGATTGTCGCCGGAATACAGGCAACAGACTCGGGTGAAG
Organism: Clostridiales bacterium; assembly: GCA_012735495.1. Taxonomy (GTDB): domain Bacteria; phylum Bacillota; class Clostridia; order Lachnospirales; family Lachnospiraceae; genus Mobilitalea. The sequence goes on along the minus strand of JAAYHD010000045.1, from coordinate 42,111 downwards.
CCCTCTCAATAATGATTAATAATAACGGCGCGAAAATACCCGAAGAAGAAATCGATGATATCTTCCAGCCCTTTGTAACTCATAAGGCCGGTGGAACAGGGATTGGCCTTGCCCTTGCAAAACGGATTGTAAGCGCGCACCTGGGCTCAATTTCGGTGTCATCCTCCGATGAGCTGACCAGCTTTTCCATACTGCTGCCCATCCCAAAAAAACAATAGGATTTATTATAGAACATTAAACTGGAATACCTGGTCAAAGGTGCGAAGGGTTTTAAAATTGCCCTTTGCAGTAAGCTCTCCGGACATAAACGCTCCCTGGAAGGTTGTTCTCCCAAGAACCAGCTTGTTCATAACGGCTCTTGTTGTTTTTGCTATTACATCCGCATCGGCCTTTTCGCCATAATAGCATTTTAAGTGCTTGTCCTGTATTTCAATAACCAGGTTCTTGTTGACATCGGTAAGCTCTATGGAATATACGGCCGCGAAATCCTCGATGGGATGGAAGTTTTCCTTGAGATTGCGGATAAACTCCCCGCCGTCGTTTTCCCCTCTTTCAAGCATTTCCTTGTAAAGCTGCGTCAATTCCTCTATATCCTCTTTTTGCTTCCTGACATAAGTGTCGTCCGACACATACATTGAAAGCTGTTCGCTTTCCTGTGGCGTAAGGACGATGGTGTTGCTCTTTAACAGGTTCTGTCTTAAAACCATGTTGCTTGCAGGAAGCATTTTTATTTTTTTATTTATTACCCGGTAGTATGCTTCCGCCTTCTTTTCTATGCACTCCGTATATGCCGAATTGGTTTCAAACTCCACATGGTCTTCCACATAGGCCGACAACCCGCTGTATGGTATGCCGCCAAGCATTTCCCACGCCTGTATTAATGTAAGCTCCGCTTCCCTTTCTCCGTAGGTGCTGGCGGTTACTACGGGCATCATGTAGAGCTTTTCTATTTTCTGTTTATCGGCATACAGCCAGCAGGCATCCAGGAACTGCCACATATATCCGCCAATGCCCATCCACTCTACAGTGGTGGCGAGAATAATACCGTCCGCTTCCTTCAGTGTCTTGGGCAACATGGCAATGGTGTTCTTTTCTTCAAACAGGTTATACCTTGTAACATTAACCCTCAGCTCTTCAAACACTTCCGTCAGCTTGCCGATTACGTACAAGGTCGGATCTTCGATTAACCCCCTGCCGCCATAGTAAATATTAATCTTCATAAATCAGTATTCCTCCCGTTTTTTCAATCCGGTTCTCTTGTGCTTTCGGTATAAAATAATGGCGAGTATGATACCGCCTATGAATCCTCCTATATGGGCGACATTGTCCACATTGACATTGATTATGCCGCCATAAAGACTGAATACGGCAAAAAGAATAATCTGCCTGCTGCTTATATCCTCCAGGCGGCCCTTGTTGACCAATAAAATATAAACCATGGCTCCGACAATGCCGAATATGGCACCGGATGCCCCTATTGACATAATCTCGCTTTTTCTTATCATATTATAGCCGATTGATGATATTCCTGCAATAATGCCGGATCCGAAATAAATCAGCAGGTACTTTATCTTTCCCGCAGCCCGTTCCAGGTTGTCGCCTACAAAGAACAGGACCATCATGTTGTTTAATAAATGCCCAAAATCCGAATGAAGGAACATGGATGTAATCAGCCTGTAGTACTCCCTGTCTTCCTTTACATAATACCAAAACAGGGCTCCTTTTTTTATTGCATCAATGGTTTCGCCGAATATGCCCGTATAATGAAAAAGAATATATATCAATATGTTTACAGCAATAATAATTGAATTTATCAGGGATACAATCTTTATATGGCCGTTTTGGCCGCGCCTTCCAGTATATTCAGCCTGGCTTAATCCCGTTGAATATTCCTCATCATGGATTATGTCCTCCAGCACGGGTACTAGGCTTGAGAAAAACGGCGACCTGTTTTCATAAACAATAAGGCGCCTGTTCCAAAGGTCAACAATAAAATGGTCGTCCTGTTCATAATAAAGGAACCTGGCCCTTTCGGGGACCGCAGTTAGTATTATCCCCAGAAGATGAATGTCGGAAAACCCTTTATCATAAAAGAAATCCTTGATTTTGCCGGTTATCCTTTTATATTCTTCAGGAGATATCTCGCCTCCCGATATTGCCCGAAGAATTAAAATGATCTCCATGCCTGCAGGATTCATGCGGTAATACATGGCCATGGAATCCACATTCATGTTCAGCTCTTTATATCCCTGTTCCGTTAATTGCCTGATAATGCCGTCTTCTATTCTCATTTTATTTTCCTGTTCCATGTTATCCTGATCATCTATTCGTCCGCCCATGAAAACGACCTTCCAACCGCTTTATGCCATCCGGCAAGCAGCTTGCTTCTGCGTTCTTCGTCCATGGAGGGCGTAAAGGTTCTTGACAGGGTCCAGTTCTGCCTGATTTCGTCCTTGTCCTTCCAAAATCCCACTGCCAGGCCTGCCAGGTATGCCGCGCCCAAGGCGGTTGTTTCTATGCACTCAGGCCGCAGCACATCGGTATCAAGAATATCCGCCTGAAACTGCATAAGGAAATTATTTGCGCTGGCTCCGCCGTCCACTCTTAAGGAGCTTACCTGTTCCCCCAGGTCGTTTTCCATGGCCTTGATTACATCATAAGCCTGGTATGCTATGGACTCCAGGGTGGCCCGGATGATATGCTCCCGGTTGCATCCCCTGGTTATACCTACAATCGCCCCTCTTGCGTATTGATCCCAATAAGGAGCCCCAAGGCCTGTAAATGCCGGAATTACATATACGCCGTTGGTGTCCTGCACTTCATTTGCGTATTTCTCGCTTTCCGCCGCGGTCCTGATCAGCCTCAGCTCATCCCTCAGCCACTGCACCGCAGCCCCGGCCACGAACACGCTTCCTTCCAGGGCATATACGGCCTTGTTTTCCGGACATGCGGCTATGGTTGTAAGCAGCCCGTGCCTGCTCATTACCGCGTCGGTACCCGTGTTCATAAGCAGGAAGCATCCTGTGCCGTATGTGTTCTTCACATCACCCTTGTTGAAGCAGCATTGGCCGAACAGCGCCGCCTGCTGGTCTCCCGCCGCGCCGGATATGGGTATTTCTTCTCCGAACAAGGACTTGTCCGTATATCCGTAAATGCAGCTTGAGGGCTTCACCTCGGGAAGCATGGCGGAAGGGATGTCAAGCTCGGCAAGAAGCCTTTCATCCCATGCAAGCTTCTTTATATCAAATATCATGGTCCTTGACGCATTGGTATAATCCGTTACGAAGGTCCTTCTCCTGGTAAGGTTCCAAATCAGCCATGTGTCCACCGTTCCGAACAGCAGGTTCCCCTTCTCCGCCTCTTGTCTTGCCCCGGGGACGTTGTCCAGTATCCATTTTATTTTGGTTCCCGAAAAATATGCATCGGGAATAAGCCCGGTGGTTTCCCTGATATAGGGCTCCAATCCCTTTTTCTTCAGTTCATCTATCATATCGGCGGTTCTCCTGCACTGCCATACAATGGCATTATATACAGGCTGGCCGGTATTCCTGTCCCATACGATTGTGGTTTCCCTCTGGTTGGTTATGCCGATTGCCGCTATCTCTCCGGCATCTATGCCAAGCTTGGCCATGGCTTCCGCAGCCACGGAAAACTGTGTGGACCAGATCTCCATCGGGTCATGCTCCACCCATCCGGGATTAGGATAAATCTGGGTAAATTCCTTTTGAGCCATGCTCTTTACCTGTCCCGCCTTGTCAAAAATAATGCAGCGGGAGCTGGTGGTCCCCTGGTCCAGAGCCATCACATATTTCTTCATTCCGATACCCCATTTCATACATCATGATGTAATAATTGTATCATTCTTATCCTGTCATTTACAACAGTATTTCTGTAAATGAAAAAACGGCGGGCAGGTAATATTGCCTGCACGCCGCATTATTACGGACTGTGAAACACATATTTTATGCCTGCTATTGCTATCCTGTCACCCCGGGTTATGGCCTGCTTTTGGTAACATGGCAGCGGCTTATCATTTACGGTGGTTCCGTTGGTTGAATTTAAATCCGTTATAAAGTACCCCTCATCCTCTTTTGTAATCTTTACATGAAACCTGCTTACCACATCCTTGTTTAAACAGTAGTCCACATGGTTTTTTAGCTTCCCTATTACAAACGGGAAATCCGTTATTTGAATTATTTCATTGTTATCCTTGTTTTCTGGCTCAAGACGGCATTCACTTAAGGCAGGCGCTGAATTAAGCAAGACGGTCATTTCCGGTTTATCTTCTTGTTTGCCAGTTCTTCGCGGTTCACTGAAAACCGATTCGCCTGTTTCCTTCACTTTATCTCCTGAGGTTTCCTTTGACTTATAAATGTATGTATTGTCATTGTCCGTTGGGTCGATATAATCCTGTTTTCTGACAATCCTAGTCAGTCGGTTTCTTTTGTTCCATATAATTTTCATAAGATATCCGGTTATTATCATCAGGACTAATATCAATGCCGTAATCTTGCCGTAATCCAACCTGTTCCCCATCGCTGTAAAAACCAATTTCATGTTTATGGCTATAATGACCAGACATACGGCGCCTATGACGCATGCAGCGGTATAAATATATGTTGTTAATGGATAATAATATATTTCCTTCTCATCGGTTACCACTTCTTCCATCATGACAGGAATATGCCTGCCAGCTCCACGATCTGCAGAAAATTTTTCTGAACAGGCATTCTTCTTTGCATTTCCTGCATTTTTACCATGGTTGTAATTGATATTGCCGTCTTCCGGAATCGAATGAATTTCTTTGCTTTCTTCAAAGCCTAAAATGAATTCTTTATTACCTGCACCTGTCATGTTTTTATTTCCTTCCTGTTTGTCCCCCCTTATAACCGATAAAAGATGATTAAATGAAAAACCTCCGTCACGGCAGGCAGCATACAGGTTATAGGTATAAAGAACCGCTTCCTTATCGCTGTATTCCACCTTGTTCATAATATATTCAACCAAAGCGGTTATCTGGGCGCCTATATCCCTGCCGTAACCGGGAAGATAGCACAGCCATGTTTTTTCCTTATCAAGATCCATATATATATGTTCGGGCTTTAGAACCAAATCATTTTCATTAAGCAAATATTCATAAGTCCGTTCAATGATATCCGCCAAATCCATAAACAAATTCTTTATTTTCTCATACCTGATTGACTTCTTAATATAAACGGTTTCTAAGGATTGCCTTGATGTTATGTCATAATAGTACAACACCCGGTTGTCAATATTTCTTGGTTCAGGTTTGATGATTCCTTCTACACGGTTTTCCTGCAGCATATTCACGCAATAAGCTTCGCTGCTGCAATTATCCGTCATTTGTATTACAAGATAGCTGTTCCTGATATCTTTCTTATAGCCAACTTCCATAGTCATACCCCTTTTTATGGTATTAAGCGCTTAAGGCATTCTTTTAAAGTTTCGCAGCCCTTCAGCTTTGACCCGGTATCCAGTATCACTTCCGACATGCGAACAACCTCCGCCGGATGATGATTTGAAATCCCTGCTTCCACAACCAGCTTGTTGTCTCCTGCAATCATCCATTGCAAACCTTTAAGCGGAAACATAAATTCGGCTTCGACCCTGACGGTCAATTTCGAAAAGTCCTTGTCAGCTTGAATGTTTATAATCCTTGAAGCCATAAAGCCATCGGATAACAGTTTCATTAAATAATTTTCAATCGCCCCTTCTTCCGCATCATAGTTTTCAAATATCTGAGTTAACAGTCCGCTGTTAATTTCTCCATAATCAACTCTGCCGCTGCCAATGTCCGCTCCATACTTTAGATTCATGGACGCCTTATGCAAGACCATATCGGCAATGCTTTTTAATCGGCAGTAATCATACAGATAAAAGGACAGGTAAATAATAAAAACCACAGTATATAATACAACGGGCATGACAACAGCCGCTTCCACGGTAAAACCGGCCATGGTCTTTCTTTTCATGTTTCGCCCTCCCAATGCCAGATTACTATTACTGCAAATATGGGGTAACTCAAAGCACATATGATATATTAAGCAACATGTACGCCAACAGAATAAACGGTATGAAAGGAATTATTTTTTTCCTGTTTGCTCTGCGTATTATAATAAGCCCTATGGAAAACACCGCTGCCAGGGCAAGAGCCAGAGCAAACAACTCGATGTTGCCCCAAAATCCAAGGCCCATCCCGGTTACCGCAAGAACCAGCCCATCACCCAAGCCAATCTTCCCTCCGGTTATTTTACTTAACAGTACCACCCCCAGCCCGGAAATCACTCCAAGCAGTCTTTCGATAACAGGCATCCGGGAACTAAAAGGTATACATATGCATATAAGGAGTGCTGCTGCCCAAACTATTGCCACCCTTACCTTTTTCCACCTGATATCCTGAATTGCAGTTATGCCTAGCATTAATACAGTAAACCCTTTAATAGCATATTCCCACATTACAATTGCTCCTTATACATGTTTCCTGGTTATAAAAATTCTTTATTTTCCGCACCGTTTGCAGGGAGGTCTGTCTCCCACCTCGGATATTGGAATTTCTTTTACGTTTCTTTTAATTTTTGAACAGTTTTTTATTATATGATACCTGTCTCCGTATGAGGTGATATAATAAACATCCGCATCGGAACCATTGGATTTACAGCAGGCTTCGCAGGGATAATACTTTCCGCCGCTGTTGTTTCTTTGCCATGTCGGTTTACCCGTTACGGTTTGAACTGACAAGCTAATATGCGAACAGTCCTTCCGAAGGTGATATACCGATCCGCTTTCGGTAATATACACAATGGTTTCAGCGTTATTATTTTCTTCAATAATGGTATACAAAGGTGCGATCCGGTCGCCATTCCATGCCCTAAGCTTCACCCTTTGAATCATGTTCATTCCCATTGACCCGAAAACCGACAAAGGGAACCTGATACGGTACTTGATTACAATATCAATATCATTACTGCCATTCAGCAGCTTGGAATCATCAAAGCAAATCCCGTCAAAGCCTCCGATTATTAATGAGCTTATGATTCCTTCCTTATTTAATTTTGCGCCAACCGCATTCTTAAGTATTAAATTGTTTACAGCGGCACCTATAAGTTCAGTAAATCCATCCCTAAGCTCCTGCTCAAGCATGGTGGTATCCGCTTCCGCCGCGTCCTGAATATTGTAAAAATCCGATAATATATACGCAGATCTCGCCATATGCAGACCGGTCTCGGTTATTGCCTTTTGAAGCTCTTCCTGGACCATTATTAACTGCATGAAATATAAGAATCCAATAAAAAAGAATAAAAACAACGGAAGAACCAGCGATGACTCAACGGTTAAGGATGCTTCAGATAATACGGACCTGTTAATTTTTTTTGATGTTTCTGTTTTCATTTTAAGTAATTTATCCTCTATGCATACCTCTGGTGATGGTCCGGGATGTCCGTTCCTCTATAAAGAATATATATGTGTCAGCAAACGATTTCTTGGAGAGAGACTATTTTATTTTTTTATTGATATGGGATAAGAAATGTATGGGATTGTTAGATGTGATAAAAGATTTAGAAGAACGGACATCCCGAACCACCACGATAGAATATATTTAATTTACCTAATAACTGCATTCCGCTTCGGCCGCAAGCATACTTCCGCCGTCCGGATTAATCAGGTTTTTCATAAATGATAAAGAAGTAAAGAGCGGTTTGATATTATATTTGAGATTTATTTCATATCCAAACAGTACATTTTGAATATCCATGTCCGTATCATAACGCATATTTACATTCTCCTGAATCAGGTCCATCATGCGGTATGAAAGCTTCTTGCGGTTTGTAAGGCATAAGAACAGGGTAAGATAATCATTATAGGAAAAACCGGCCGCTTCCTTATATGATGATGCCTTTCTTTGTATATAGTCTCTTGTAAGCATAAGTATTTCATGGTATTCCATGCCTATGTCCTTCTTGATTATCGGCAGCTCCTTGCCGTTAAGAAGCGCACAAACATCTGCAAGCGCTGATGATAGGGCGAGTAAAATCATTAATATTCCCTGAGTAATGGCAACCAATATCGAAAGCCCTGTAAACCCTACCAGGGAAGTGGCTATGGATTTTGCTTCCCTCCATTTTTCCCTGTCCCCCAATATGGTCGTGAAGTTTAAAATTGTCCTTATTAGTATAAGCCTTTCTATAACATCCTCCAGGTTTTCTTTATCCGTTGATTTTCCATAAATGAGATATTCCATTTCGTAGGATAATGCCGAGGGTTTTCTTCCTGCGGTGTCCTCTTTGGGCATCGGGTAACTGTAAAAATGCTCTTTTATATATTCCTGGACCAATAAGCGCTCCAGTATTTCGTCCGCATAACTTCCGACAAGCGATCCAATGCAATAATCTCCGAAATTATCAAATAAATCCCCTGTCTTTGATTCTTTCGCTCCGATTTTCATTCTCTTAAGGAGATTTTTAAATGAAAATCCTTCCTTTTCCTTTGATATCCCGTAGATTGCCGACGGAATCCCTTCATGGTCAATTCTCTTTTCAGAAACGTTTTTTGTGTCAATAACAAGGCTCATTATACCATTGTCAATAAGATCCTTTATGCCTTTAAGATAGTCCGGAGCGTCCTCGTCCTTGTCGGCAATGGTGCTGTAATCAATACGCAGTTCTTTTGTGTCATAGGTTTTTAACTTTACGGATGCATTGGAAAATGCCCTCTTTGCTTCCGAATGGTTTTCGGTTGAAAGGTGTTCAAACCCTTTGTCAAGATAATCCCTGCCGGCTTCAAGTATGCCTTTATTACTGGTTAATACCTGTTTCATGCGGTAAAAATCATATCCATCATTGTTATCTATCCTGTATTTAAGAATTTCATCCAAGCCTTCCTTAAGGCTTTCATAAATGCTATCCTCCAAATCTTCTTTTTTGCTGTTTAAATTTTGCTCATAAGAATCAATCATTGGTAATGCTTTTTCTGCGGATGATATTATTTTCTCAAGCTCCCTTATCGCCTGTTCACAAGCACCAAGGCAATCCGTTACCAGGTTGTAAATCTCTTTGCCGTTATAAATTATTGAATCAATATGCTTTTTCTTCTGCATCATATATGAATCTATATCCATGGAAATATCAACCGCTTCGTCATCAAGCAGAGCTAATGTTTTCTCCACCTCCCGTATTTTACTCTCTGTGGTTTCCGTAAAAACAGGATCCGTGTTGCCGCTTTTGGACAAATCCTTTTTCAGCTTCTCAATTTCTTTTTCCCGCGTCTCGGCATCGCTTCGGTTTTCAGCCAAGCGGATTTCCAGTGAGTTTACAGTATTAAGAACCATTTCAAGTGCGCTGAAATTGTCAGCGATAGCTTTGAATTTATCACCAGGATTAATATACTTGTCCTTCAGCGCCTTAAAAACCGTCTCATTGTTAATACCCGTGTTTTCCATGCTAACCATATCGTACAGCAGCTTTTTTACAAAGGTATTCACCGTCTTAAGCCCGCCGCCTTTTGCCCTTTCAATTCCGTTCCTATCAGCCGAAATGCCGTCAATATATTTCATCAGGGCAAGAATCCCCTCATCTATGGCAACCAGTTCTTCTTCCAGGTTGCTTTTCTCTTCGTACAATACACTGACCTTACCGGGCTGCTCAAGCAAAGAAGCCTTATCCAAAAAGAACTCCGCGGCATTGCCAATAATGCGATATTTCATATATTCGGCTATTTCATTTATGATTATCTCTCCCTGGTAATCCGCAAGCCCCGTGCTGCCAACCACCTCAATTGATTCAATTGAGCTTGGGTATATGTAAATCAGGTCATCGGCATTATCCAAATCCAATCTTGGTTTTAATGTATATAACATATAATCCCGGACCCTTTGGGCAATATCATAATGGATATCTGCGGTTTCTTCATATGGCAGGTATAATCCCAGGATATGATATTCGTCCATAAGCGGTCCGAAAAAGCCGGCTAAAACCGAATCCATGGCCGTACTCATTGCTCTTTCCGTAAAAATAACTGTTGCTGTCCGCCTGGCCCCTTCTATAACAGTCATAATTAAAGACAACAAAAGCAATAATGTCAGGCTGAGATATACTGTAATTGATGCATTCTGTTTTATTCGCATAATAGATTTTTATGCTCCATTTTCTCTTCATTCTTATTCTTTTAAGAACTAATTGTGTTTACCTGGTCATTTATATTCTTGAATATACTGTTTACAATTCCTGTGAGCTGGTCTTTAAATACGACAACCAACAGAATTAACACAAGAAGTATCAGAATAACTTCAACAACACCTATTCCCTCCGCCTCTGCACTAATGAACTTTTTGAAATTTCTGAACATGCTATTCCTCCATTCAATTAATAATTAGATTCTGAAAGATATAAATGCCGGAATCAGGATAATCGCCAATACCATAAAGAGCAATATAATCATGGGTCCCAACAGCTTTGTGGATGCTTCCTCCCCCAGCTTTTTTACTGTTTCCTTTCTTTCCTGAAAAGCTTCAGCTGCCTCCTGCCTTAATAAATCCACCATGTTCCTGTTGCCCTTTTTCAAGTTCTGTACCAATATAGAGCTGAATTTCATGAATGGCAGCAGTCCTGCTCTCATGCCAAACTGTTCATAGGCGCTGGCTTCCGGTACTCCCAGCTTAAGCTCATGCATTGTCATAAGCATTTCCTCATAAGCATACCGAATCAGATTTCCGTCAGGCTTAATGTTCCTTTCATAATCCTCGGCAATTTTGAACCATGCCTGTCTGACGGTCATTCCAGCATTCACAAGTAAAATGAACTTGTTGATTATTTCAGGATAATCAATGAGCATCTGGTTATTTCTTGCCTTCATCCTGTCATCCAGGCTCCTGTTCATAAAAATCCATAACAGTGCGGTTCCGGCAATGCCAATCATAAAAATTTGCAAAGCTTTGCTGCTTTTAGGCTCATGCCATGTAATCAGGTAATCCCTTATTCTTAAGGGCAACTTCCAGGTACTGTCCGCAGCGGTTTCATCCTGTATCGAGTCAATGATTTCTTCCAGTTCATTATAAAGCTGTTCCTTTTTATCCGGGTTTTCGGGCCACACTGTCAAAGAAACCGTATGCTCAACCTTTTTGTCATTATGCCTTAATATGGCCGTGACCAGAGTGTCGGCTCCCCCGTCCGGGATGTTTTCGGTTATAAGTCTTCCGCCTTCAGATATAAGCCGCGGATCCTGCGGAATCCAATCCACCGTTATACCGGTGCCGGGGATTTCCTTAATAAAGTTCAAATCCTTGTCAACATGCTCCAAAGATACATTTTCACCCGGCATATTCCGCTCAATATACGGAATAGCAGATTCAAGAATTCTGTCCCATTCATCATCCGTATATTTCCGTTCTTTATTGTTAATGGTTATACTGTCCTCATACACATCCTTGCTGTCGACTTCATTAATCATAAGGAATGACAAGACCAATTGCCTGTCCCCCTGTCCTGTCCCGGGCCTTTTTATTGTGTTGTCATAAGCCTTCCTATTTAAGGTTTCCTGGAAAGACTCAATAAGCAGAAACCCTGAAAGAACGAAAACAACTATAATAAACAGTGATACTCTTTTATACCAATAAAGCCTTACCTGGTATTCCTGGCGGTCCGTAACATAAAGGGCACGGATTTTCCCTGATATATCGGTCTTGTTAAGCAACCGTTTCTTAAGCCCCGTTATGGAAAGAAGCCGTTCCGCCATGGGATACAGGAAATACAACCTGTGTTCCTTTTTATCATATTCCACCGGGATATCTGCCTTTTTTCTTAGTGAAGCTGTAAAAAGACAAATCATGAGTATTATAACTAAAGCACTTGCATAAAGCATGTCTTCCCATCCTATATTTCGATAGTGGTGATTTTATCAATAAAACGACATGATAGAATATAGACTGTCAACAGAACTGACATAATAAGAACTCCAAAAATATTATGATACAAAGGCTCCAGAAACCCCGAAGAGGTTGCTGACAGGTAAAGCAAGATACCCGCCGGAACAATTTTCATAATATTTGCTTCAAATTTCTTTGCCGCAATCTGGGTTGCAATCTCCCTTTTTATTTCCAGCTTGCTGCTGATAATGCCGGCCGTGGTCCTTATTATCTGCGTCAAATCTCCTCCTGTCCGTTTTGCTGTGGCAAAAACCTCCGAAAAGCTAATTATGTCTTCAACATGACTTCGCCTGCCAAAATCATATAACGCCTTTTCCGCCGGTTCATTCATCCGTATCCTGTTGATAATACAACCAAACTCATCAATTATCATAGCTCCCTTTGGATATATACGTTTTAAATCTTTTATCGCCTGCTCAAATGCGTGCTCGACACTGTATCCTGCGTTTAATGAAGCCGAAAGGCTGTTTATTCCGTCTCTGAATTCCACGTTCAGCTTCCACTTTCTTATTTTTATCAGTTCGGTTTTTTTCCTTTTTAAATACACATATATAAACGGACTTAGCACAAGAATGCCAGAGACACTTTTATAAAACAGGCATCCAAGAATAATAATTATTACAAATCCTTCAATGGAGTATCTTATATATTCCCTCGGAGAAAACCTGTATATATCATAATCGTTTATCATATCTGCCCCCTCTCGTCCGACAGTATGCCGGCTCGACTCAGCTTCTCGGTAAATATAAGGTCATTAATTTTCTCAAGTTTTCCTATGACCTTGTCTTCCTTGCAGCCCGTTTCCCTGAATTTATATAACGGGTTCAACAGGATTTCATTGTCCTTAATGCCAAGCACTTCGGCAATATCTATCACCCTTCTTGACTTGTCTCTTAGCCTCCCCAAATGGACAATGATATCTACCGCAGAGGCAATCTGTCTTCTTACCGCCATTAATGGGATATCCGCCCCGAGAAGAACCAGCGTTTCCAGCCTGTTTAACATATCGGCCGGGGAATTGGCATGACCAGTGGAAATTGATCCGTCATGTCCCGTATTGAAAGCCTGCAGAAGATCGATTGCGGCCTCATCCCTGACTTCCCCGATTACTATCCTATCAGGCCTCATACGCAAGGCTGTCTTTATTAAATCCCTGATGGTTATCTGACCGGTGCCTTCGGTGTTCGAGTTTCTAACCTCCATGCGTACCAAATTGGCAATCCCTCTTATCTGCAGCTCCGCAGAATCCTCAATTGTTATAACCCGTTCACCTTCGGGTATATAATTGGACAGGACATTCAGAAACGTGGTTTTTCCGGAGCCGGTTCCCCCGCTTATAATGATATTATATCTTGCAATGACCAGTTTTCTTAAGAATTCCGCGGCTTCCGCGGTTATTGACTCATATTCTATCAGCCGGTCAATTGTTATCGGGTTTTCAGGAAACCGCCTGATGGTAACCACAGGGCCATTAAGCGCTATGGGAGGAAGAACAACATTTACGCGGGAACCGTCGGAAAGCCTTGCGTCCACAATCGGGCTTGCGGTATTTACTATCCGGTTGCACTGTGAGACAATCTGCTGAATTACATCCTCAAGCTTTTCTTCAGATTCAAAACACTTAGGATACCTGAAAATGGCTCCATCCCTCTCAATAAAAATATCCTTTGAACCATTTATCATAATCTCGGTTATTGCCGGATCCTCTATGATTTCCTGCAGCACATCAAGTCTTCGTATTGAGTTAAAAATCTCCCTACGCAGCTTTATCTTATCCTGAAGGCTTATGTAGACATCCCTGTGTTTTGACACCAGTGCTTCATCTATGACTTCAAGCAGCTCTTCATCAGTTATTTCCGAAGACAAATCTATATAATCCAAAACCTCCTGTTTTATTCTTTCTTTTAAGCCGACCATAACCTTATCTACCAACCTCGCTGCAGTTTTACCCTGTTTAATTTATTCTTTTCCATGTCCATTCCGATCAAGCTCATCTGGCGCCGCCATTCCTCATAAACATCCTCTTCATACGATATATCCGAAATTATGACATTAATCTCATCACAATGTTTTAATACTTCCATAGATGCTTCGGAATACATGCCGAGGTAAAAAACCACGATTTCATAATCAGCAAGATTCTCAATGTCTTCCATGAATCTTTTCATGTCCTCCCTATTAAGGGACAACAGGTCGAATCCATGTACCGGTTTTCTTAGAAATGCCATCTTTTCCGAGTATTCAAGGCAGTCTTTCAATCTGTTTATATATTCCGGTTTGCCTTCCTTCAAGTAATACAGCAGTTCCGACATGGACCGACTCTCATCTTCCTGTTTTAAAAAACCCGATGCCGGCAGCATCTCAAGGTTGATGAACAAAGTCTTGCTGCTTTCGGACATTTTCTTTGCCTGCGCCCATGCATGGGAAATCTTATCGCCGCCCGGAATCGGTGAAAAGTATGCCACGAATCTAACCTTCCCATTACAATTGGAATATCTGCCGTCTTCAAGCTTGGTATACCGGGACAATATTTCCGAACATACTCTGTCCGCCGCCTGGTATTTGAAAATCGCCTCTTCTCTTTCCCTCATTAGCCTCTTATCATCGCACAGAATAAAGACATGTCCGATATTCCCATCCGGAAAATCATCCGCCAGTTTCTCTCCCCCTAAAAGCAATATTTCAACGGTCTGATGCTTCAGGAAATCAATCAGTATATCCATCCTGGTAAAAAGAAGCACTTCGAAATCGCAGCGGTCCGATTTTCTCAAATATTCCATTAACCTGGACGCATATAATACATCGGTATCAAAAACAGCCAGCAGTTTAGCCACAATCCTGCCTCCCTGATAAATTAATATATCGTTTGAATCCGGGATTCCTAAGAGAAATATAAAGAGGGTTATTTTACTTTGGAATTAACAGAATTGAGATATTTAGAAAAAAAATAATAATAAACCTATCGTGTTTATCACGAAAAACTTGCTTAACCTAACTGTAAATTTTAAGTATATTCATAATACACAGCTACAGGGGCTTTGTCAATACATGCCTTTTTCTGTTAATTATTTTTGTATAAATATACAAAAAAATCCGTCCCGCGGTGAGAAGTTGCACAAAAGCCGCCTTGCCGGATTTGAACAAACTCGACATTCGATTCTATATTATTAGGATAAAATGCACCCGTATGGTCAAAAATTATCAAAGGCGACAAGATAATACGGGTCAGCTGCCGTCCCTCATATTGAATAATATACCGCCAAACCATATAAAAGAATGAATCCCGGCAGTCCCAGCAGGCCGTTTGTCAGGATTGTAAAAGCATTTATGCCGACGGCAACCTGGTATCCGCATGAGGTAAGAACAAAATCCAGCAGGTAAATCCCCGCCGTGCCCACAAAAGCCCGAAGCAGGAAATCCACCATCATGTCCGGCCTTTTTTTGACTATGCACGCCCCAATGAATACCAGGCATGCGGCTATTATAACAATAAAGATAACGGTGTCCATTTACCCCCTCCGTTTTCCGATTACAGCCCCTTGAAGTAGGCATTGTCCGCATGTAACCTATCATATTTATATACATTAATATCCAGATTATTCTATAAAAAAGAATAAGTGGATATTTTTTTGACTATACTATTAACATAACACCAGGGAAAGTGATGATGGCTATGAAGTTGTTTTCAAAAAAGAAAATACCCTATGAAGATCCCTTAATCAAAGAAATAAACAAGACGAAGCTGGCATTGGAAGCGGCATATTCGCAGTTTGAATATGTGGTTGATCCGGACCTGATTGACAGCTGCATATATGAGTTAAATGCCATTCAGAACCGGTACAAATATCTGCTTAAACAAGCCAAGGCCTCCGGTATAAGTTATGTTGATTCCAATTTCTGACCTCTTTATCTAAAACAAGCAGGCAGTCCGAGGACTGCCTGCTTGTCGTTATAACGGTATCATATGTATTTTACATTCTTTTGTGCCTTAAGATTCTCTTTGGTATTGGCTTTATGCTATGAACCCGCGGCTTTTGCTGTTTGGATCAATGAATGTTTCATTCAGGGATCCCTTGCCGTAGGTTAAGCCCGCATACAACTGCTGAGCGTTGCGCATCATGGGTCCGCTTTTATCAGCATCACTTACCTCCTTGAACCCTCCCAGAAGCTTCTTCACCACTGTTTTAGCGTTTTCAAGGGTATCGGGATTTTGCCTTATGATGGCTGTAATAATGTTTTTATTAACATATATGTATAGGCTCAGCAAATCATAGGATATCTTATACCTGTAATCCAGCGCCGCCATAAGCTCGCTGACATTTCTTTGGGCTCCCTTAAGCTCCCTGTCAAATTCGTTTAAATCGTTATCTCTGTATGCTCTTTCCGCTTCCTCTATTCTTGCCAGGGTCATTTCATATAAAATGACTACCAGCTCACTGCGGGATGCCTGGGTTACCCTTGCGGTAAAATACTGAACGGCTTCTTTATTCATATTGTACTACCTCCCGGGCAATAAGTATAATGGAAAATTATGCTGTTTCTTATTGCTGCAGCAGGGACAATATGTTCTGAGGCCTTAAGTTTGCCTGGGCGAGCATGGAGATGCCTGCCTGTGACAAAACCGCCTTTTGCGTGTATTCGGCCATTTCTGCCGCCATGTCCACATCCTTGATGCGGGACAGGGATTCGGTCATGTTCTCCGACGCAACGTCAAGGTTTGAAATGGAATGCTCGAGGCGGTTCTGATATGCGCCAAGCTTTGATCTTATGGCCGAGATTTCTCTTATTGCATTGTCGAGAAGTTCAATTGCCTTCTGTGCCCCGTCCGCGGTTCCTATATTTATTTTATCTATTCCGAGGGTTTGAGGTGTTACTTTCGGTATCCTTACGGCCATGGTCTGACCTTCGTTGGCACCAATCTGAAGGTCCATGGGGCCGGCGTCCAGTACGGTTACTACGATTGGCGCCTCGGTTCCGGCATCTACAATAGAACCTGCGGCAGGTTCCGTATCGGACGCGGTAATCTTTGCGTCCGTGAATCTTGTTGAAACCGTACCCGGTTTTATTTCAAACACCATCCTGAAATTGTTCCGGTCGGAAACAGTAACCTTGTTTCCGCGGATGGATACGGTAGCCGTTTTTTCAAAAAGAGAATCCGGTTTGCTCTTGGACAGGTCTATTTCAGCCTTGGCATCCGTTCCGTACGCCTTGGCTCCAGCAACGGTCAGCCCAAGCAAATCACAGAGCGCGGGCTTGTCACAGTAAAGTTCGATTTTTTGGTCGGAACCGTACTCGCGGCTTACAAATACCAATAAGTCTCCTGCGTCCAGCTGTTTGCTGGTATATCCCGCAAGCTCCTCGTTTCCGGTCAGGGCTGGCTGTCCTGTCGGATTGGTTGCCGAGTCGTATAAATCATTTGCTGTGGCGAATACGTTAATGCCGACATTGTCACAGGCATCCCTTATTTTCTGGAACACCTCGTCTATCGTATCCCCTTCTTTGATCTCCACCGTTTCTCCGTTTATATTGATGGAACCGGCTTCATTAGCGGTTATTTTTCTTGTGGTCGAAGTATACGGTACTCCATATGGATCGGTACCGAAATCTGCTATTGCGTTTCCTACCAGGACTGCCTGTCTTGCGTCCTGGGTAATCTTGATTGCATAATTTCCAACATTGACCGTATCCGACAACGATATCAGGCTTACGTTGTTGTTGTTTGAGAACGATTTTCTGTCGATGTTTCCGTCAAGCAGCTTCATTGTATTAAACTCGGTGGTTTTGGAAATACGGGTAATCTCCTCGTTTAGCTGGTCAATTTCCGCCTGTATGGCTTTCCTGTCTTCGGCGGTATAGATTCCGTTGGCGGACTGTACTGCCAGCTCCCTCATTCTCTGAAGCATGGCTTCAACCTCAATCAGCGCACCCTCCGCCGTCTGAATAACGGATATTCCATCGGAGGCATTCCTTGAAGCCTGTTCCAGGCCGGATATCTGTGTTCTCATTTTTTCGGATATTGCAAGCCCTGCCGCATCATCAGCCGCACTGTTGATTCTATAGCCGGAGGATAACCTCTCCAGGCTGGCATCCAGAAGCTTGTTGGTCCTTGATAGCTGATTGTTTGCCTTTAATGCTGGAATATTATGATTAATTCTCATTCCTATCACTTCCCTTTCATCCAGGCTGCCATTGTCTTCCTTGATGATGGTCAGCAATAATTTATATCTTCAGCTACCTCCGTGTGGCTGAATTATTATTTTTATTCCTCTTCGGCATTGCGGATCATGTAAATGATTGCCTTTGCCGCCTTGTACAGTATTTTTTCCGTTCCGGGGTTCTTCCCAACCTCGTCATCACCGGGTTTGCCCGGTAAAAATATGGTGTCGGGCGCCTGCATAAGACAGAAATTCAAGTGGCTGACAGTCACTTCCTCTTCCTGCATTGCCATAATCAGCGGATCCGCCTGTTTTTCAAGCATGCCCAGGCTTTCCGCATTATCGCAGGCTATGTAGCCGCTCAGCCTGTTGCCTTTTAACACGGCTTCCGCCCTTATGCTTCCAAGTTTTTCAGAATCCAGCAGAACCGTTACTCTGCCCGTCATGCCATTGCCCCGTACTATGGTTAGGTTGATGTTCGTAATCTTCCCTGATGTTTCTATCGGAATCTGGTAGAACTCCCTCTTTGCAAGGTTTTTCAGGAAACTGACATGCATTCCCATGAGCTTTAGCTTCATGATCTCATCATAGCTGTTGTCTTCCCTGGCAATCTCATCATCTATGACTGCCTTAACTTCCTGCTCCAGCTGCTCATAAGCCTCCGTCATGGACATATTGTCAATTAAAGTATCGGTTAAATCCAGCTTTTTCTTAAGGCTGTTTCTTAACTTTTCTTTGTCTTCATTGTCTTCTTCGTCCTTTTTGCTGGCTAGGCCGAACAGCTTTTTAAACACCGCCGTTCCATTGTTCAAAACGTGCCCCGCCATCATCAGGTTTGCCGCCGTACACGGCATGTCGAAGGCATTCAGAAAACGGATGGACTGCTCGCTGTTTCTAAGAATATCCTGCAGCACTCTCATCCTGTCATCGTAATAACCCTGGTTTTCTTCAGGATTCTCAGGCAGGTCCCTTATGCTGTCCAAAAGCCGTTCAACCGATGTGTTTCCAAACAGATCCCATATGCCTGGTTTTGATTCTGCTTCTTCCCCGTTATTAAATGCCGAATTCTGAAAATCAGCATACAGGCGGTGCAGTTTTGCCGGTGTCAGGTTCTCGAGAAGCTCTTTTATTATGGCGTTTTGGATTTCGCCCTTTATACCCGCTTCTTCCTGGTACGGAACCGTGCCGTATTTAAATACGTCGTTAAGCTGATCCGAGATGGTGTCGCCGCCCGAGGTCATTTCCTCAAGTACCCCGAACCCGTCGTCAATCCGATAGTTGACCGGACCCTTTTTGATTGTGCGGACAGCCGTCAGCAGGTGGTTTAAGGTAACCTCACGGTCGGCTTTTATAACCGCTCCCAATGCGGCCCCGTCGGATTTTTCTATCTGGTAAAGAAGCCTGTATATGCCTATATAGGCCTTCCTTTCCTCTTCGGATATCCCTTCCTCCCTTTCCAGCTTGTAAAGGTACGTGCTGTACTTGTCCAGTGACAGGTACCCCTGCTTTTTTAGCATATCAATATGCCTGTTCAAATCATCTATGGACATGTCCATCGGGTTTATGCCGGACCTTATAATCCGGAGCGCAATCTGCGGATTAAGATTTTTTAGCAGGTAATTGACACTCAGGTCGTAGGCCTTTACCTTTTCAATGGATTCATGGGTTATCTCCATTCCGTTGTATCCCAGGATCCTTACCGCCCTGCGGTTAAGCTCAGTATCCTCTATGCCCATTTCCTCCATTAATGAGCCCATGTTGGAAAATGCCTTCTTAATACTGTCGCCATACTCCGCCTTTGGCATGGTAAGCAAGGGTTCATATGCCTTTTGAGCCTTGTCCAGCTCAGCCTTCATGCTTTGACCCGCTGCCAGCAGTCCCGGCATGGTTTGCCTGCTTCTCTCACTTAAGGTTGCTCCAAGGATATACGCCGGCATGTATTTCAGTCTAAATGCTGTTTCCGATGTCAGCATAAGCAGTTTTACGGATGCCTCATCCGGCTCTCCGGCTTCCGGCATGGCTTGCCTGTAAAGCTCCCTGTAATAATTTTCTTCCTCCAGCCGGAGCCTCTCCACTACGCTTTGCAATGTTTCGGTTTCTATATGAAATCCTTTCTTTTCAAGCCGCACAGCCGCTTCCAGGGTCATCTTCAGGCGTATTTCCTCCAACTGCCTTTTGGCGGTAAGGTATTTTGCCAGCTTTTCATCGGAAATACCCTCCAATGCCCGGTCTTCACCGGCGTCCTCACCATGGATTTTTTCCAGGTCTTCAATGGTTGCTTCATCATAGGCATCTACAGCACGCAGGATATCGCTGTCGGTAATTCTTTGGATGTCCCCAATCAGCCGCTCAATGCTTCTTACCGATGCGGCATATGTCTGGGCCGTCGGCCGCGATATGTCATCAGTGGCCGCATTGATGTCCTCGACCGGAATCACATCCTGGGGCATGGTCCCTTCCTTCATACCCTCAATTATTCTGTCCAATATATGGTCCTTGCTGTAATCCCTCGTTAATCTCTTTACGCCTGTCAGCAGGTCAAGGTTTTCCTTTGTAAGGGGAATGTTGTTTTCTATAAGCCGTCTGGCATCATCATAAATTTCCTTGTCAGCCGATTTACCGCTTTCTTCAATAATTTGCCGTACCTGCGGGATTAAAGCCTTCCATTCCTTTTCGGAAATCTTTGCCTGTGAGCCGCCGTATTGGCTGCTGTATCTTGCTTTATATAAATTCTCAATGGTCGGGCTCATCCCGTTGTTAAGCAGATACATTATGTCCTTATTCTCCAGCAGGGGGATGTCTTCACTCATTTTCAGCGCGCCTGAAACCTGTCCGACCGAATCCTTGTTGACGGGCAGGTTTTCGGCTTTCATCCTGTTTTCGATTTCCCTTTCGGTTATTTCTCCCGTTTTTTTCGATTCTTCATTTTTTTCGTATGGATCAAAATCCTTAAGGGCGGCAATGCCATAATAATCCTTTATCAACCGCACTGCTTCCGACAAGCTTTCCACCGTCAAATCCTCCGGATTAAAGCCTTCCTCAAAAAGCCTGCGGTAGTCCTGGGATGTCATCCTGTTAAGGATGCTTTCAATAAAGCCCTTGGTTTTAAAAAAAGATTCATCCTTAATGAAGAGGCTGCTTTTCTGTTCTTTTTTGTACATAGATTTGCCAAGATCATTATCAGGACCGGTTAAGGACGCTCCCTGAGAATAGGAGACCTCTCCGAATATTCCTTTTTTTTCGATGGTCCTGCCGCTTTCCTTGCTTTGAATATTGCCCTTGACCGCCTGTGACTGGCGGAGAATGTTCCTTACTATATCCGCAGCGTTGTCTTTATTGACGCTTATCATTAAAAAATCCATCCCTTCCGAAGGAATAAGCATGTATATCAAAACCCGTGGTTACATTAGCGCTATGTCCGGATCTGTTAATCATTTCAGTCTATATTTCGGCTATAAACGGATAAAACTTAATGGAGCCCCAGTCCCGAATGCGGATATTTGCCCCATTATCAAATTTTCACTTCTTATGTCAAGCCGAATTGAATAAACATTAATTAGCACATATCAAACCCTGTCCGGAGGTGTTCATGCACTTACTTAAAAAAATAAAGCCTCGCATGCTGGCATGTCTTTTTTTATTATTTGCCCTTCTGGGCATTGGCTGCGGCCGCAGCAAGCTTCAGGCTTCACAGCAGGAGCTGTTTGATAAATTTATTAATGATCTTTTTGTTAAAGAGGTTCAGTCGGACACCCTGTCTTTAAACTATACCCTTGCGCATCCCGAAGCCTATGGCATAAACCTTGATGAACCAACCCTTGGCGAATATACCGTTGAATATATTGGGAAAAAGCTTCTGGATAAGGAACAGTACCTAAATGAGCTTCTTAACTTTAACTACGACTTGCTGTCGGCCGACAGGCAGCTTACCTATGATGTCCTGCGGCACTGCCTGGAGCTTGAGCTCCGGTTGGGGGATTACATTTATTATTGGGAAGCCCTGGGACCAACCACAGGCATTCAGGCACAGCTTCCGATTCTTCTTGCGGAATATCACTTTTATGACAGGGGTGATATAGAAGATTATCTGAAGCTGCTGCCCTGTGTTAAGAAATACTTTGATGACGTGGCTGAATTTGAAAGGGAGAAGTCCCGTCAGGGGCTCTTCATGCCGGATGCCGCGGCAGACAGGATAATAGCTCAATGTGAGGCATTCATTGCTGATCCGGAAGAGAATTACCTGATAGAATATTTTAACGACAAGATAGATTCCTTTGCCGGCCTTTCGAAAGCTGAAAAGGCCGACTATAAACGCAGGAACCGGCAGGCGGTCCTTGACAATATAATCCCTTCCTATGAATTGCTTGCCGATACCCTGAAAGAACTGAAGGGTACGGGAATTAACAACGCGGGATTATATTACTACCCTGAAGGTCAGGCATATTATGAGCTTTTGGTACGTCTAAAAACCGGGTCCGATAAAAGTATGAGCAATATCATAGAAATGCTTGAGACGACAATCGGCAGCTGCATTATTGAGCTGACAAGACAAACCATGTCCGATCCCATGATATTTGACAAATTCGACTCCTTCGAATCCTTTCCATTAACTGACCCCGAAGCCATACTTGAGGACTTAAAGGTCCGGATACTTGAGGATTTTCCCGAACCGGAGGATGTCAACTGCGAAATAAAATACGTCCACGAATCCCTGGAAGAATATCTAAGTCCGGCCCTGTACCTGATTCCTGCCATAGACAACTATTCCGACAATTATATCTATATTAACGGCAGCGATGAAGAAACCCTGGCTACAATATATACCACGGTGGCACATGAGGGCTATCCGGGGCATTTATACCAGAATGTATATTTCAGAAGCAAAAACAACGCCCCAATAAGAAATCTCCTGTCATTTGCGGGTTATGACGAGGGCTGGGCAACTTACGTGGAATTTTACTCCTACCGGTATTGTGGGATAGATAGGTCTCTTGCGGACGTGCTGTCACTAAACAGCAAGCTGATACTTATGATGTATGCCCGGGCCGACATAGGCATCCACTACGAAGGCTGGGATAAACAAAAAGCCATGTCCTATATCGGCAAGTTTACCGGAGACGAAACCATTGCCTGCCGAATATACCGGACCCTTCTTGAGGAGCCCGCCATATACCTTCCCTACGCCATAGGATACCTTGAAATCATGGAGCTCAGAGCCCTGGCCGAAGACACCCTCGGCCCCGCCTTCAACATAAAAGAATTCCATGAGTTTCTGCTGGACATCGGTCCCGCCCACTTTGGCGCAATCCGCCAACGCCTGGAATCCTGGCTTGAAACCAAAACCGACCTTCTCGCAGAATCGGAATAAATGCAATAATTAATTTTATAGGGGCTATATTTGCTATCCAAGGGACGCAGTCCGTATAAAACTCATAAATCAAGGCGTATGTTTTTTCTGCCGGTGTGTGATAAAACACATATAGCCCCAAACAGCATCTTTGGATGGTTCATTACTTTGTTTATTATAATGCCCCGTCTAAAATGTACTCCTTGGGGTAATCCGGGTGTTCGTAATGCACCGTCAGAAAAACAGATGCCTCGATTTGTGTGATCGTTACGGACACAGTCCGTATAAGACACACAAATCGAGGCGTATGTTTTTTTCTGCCGGTGTGTGAGGACACCCGGGTTGCCCCGAAGGGTACATTTTAGACGGGGCACATATAAATCAGCAAATTATAGCCCCCGCCGGCATGTCTTTTTCGGGCACCATCAGCGCCAGCTTTCCATCCGCATCCTCGGCGCACAGAAGCATTCCTTCCGATATCAGCCCTGCCAGCTTGGCAGGCTTTAGGTTTGTCACCACCATAACCTTCTTTCCAACCATCTCCTCGGGAGTATAGTGGCCCTTGATGCCTGATACGATCTGCCTTACCTGGGAACCGATTTTAACCTGTGAACAAAGAAGCTTCTTCGAATTCTTAACTTCTTCGCATGCTATGATTTCTCCCACCTGGAACTGCAGCTTGGCAAAATCATCGTAGGTTATCTCCGGTTTCTGCTCCACATCGACCACCCCGGGAGCTTCTTTTTCCTTTCCTGCTGCAGCGGCCGGCTTCTCATCATTTCCGTCATCCTTCCTATAATATGCCTCCACCTTTTCGAGAACCTCCTTGATGTCCAGCCTTGCAAATAGAATCTCTGGCTTTTCGGTCACCCTTGTTCCCGACGGATACAAGCCGAAGGCCCTTATCTCATCAATGGATCTCTCCCCGGCGGACAGCTGGGCCAGAATCTTGTCGGCCGTTGCCGGCATGAAGGATTTCAGCAGGCTTGCTCCTATGCATATGCTTTCAACCAGGTTGTAAAGCACGGTTTCAAGCCTCGCCTTCTTTTCCTCATCCTTCGCCAGAATCCAGGGCATTGTCTCGTCAATATACTTGTTGCAGCGTTTAAACAGGTTGAATATATCGGTAAGGGCATCGGCAACCCGAAGCTTTTCCATTTTGGCGATTACCTTTTCCGGTGTTTCCTTTACCAGCTTCTTTAGGTCTTCGTCAACCGGCTCATAAACCTTGCCGTCCCGTACAACACCGGCGAAATATTTATTGGACATGGAGATTGTACGGTTGACCAGGTTGCCCAGTGTATTGGCCAGATCCGAATTAATTCTCTCAACCAGGAGCTCCCATGAAATTATTCCGTCGCTTTCAAACGGCATCTCATGGAGCACAAAATACCTTACGGCATCCACACCGAAGAATTTCACCAAATCATCGGCATACAGCACGTTGCCCTTTGACTTGCTCATCTTGTCCCCGGCGCTTCCCTGTAACAGCCACGGATGGCCGAATACCTGCTTCGGCAGGGGCACTCCCAAAGCCATAAGCATAATAGGCCAATAAATCGTATGGAACCTGAGAATGTCCTTACCGATCAAATGCAGGTCCGCGGGCCAGTATTTTTCAAACATCTCGCTGCTGTTGCCGTCAGCATCATATCCCAGGCCCGTTATATAATTGCTTAAGGCATCTATCCACACATATACCACATGTTTGTCGTCAAAATCCACAGGAATGCCCCATTTAAACGAGGTCCTTGATACGCACAGGTCCTGCAGGCCGGGTATGAGGAAGTTGTTCATCATTTCGTTCTTCCTGGACTCCGGCTGAATGAACTCCGGATGTTCGTTTATATGCTTTATAAGGCGGTCGGCATATTTGCTCAGTTTAAAGAAATATGCTTCCTCCCTGGCGTATTGGACTTCTCTTCCGCAGTCGGGGCATTTTCCGTCCTTAAGCTGTGACTGTGTAAAGAAGGATTCGCAAGGAGTACAATACATGCCTTCGTAATAGCCCTTGTAAATATCTCCCTGTTCATAGAGCTTCCGGAATATTTTTTGAACCTGCTTTTCATGGTCGGGATCGGTGGTACGAATAAACTTGTCATATGATGAGTTCATAAGGTCCCAGATATCCTTGATCTGTCCCGCCACTTTATCAACATATTCCTTCGGGCTTATTCCCGCTTCCTTGGCCTTTAGTTCAATCTTCTGCCCGTGTTCGTCGGTCCCTGTCTGGAAAAACACATCATAGCCTTCCCATCTCTTGAATCTGGCTATGCTGTCCGCCAGGACAATCTCATAGGTGTTGCCGATATGAGGCTTGCCGGATGTATAGGCTATGGCTGTTGTAATGTAATATGGCTTTTTACTCATGACCTTCTTCCTTTCCGTTTCGTTTTGATATATCCAATTATAAATACCGCTCAATAAAAAACTCCCGTCTTTAAATCTTAAAGACGAGAGGTTATCCCGTGGTACCACTTTAATTCACCCACGTCTCACGACAATGGGCCTCAGTCGCTGCAAATACAGCCTAGCATGATAACGGATGCCGCCGTCGCAGCCTAAGAATTGCTTCCTCGGTGCGCTGCTCCAAGACCATCTTCACCGGTTTCTGCAAATCTCCCCTTCTCAGCTGCCGGGGTTCTCTGTCGACCGCTCCGCCGGTTACTCTTCTTTTCATCGCTTTTACCGCTATATTCTATTATTGTCATATTTCGTTATGTTTATGTCAGAGTATAGCATGCAAATCCTTCTTTGTCAATTTCATATTTTGTGAAAGCACGTGCAATTTGAGCCGGTTGTGTTATACTATTTATATAATTCCCAAAAGGAGAGTCAATGATAACCAGGATGACAGCAAAAAATAAAACTGAAATATCACGCGGAAAATTATATGCCCGATATGTATGCATTGTTCTGGCTGTAATGCTGCTTTTTTCCGGCTGCATGAAATCCGGCGGAAACGGGTCAGTCAATACTGCTCCGGACGGGACTCCAGATAAAAACATTTCGGATGATAATGATAATCCCTCCGATGCTTCGGGCAACTTACCCGGCAATCCGGACAATGCCCAGGACGGCTCCGACAGCAAAGGAGCCCCGCAGGAAACAGGCGCAATAAAGGCCCCGGACAAGCAGGAATTAATCAATCCCGAAGGCATGACACTGGATACCCGTATACTGCCTCCTTCGGGCTATACCCGGGTTCCTTCCGAGGCATATGAAATCACCGGGTTCATCAGATCCCTCCCGCTAAAGCCCGATGGCAGCCAAATATTAAAATATGACGGAAGGCCCGTTCTCAACCAGGATAATCATGCGGCTGTCTTTGATATTGATATCGGAGACCGGGATCTGCAGCAGTGCGCGGATTCCGTCATTCGTATATATGCCGAATATTATTGGTCCATTGAAGAATACGATAAGATTGCGTTTCACCTGACCAACGGATTTTATATGAATTATACCAAGTGGCGGGACGGCTACCGTATCAGGGTTGAAGGCAATGACGTTGAATGGGTCAAAACCGCCTCCTATGACAATTCTTACGAAACTTTCTTAAAGTACTTAAACAATGTATTTGCTTATGCCGGTACCCTGTCGCTTTCTGCCGAAAGCACCCGGATTACGCTTGACGACCTGCTTCCGGGGGATATCTTGCTTGAAGGAGGAAGTCCCGGCCACTGCGTGCTTGTAGCGGACATGGCTTACAACGAAGAAGGCAAAAGGTGCTTTCTGCTGGCTCAAGGCTATATGCCCGCCCAGGATTTTCATGTGCTGACCAATCCGCTTCATCCCGACGACCCCTGGTATTACGAAGAAGAGCTGAATTATCCCATCCGTACGCCCTCCTGGACATTTAACGAGGGTTCCTTAAGACGCTGGGCCGAATTTGAACTGGAGCAGTGGCCGTACAAAGCTCTTCCAGCATCGACGGACGCAAACCCTGACAATAAAAGTGAAGTGACTTTGCTTGCTGTAGGAGACAACCTGATCCATATCGAGGTGGTTCAGAGCGGCCTTAAAGAGGATGGTTCATACAATTATGACCACCTTTATGATGAAATAAAGGATGATATCATGGCCGCCGACATCGCGGTTGTCAACCAGGAAACCATCCTGGGAGGCAGGGATTTAACATATTCCGGCTACCCGGCCTTCAACTCCCCCACAGAAATCGGAGATGCCCTGATTAATGCCGGTTTTGACGTGGTGCTGCACGCAACAAACCATACGTTGGACAAAGGCCTGCAAGGCGTGCTGAACACCCTTGATTACTGGGACAAACACCCTGAAATAACGGTACTTGGTATAAATCGGTCCGGGGAAGACCGAAACCGCATCGCCATTATTGAAAAAAACGGCATCCGGATTGCCATGCTTAATTACACCTATGGCCTAAACGGTTATAAAATTCCCGAGGACAGGCCCTATCTTGTAAACCTGCTGGATAAGGACCTGATGGAAGCGGATCTAAAAAAAGCCCGCTCAGAAGCGGACTTTGTAGTCGTTTTTCCCCATTGGGGGACGGAATACTCTTATGAACCTTCAAAGAGCCAAAAGGAATTGGTCGAGTTTTTTTATGAACTGGGCGTGGACCTTGTTATCGGCACCCACCCCCATGTCCTTCAGCCCGTGGAGCTGATAACCTCCGAATCGGGCCATAATATGCTCGTATACTACTCCCTGGGCAATTTCCTCTCTTATCAAAAAGAGGCCGCGAGAATGCTTGGCGGAATGGCCCACGTCACCATAACAAAGGACGATACCGGCACATACATAAGCAGCGCGTCCATAACCCCCATTGTGACCCATTATGAGCACGGCCCCGCCGATTACAGCTTCGGTGTCTACAAGCTGTCGGAATACACCCCGGAAATGGGCGAAAGGCACGGTGTCTCGGACATAGCGGTGCAGGGCGCTTTCTCATATGAGGAAACCGTGCGTACTGCCAAAAAGGTACTTGGGTCCTGGTATCAATAAATCTGTTTTATAAACAAAAAGATAAGATTGACCAAAAAGGTGCATCGTAAAGATACACGTTTTAGTCAATCTTACCGTCTATTCCGTCTACCTCTCTCTCCCCCTGCTTATTTATGGCTTATACCTTCTCCAGTACTAACCTTCTCCAGATTATCAAAATTTAGACAAATTGTCAATACCGTAAGTGATTTTCCACGATATTTTATCATATTGCATAAAAATTATTTCAAGCCTTCCCGTATCCGTTCGGATTCTTTCTCTGCCAATTGTAGGAATCCCTGCACATCTCCTCTATGCCCCTGGTCGCTTTCCAGCCAAGCTCCCTTTCGGCTTTTGACGGATCCGCATAGGATACGGCTATGTCTCCCGGCCGTCTTGGGTCAATTACATAAGGAAGCTTTTTTTTGCAGGCCTTCTCGTAATTATGAATAACCTCCAGCACGCTGTAGCCCCTCCCGGTTCCCAGGTTGTATGTCACAAGACCGGGCTTTTGCGTCAGCTTTTCAATGGCTTTGATATGGCCGATTGCCAGGTCTACAACATGAATATAATCCCTTATCCCGGTTCCGTCGGGAGTGTCATAATCATTGCCGAACACATGGATTTTATCAAGAATGCCCATAGCCACCTTGGCTATATACGGCACCAGGTTGTTGGGTATGCCGTTGGGGTCTTCCCCTATTTCTCCGCTTTCATGGGCTCCTATGGGGTTGAAATACCTGAGTATGGCGATATTCCAGCTTTTATCCGCGGCATAAACATCTCTCAGGATATCTTCTATCATAAGCTTTGTTCTTCCATAGGGGTTTGTCGCCGACAAGGGAAATTCCTCCGTTATGGGCACCGTCTCAGGGTCTCCGTAAACCGTTGCCGACGAGGAAAATACCAGGTTCTTTACCCCGTGCTTCTCCATAACCTCAAGCAGGGTTATGGTTCCGTTTAAATTATTATCATAATATGCCAATGGAATCTCGCAGGATTCCCCGACCGCCTTCAGGCCCGCGAAATGAATTACCGCATCTATATTCTCATTTTTGAATATGTTGTCCATGGCGTTCTTGTCTCTAATATCATTTTCATAGAATTTAATGCTTTTGCCGGCAAGCCTTTCCACTCTCCTTATGGCTTCCGCGCTGGAGTTGCTTAAGTTATCTACAGCCACCACCTCATACCCGGCATTAAGAAGCTCCAGATCGGTATGGCTTGCTATATAACCTGCTCCTCCCGTAACCAGTATTTTCATTATATGACCCTCCATGTTTACTTAAATAACTTATATTATTTATATAATAAAACACGGCTAAATATCAAGCATAACCTGAAAATCCTGTTGATAAAAATTATGCCTTGATACATATTATTAATATAATGTATTCTTATAATTGTAAGATGAAAATCGATAAAAGCAAGCCGCCTTAAACCGCAGGTATGCATTGAAATGAGGTCCTTATGGATAAACAGCTGTTTCATAGGGTTTGCGACGAGGTTGTCGGCCGGGACCAAGGCCTTATGGGAATCGGAACCCTGGGAGAAAAAACTGTACACTCCGTCTTGAAATACTACTATGAACCCAATAAAAACAACCATGAAATAAGAATAAAGGGCTACGTTGCCGATATATGCAACGGTTATGAAATAGTTGAAATTCAGTCCCGGGATTTTAATAAGCTGAGAAAAAAGCTGGAAGTATTTCTTGATTGCTGCCCTGTGACCATTGTGTATCCGGTTCCGTATATAAAATTGCTGAGATGGGTGGACCCCCAAACCGGCGAGATATCGAAACCAAGGAAATCGTCCAGAAAGGGAACCCCTTATATGATATTTCCGGAGCTTTATAAGATAAAAAATTACCTTCTGCACCCAAACCTGCGGATAAAAATCGTGCTCTTAAATATTGAGGAATACCGTCTGCTGGACGGTTGGAGCAGCGACAGAAAAAAGGGCTCGTCCAAATGCGACCGCATTCCGGTGGATATTATAGATGAACTATATATAGCCAATCCCCGGGATTATGATCTGCTCATACCGGATACCCTTAAGACCGGGTTTACCTCAAAGGATTATAAGAAGGCCACCGGGCTTCCTACAGGCGCTTCCGTTACTGCTTTGCATGTCCTTAATTATGTGGGAGCCGTAAAAAGAACCGGCAAGAAAGGGCATGCGTTTTTATACTCAAGATAATTATATTAATTCAAATTAAGAAAAAAAGGAGGATGGGAGATATATTCTCCCGTAAAACATCATGGCTTCAGATGAATTTAAAACCATTCCGTCAATGGACGATTTTAAGGATCAAATCGAAAAATCGCTTAAAAAAATTAAAGAAGGCGACATCATCAAGGGTACGGTCATCGGCATATCCGAGTCCGAGGCGGTTCTTGACCTGGGCATTTATGCGGAAGGAATAGTTAAGATTGAGGAACTCAGCAGCGATCCCACCTTTTCCATCAAACGGGATGTCGCTTTGGGCGAAGAGATGTATTGTGTGGTTGTCAGTGAAGACGACGGCATGGGCAATATCCTGCTGTCTAAAAGGCAGGCGGATGAGATCCTGTCATGGGAAAAGCTTGCCGAAATCATGGAGGCCCAAACAGCGGTCCATGTCCGTATTGCCCAGGCGGTAAAGGGCGGTGTAATAACTTGGCTTTATGGTATAAGAGGTTTTATTCCCGCTTCCCAGCTCAGCATAGAATATGTGGAAGACCTGGAAGCATGGGTCGGAAAGGAAATTGAAGCTGTCGTAATCGCCGTCTCCCGAAAGGACAGGCGGCTTGTCCTGTCGGGGAAGGAAGTGGAACTTAAGAAGGCCAACAAGGACAGAATCCGCAGGATGTCTAAGCTTGTCCGCGGCTCCGTGGTTACGGGAACGGTTGAAAAAATCGTTCCGTACGGAGCATTTGTAAATATCGGAAACGGTCTTACCGGACTCCTGCACATATCCCAGATAAGCGAAAAAAGAATAAAATCACCGAACGAAGTATTAAAAGAAGGAGAGACCGTTACGGTTCAGATACTGGATATCAGCGATGACAAAATCAGCCTCAGCATGAAGGCGGTCGCCGAAACTTCCGCATCTGAGGCAGACGATTCGGAACCCGCGTTTACCTATCAGACGGGAGAAGAAGCAACAACCAGCCTGGCATCCCTGCTTAAAAACATTAAATTGGATTAAAGGGCCTCCATATTATACCGAATAATAATTTGGGCTTTTGCAATCAGCCTCTCCGGCTGTTATGCAAAAGCCCTTTGTTATACTTCATATGCTTTATTGTTTATTCTTGATTTATATATTCTTGAACTGGGCCATGTACAGGCTGTAATACAAGCCCTTCCTGGCAAGCAGCTCCTGATGGCTACCCTCTTCCTTAATCTTGCCGTCGTCAATGACAAATATGCGGTCAGCCTTGACAATGGTAGAAAGCCGGTGTGCTATAACAAAGGATGTCCTTCCCTTCAAAAGGGTTTCTATGCCTTTCTGAACCAGGATTTCGGTGTGGGTATCTATGCTTGATGTGGCCTCATCCAATATCAGTATCTTCGGCTGGGATACCATGGTTCTTGCAAAGGCCAAAAGCTGCTTCTGTCCGATGGAAAGCCCTGCTCCCCTTTCTCTCAGCTCCGTATCGTATCCCTTTTCCAGCTTCATTATAAAATCATGGGCGTTAACCGCCTTGGCTGCGGCAATGATTTCCTCATCGGTGGCATCCAACTTTCCGTATCTTATATTGTCCTTCACCGTACCTGAAAAAAGGAAATTGTCCTGTGTCATGATGCCCATCTGTTTCCTTAAGCTCTCAATGGAGACATCCTTGACATTATATCCGTCAATGTACACATTTCCCTGCTGCACATCATAAAACCTGCTTATCAGGTTTACAATGGTCGTTTTGCCTGCTCCCGTAGGCCCAACAAGCGCTATGGTTTCTCCGGGCTTTACCGAGAAGCTGACGTCATTCAGCACCTGCGTATCCTTGTCATAGGAAAAGGATACATGGTCAAAAACGACCTCCCCTTTGATAACCGGCATTTCAATAACATTCGGCGCATCCGTAATCTCCGGCTTCGTATCCAGAATGTCAAACACCCTTTCAGCCCCGGATATATTGGTAATAAGCTTGTTGTAGAAATTGCTCAGGTTCATGATGGGCCGCCAGAACATGCCTATATACATGCCGAATGATATCAGGGTTCCCACGTTATCGACTCCGATGCCCATAACCTTGATGGCTACCAGGTACATCATGATGCTTCCGATTCCCCAGCTTATGTCAACCACCGAGAAAAAGCCGTCATTTATAAGAATTGCCTTTATGAATGAATCCCTGTGCTCCTTGACCAGCTGATCAAAATCCTCTTCCGCTTCGCCTTCAGCGGTAAAGCTCTGGATAACCCTCATTCCCGAAATGTCCTCATGTATGAACGCATTCAGGTTTGAGCTCTTTTTCCTGTGTATCCGCCACCTTTTATGGGATGCTGTCTCGATAAACCAGAGTCCGGCAAGCATTAGCGGAAGGCTTGTCAGGGAGGCCAAGGCCAGCCTCCAGTTCTTTGCCAGCATAATTATGACAACCGCGCTTATGGTTACAAAATCCGGTATTAAGGTTGTAACGCTGTCCGACAGCACATCCTTCAGTGAGTTGACATCGCCGATAATTCTTGCAAGTATCTTTCCCGTCGGCCTGCTGTCAAAGAAGCCGAAGCTTAATGTTTGGATATGGGTATACAGCTCCTGCCTTATTTTAAGGAGCACGTCGTTTGACATCCTGGCCATCAGATACATTCTTAATTTTACAAGCAGAATAAAGATAAGGTTTATTGTCAGGCCAAACCCGATTATTTTCAGCAATCCTTCCATATCCTTGTTGGCTATGTGTACGTCAACCGCCCTTTCAATAAGCAGGGGGTTGATTATTGAGATTGCCACCGTTACCAGCATAATAAGAATAACAGCAGTTATGGTTCCCTTATATGCCAGCAGGTAGCGGAATAACCGGGTCATGGTGGTTTTCTTGCTCACCGAGCTTATATATTCATCATCTTTGATTGCATTAATTGACATGTAAATCCTCCATTCCGATTAGAGGCCCCTGTTGTCCGAACCGGTACGGGGAAGTTCTTCCGTGGTTGAAATGTACTCCCCGTACTGGGCTAAATAAGTCTTATAGTAATATCCCTTCTCATTAAGGAGACTTTCATGGGTTCCGCGTTCTATGATTTTGCCGTCCTCCAGTATGATTATTTCATCGGCATTTTTTACGGCGGAAATCCTATGGGCAATAATTATCTTGGTGGCGTTGATCTGGAGCAGCGCTTTCTGGATGGAATGCTCCGTCTCCATGTCCAAAGCGGAGGTCGAATCGTCCAGTACGAGAATCGGCGCTTTCTTTGCCAATGCCCTGGCAATGCTTATTCTCTGCTTCTGTCCGCCGGACATACCCACTCCGCGTTCACCGATAATTGTTTCATATCCGTCCTCCAGCTTGTCAATAAACTCGCTGGCCTGGGAATAGCGTGCCGCCTCGATTATCTCCTCTTTATTTATCTTCTTTCTGTTCCCCAGCCTGACATTTTCGCTGATGGTATCGGAAAACAGGAATACGTCCTGCATAACTATTGAGATGTTTTCTCTCAGCTGTTTAAGGCTTAAATCCTTGATATTTACTCCATCCAGGCGTATTTCGCCGTCCGTGACATCATAAAATCTCTGCAGTATGTTTACAATGGACGTCTTGCCGGCTCCCGTGGCCCCCATAATTCCGATGGTTTTTCCCGCAGGCAGGCTGAAGCTTATATTTGAAAGTATCTTCTTCCCGTTGATTTCCAAGGATACATTGTCAAATTCAACCGAGCCCTTCACCTCATCAAGAACCACCGGGTTCTCATTTTCAACTATTTCAGGCTTTTCCGCAAATACCTTCTTTATCCTTTTGTAGGAAGCAAAAGCCGCTGCCAGGTCGTTTGACAGCCAGCCCAGCATTTCCATGGGCCATACGATATTCATCGAATACTCGGTAAAGGCGCCCAGGGTCCCAAGGGTTATCTCCCCTTTAATAACCATGCGTCCGCCGAACAATATAACAACCATTGGAAGCAGCTTGGTAATAAGCTGGAAATACGGATACAGCTTGATAAACACCTTTGCCTGCTTCATGTTCAGTTCATAATACTGCTTGTTGTGCGACAGGAACTTGTTAATCTCATACTTCTCCCTGGCAAAGGATTTTACAACGCGGACCCCCGCCAGGTTCTCCTGCGCCACCATATTCAGAGTGGCATTCTGTTCGCTGATCTGCTCATAGATTTTCCCCAGCTTGTTTTCCATCAGAATGGCAAGGGCCGCTACTATGGGCAGTACAATTGTAGGTATAATTGCCAGGGTGGTACTTAAACGGTACATGCAGAACATGGCTATTCCGGTGTGAATGAGAACCTCGAATATCAGCATGCTGACATAGCCGGTAGCTGCCCATATCCTGTCTATGTCATCCTTCACTCTTGACATAAGCTCTCCGGTATTGTTTTTGTCAAAGAAGCTTATTGACAGCCCCTGTATATGCTTAAACAGTCTTTTTCTAAGTTTTGAACTGATGTTTGAGCTGCATATATCAAAGGTGAGCTCCTTAAGATAGGCAAATATGGCCCTTCCAAATCCGATAAACAGGATCGTAAGCAGCAGCACAGGCAGCAAGTCTGTCTCCCCGCCTATTATTACCTGGTCTATGATGCGCTTTGTAACCTGCGGAGAAACCATATCCATGGCAACGGCAATCACGGTACAAAGCAGTGCAAACACATAAGCAAACCAATATTTTCTTATATAATAAGACAATTTATTCATAACTCCTCCATTACCCTGTTGCATAATCATATTTCAAATTTATATTGTTATGTACATAAATCTATACAAAAAATAAACCGTGGCAGAAATACCACGGTGATTCTTTCATAATCCAGTTGTATTTGTTGTTGATTAATCCCAAAAAGGCAGGGATATCATGTCAACCCAAAATACACTCTCGATTCTTACAGAACAGCGAGGTATTTCCACATATGAACATTTTGATTCCGGTATTGACTTGTGTTATTCTTAATGTTATTTTCATGTGCTCTACCTCCTTTTCTGTAATAGTCTTTCACCATTATATCCCCGTAAGCATATGTTGTCAATAAAAAATTTTTAATTAACCGGGTTATGCGTCATGTCAAGAGCTTTCTTTCCGGCAATACTACCGTAAAACTGGTGCCTTTTGTAAATTGGGTTCGAACCTTTATGCTGCCCGTATGGGCAAGTATTATCAGCTTTGCCAAAGACAAACCCAGTCCATGACCGCTGATGTTTTGGTTCCGCACATATTCGGACCTGTAGAAGCGGTCAAATATATGCTCCACGTCCTTTCTGGTCATTCCTATACCCGTATCGCTGACAGTGATAACACAATCCCCGTTCCGGTTTTCGCACATTATGTTAATTTCATCCCCTTCCCGGGAATACTTGACCGCGTTGTCAATAAATATTCGTATTGCCTGTTTTAATGCCTGTTTGTCACCATATACGGTAACATCCTCAAGAATCGAGCTGTTGATTATCCTGTCGGGCGCGACCAGCTTGGTTTCCCTGACCATGTCCTCCACCACCGGCTTCATATTGAACCAGGTTTTTTTCAGCTTCAGGGTTTTCTTGTCGTGCCTGGACAGGAACAGGAGCTTGTCCACCAGGTCCTGCATGGAACGGGATTCATTCTGTATTGCTTGGATGGATTCCTCAAGCACTTCCTTGTCCTGTGCGCCCCAGCGGTCCAAAAGGTTTGCATAGCCTTGAATGACGGCAATAGGCGTTCTCAGCTCATGGGATGCATCGGATACGAACTGCTTCTGGCTTTCGTAGGAGGTCTCTATCCGGTCCAGCATATCGTTAATGACTTTTGCCAGGTCTTTAAGCTCGTTCTGTGTTCCTTCAACATTAAGCCTTTCGCTGTGAAGATTGTGGGCGGTTAGCCTGCTTGCGGTTGCCGACATGATTCCAAGGGGCTCAAACAGCTTTTCGCTTCTCTTCCTTCCCTTTACAATAACAACAGCCGTAACGGCTGCATAAAGAATAATCAGCTTCCAAAGCATGGAGAGAAACCTTTTATAGCTGCCGGTCAGGTCGTATTGGAAGGTTGCATGATAAGTTCTGCCGTTTGCGGTAAACTCCTTTTCCTCATTGACAACAAGTATGTTTCTTTCGCTCTTCCTGTCAAAGTGGATGCCATGAAAAAACGCTTTGTCCGAGGTTGGAACATAAGCTATATCGTTATATATCTCCTCCCCCGTATCCGCATCCTCGATTTTCATTGACAGGTTCTGCATGTAATACGGGTTAATAAAAGATCTTCCTTCCGCTTCCCCGATGGACGCTATGATGTCCTGCGCCATATCGTTATAGTCCTCTTTTTCGGCAAGCATGTATATAGTAAAAATTCCCGCCATAAGAACAATGCCGTATACAACAAGCAGCCTTATATACCCCAGGGAAATCCTAAAAAGGATTGAGAATCTGAAATTGCTCAGCCATTTTTCCCTTTTGTTCTTAATCGGAAGAATGATTTTTACCAGCGTTTTTCGCAAAAACTCCAAGAAATTATCCCAGCTCATACACTCTCCTGTTGCCAGTTAATGTCACTGCGCGTCCTTGATTATATATCCGACTCCCCGCACCGTCGATATCAGGAGGATGCCGTATTTGTCATCTATCTTTTGGCGCAAATACCTGACATACACGTCAACCACATTCGTATCTCCGAAATATTCGTAATCCCATACATGATTCAGCAACTGCTCCCTGCTGACCACCATGTTCCTGTTGCGGACCAGATATTCCAGCAACTCGTATTCCTTCTTTGTCAGAACTATTTCATCGTCCTTGTAAAAGACGGTCCTACTTGCAGGATTTATCTTTAACTCTCCAATTATAAGGCTTTCATTCTTCGGCTCCGCAACGCTTCTCTTTCTGTTTAAGGCAACCCGGATTCTTGCCAGCAGCTCCTCAATTGCAAAAGGCTTTGTCATATAGTCGTCCGCTCCGGTGTCAAGCCCCGCCACCTTGTCGGAAACATCGTCCTTGGCTGTAAGCATGATTATTGGAACCTGTGATTCCATGCGGATTCTGCGGCAGACCTCAATTCCGTTAAGTCCGGGAAGCATGATATCCAGGATGACCAGGTCCACCATCTCTTTTAACGCCTTTTCCAGTCCCTGCCTTCCGTCCTGGGCAATCAAAACCTCGTAACCTTCGTGCTTAAGCTCCAGTTCCAGAAACCTAGCTATTTTAAGTTCATCCTCAACAATCAGTATTTTCGCCAACCATTTCCCCTCCCATTTTTCAATGAATGCTCATCATTCTGCGCCGTATTGCCTGTTGTCCTGAATTCATTGTATCTTTCCGGCAGGGTTTTTTCAACCGGTCAGGATTAGAAATTAATTAAAAAGCAAAAAAGACCGGCGCAAGAGCTTATTTCCCGCTCTTTTGTCCGGTCTTTTAATCATGTTATCGGTATTATGCCCTGTTTATTACCTTTTTTACGGCCTTTACCACATTGTCCACGGTAAATCCGAATTTCTCAAAGAGGATCTTTGCCGGTGCGGAAGCACCGAAGCCTTCCATTGCTACGACTGCTCCATCCAGACCGACATATCTTTCCCATCCGAAGGGTGACATTGCCTCAACGGCCACCCTGGCCCTGACGTTCTTCGGAAGAATCTTTTCCTTGTATTCTTCGGGCTGTTTTTCGAATACATCCATCGACGGCATGCTGACAACCCTTACATCAATGCCTTGCTTAAGCAGTTCCTCCTGGGCGCCCAGCCCCAGCTGCACCTCGGATCCTGTCGCAATAATTATTGCATCCGGGGTTTCCTTCCGGGAATCGGATATGATGTATGCACCCTTAAGCGCCTCCTTTGATGAGCCTTTAAGCTGCGGAAGGTTCTGACGGGTCAGTACCAGCGCGGTCGGTGTGCGGGTGGATGTTACCGCGTAATACCATGCGGCAAGGCATTCGGTCGCATCCGCAGGACGATATACGGTGAAATTAGGTGTTGCGCGAAGCATGGCCATCTGCTCAATAGGTTGATGGGTCGGTCCGTCTTCGCCTACACCGATGCTGTCATGTGTCAGAACATAAGTTACCGGAATCTGCATAAGCGCAGCCAGCCTCATCATGGGCTTCATGTAGTCACTGAATACGAAGAAAGTGGATACATAGGGTTTTAGTCCGCCATGAAGCGTCAGACCGTTTCCTATTCCGGCCATGGCAAGCTCCCTTACTCCGAAGTGCAGATTGCGCCCTCCGAAATCGCCCCTGGCAAACGATCCCTCATCCTTCATCAAGGTCTTTGTCGAAGGAGCAAGATCCGCGCTTCCTCCAATTAAATTAGGCAGATAGTCCTTGAGCCTGTTTATTATTTTACCAGAAATGTTTCTTGTGGCATCGGCCTTGTCATCATACGTCCAGAACTCTTCATCATTCAACAGATGCTGTGCTGCCGTCTCGTCATGATACTGATCCCACAGCTTCTTCATTTCCGGATACTTGTCACAGTAATCCTTAAAGAGCTTGTTCCACTCCTCTTCGGCCCTGGCACCCTCTTTTGCAAGGGTATTATAATGGTCATAAACCTCCTTGGGTACCTCAAAGGCCGTTTCTATAGGCCATCCCAGCTTCTCTCTCAACGCCTTGACATTTTCTTCTCCCAGCGGTTCTCCATGAGCGCTGGCCATTCCTTCCCTGGGGCTTCCATAACCGATTCGGGTCTTGACGGTAATCATGGAAGGCCTTGATAAATCCGCCTTGGCGGCCTCAATAGCGGCCCCGATTTCCTCCAGGTTATTGCCATCTTCAACTACAAGGGTCTGGAAACCGTATGCTTCAAATCTCTTTCTGACATCCTCGGTAAACGCAATACCCGTGTCGCCTTCAATGGTTATTTTATTGGAATCGTACAGGACTATCAGCTTGCCCAGTCCAAGTGTTCCTGCAAGAGACATGGCTTCCGAAGAAATACCTTCCATCATGCAGCCGTCTCCGCAAAGCACAAAAGTATAGTGATCCACAACCGGATAACCTTCTTTATTGAAAACCGAAGCCAGATGGGCTTCCGCCATGGCCATGCCAACCGCCGTAGCCATGCCTGCTCCCAACGGGCCTGTCGTGGTTTCAACTCCTACGGTATGCCTGTATTCCGGATGTCCCGGAGTTAACGACCCGTCCTGCCTGAACTGTGCCAGGTCTTCCTTTGTAAGGCCATAACCGAATAAGTGCAGTAATGAATATAAAAGCATGGATCCATGACCTGCCGACAATATAAACCTATCTCTGTTGGGCCATTTTGGATCTGCCGGATTATGCTTCATATGTCTTGCCCAA
The DNA here is from genome assembly GCA_012735495.1 of Clostridiales bacterium. GTDB lineage: Bacteria > Bacillota > Clostridia > Lachnospirales > Lachnospiraceae > Mobilitalea. The sequence continues at coordinate 2,283 of JAAYHD010000045.1, read as the reverse complement.
AGCTCATAAGCCATAGATGCTGCTCCGAGAGGCAGTCCCGGGTGTCCGGAATTGGCTTTTTGAACACCATCCGCCGATAAGATTCTGATAGCATTTACCGCCATTGTGTCAATGTTGTTCATCATTTTTCCTCCTTATTATATAATGCCTATTTAATATACAATAAAACCGGCTTTGAAACAACTATCTATTCTGAGTTTTATAAAGCGCAAGGACAATTCCCGGCACCAGTATCAACTGCAGTATGATTCCCGGAATACCAAAAATGACGGAGCTCCAAACGGTGGCCGGCGCCGGCACTTTCATGGCAAGTATTCGGCCCATAACAAACAGCACCAGCGCATATACGATTCTTCCTGCAATCATGGATACTATCAGGCTGATATAAATTCTTAAAACCAGCCCGCCCTTATTCAGTTTTTTCAGCAGATGCATTAAAAGACCCGAAAAGAACCCGTATGCTCCCAGTTCAAATGCCATAATCAGATTAAAGGGAAACATCGGCATGCCAAATAAGGAATTGACAAGCGGGGTTAAAAAACCGATTATGCCGCCATACAGGGTCCCCAGGTAAATGCCCGCAACGAAAACGCTGAAATGCATGGGGGAAAACATCTGGCCCATTTCCTGCGTTCCAAATATATGGAATACTTTTGGAATTATAATTCCTGCCGCAAGCATAAGGCCACCTGCCGTGAGTTTGTATACACTATTTTTTCCTGTAATCATAAATCTATCCTTTCTTTATCATATTTGTGAAAAGACCTCTCCCAGTCCTGCCTGTATGAGCAGGTCCGCCTCCCTGTCAAACGGAGTTGGAGACTTATTGATTATAACCTTCTTGTTGCCGCGGTAATAACTTATGAATCCGGCAGCCGGATATACGCTGAGTGAAGTTCCCCCGATAATCAGCACATCCGCCTTGGAAATGGCTCTTATCGCCTTGGAAACCACCTCATCATCCAGCCCTTCCTCGTAAAGAACCACATCCGGCTTGATTATGCCACCGCACCCGCAGACAGGAACGCCCTTCGTTCCTCTTAGCTTTTCAAGTGAATAAAACCTGCCGCAGCTCATACAGTTATAGCGGTAAACCGAGCCGTGGAGCTCCAATACATTTATGCTTCCGGCTTTTTGATGAAGCCCGTCTATGTTCTGGGTAACCACCGCTTTCAGCTTTCCCTGTCTTTCGAGCTCCGCAAGCTTAACATGTGTTATGTTTGGTTCCGCGTTCTCATATACCATTTTGTCCCAATAAAACTCGTAGAATTTGTCCGTATGTTTCATGAAAAAGGTATGGCTCAGCATGGTTTCCGGCGGATATTCATATTTTAAATGGTATAATCCGTCAACGCTCCGAAAATCCGGAATCCCGCTTTCCGTGGATACTCCCGCCCCGCCAAAAAAGACTATGTTGTCGCTTTCATCAATCATTTGCTTAAATTTCTCTATTTTTTCCTGCAGCAACAAACCCATCTCCTTTTATATAAAAACGCTCTCAACACATTAATTATAGTAAACCCGTTAAGAATTAATGTCAATTGCAAATAAAAAGCGGCCCTTTAAAGGCCGCCTGTGTGAGACATCGGGGAATCGAACCCCGGACACCTTGATTAAAAGTCAAGTGCTCTACCGCCTGAGCTAATGTCCCATGTCCAATATTTAAAATAAAAATGCCCAGAGCCGGAATTGAACCAGCGACACGAGGATTTTCAGTCCTCTGCTCTACCAACTGAGCTATCTGGGCATGTTTTACTTGCTTTCTGAAGAAAGACACCTGCGGTATCTTTTTCCGTAGAGCATTCATAAGCAAATAGTAGCGGGGGAAGGATTTGAACCTTCGACCTTCGGGTTATGAGCCCGACGAGCTTCCAGACTGCTCCACCCCGCGGCACTGTTTAAATAATATATGATATTTTATTAAAAATCAAGTGGATGGGGAAGGATTCGAACCTTCGAAAGCGTTGCTAACAGATTTACAGTCTGCCCCCTTTGACCTCTCGGGAACCCATCCATATTTATTTACTAAAAGCCGATGATCGGACTCGAACCGATAACCTGCTGATTACAAGTCAGCTGCTCTGCCAATTGAGCCACATCGGCACGCCGAATCTTATTGCAGAGCCCTTGCATCATGTCAGTTCGCTCTGTCAAGCCCCAAGCCATACCGTTGCACAATGGGGCCTATAGGGCTCGAACCTATGACCCCCTGCTTGTAAGGCAGGTGCTCTCCCAGCTGAGCTAAGACCCCAAAAATAAAAAACGTCGAAATATAAATCTCCG
>JAAYHD010000044.1 GCA_012735495.1 Clostridiales bacterium | reverse complement strand
GGCCAACAGCCTAACATGCCATGTACTCATCGTCAACAGCTTTCGCGGCATAAACGCTTAGGCTATTGTCTCATTAGCTACCGTTTGATGACCGAGGTAATTTACACACTAATTTGGACTTGACTAACATTGTCAAGGGCTTTACATATAAAATGGTTCCGACATAAAAAATGATTTCAATTGGACATAAAAACTGAAATTATTATATAATGTTGCCAAAGGTAAATAATACATGCCGCAATTGGAGTGATGAAGCATGAACATGTACGATCTGATTAATAAAAAAAAGAACAGGGGAGAGCTGACCAAGGAAGAGATTGAGTTTATTGTAAACGGGTATACAAAGGGAGAAATACCTGATTATCAGATGGCCGCTTTCCTGATGGCCGTTTGCATTAATAAAATGACCCATGAAGAAACGGCCAATCTGACGCTTGCCATGGCAAACAGCGGTGAGATGCTGGATTTGTCGCGGATTGAGGGTGTGAAGGTGGACAAGCACAGTACAGGCGGTGTAGGAGACAAGACATCCCTGGTCATTGGCCCCATGGTTGCAGCCCTTGGCATACCGGTCGCCAAGATGTCAGGAAGGGGGCTTGGGCATACCGGGGGGACCATTGACAAGCTTGAAAGCTTTCCGGGGTTTTCAACGAGCCTGTCAACGGAGAAGTTCATTGAAAATGTCAACAGGATAAAGATCGCTATTGTCGGACAAACGGCCAATCTTGCCCCGGCGGACAAGAAAATATACGCCTTGAGGGATGTTACGGCCACAGTTGACAATATATCGCTCATCGCTTCCAGTATTATGAGCAAGAAGCTGGCTTCCGGTGCTGATGTAATTGTTCTTGATGTAAAAACCGGAAGCGGCGCATTCATGAAAAGCTATGAAGATTCCTTGTCACTTGCAAGGGAAATGGTCCAGATCGGGACCCTGGCAGGAAAGCCCACATATGCGGTAATTACCGATATGAACCAGCCGCTTGGAAGGGCTGTCGGCAATGCCCTTGAAGTGAAGGAAGCGATTGAGACACTTAACGGGCAGGGACCCGAGGACCTGCTGGAGGTAAGCCTTGCCCTGGCTTCATATATGCTTTTAGGCGCGGGCAGGGTAAAGTCGGCGGATGAGGGAAGAAAGCTTCTTGTTGAGACAATCAATAACAGGACGGCCCTGGAAAAGATGGCGGAATTTATAAGCGCCCAGGGCGGAAACGCCGATTTTGTGTACAATCCGAACCTGCTTAAGACCGCATCAATAAAGTACGACGTAAAATCACCGGCGGACGGGTATGTGAGTGAAATAAAGACCGATGAGGTTGGCATGGCGTCCCTTCTTTTGGGCGGCGGACGCATTACCAAGGACAGCAGGATAGACTTGAGTGTCGGTATCATTATCCATAAGAAGCTGGGAGACAAGGTATCGAAGGGTGAGACCCTTGCCACCCTTTATGCCAATGATGATGAGAAAAGGAAGGAAGCAAAGGAAAGGCTTCTTAACGCTTACACGATAAGCAAAAGTAAGGCTAAGAAGCCGCCCTATGTATACAGTATTATTACAAAGGACGTAATACTGAACCTGGGTTAAATATTATGCCGCCGCATCATAGAATATAGCATAGATTATGATGCGGCGGAGTTTTTCATGTTCGGGCATAAAAACAGGTGCTGTAGGTCCAATAGATTTATCAAATTAGTTATTATCGTTATAATAGCCGTATTAATTATATTTACCCTGTATCGAAACTCCGGCTTGTTCTATCGGAAGGGTATAATTCTACCTTTCAGCCTTCATCTTAACAGGCAGGAATTATACATGACCCCGGGAGAGGAGTATCGGTTATTTGTATATGGAATCAATAAAAGGGTATCATTTTATTCGACGAATTTCCGCGTGGCCGGAGTTGATTTTACAGGCAGGGTATATGCACACCGTACAGGCAGGGCTGTCATTGTTGCAAAGGTTGGCAATAAGAAGCTGAAATGCAGGGTAAAAGTGATAGAACTTAATAAACGCAAGCTTTACCTGAAAACGGGAGATACTTTCCGATTAAGGGTAAAGGGGCCTGTATGGAATGCCGCTTATAAAAGCAGCAATCCAAAGGTTGCAACGGTCAGCAGTTTCGGCAGGATAAAGGCAAAAAGGCCCGGGAAAACGACAATAACGGTTAAGGTCAAGGGCAAGAGCTTAAAATGCCAGGTAATAGTAAGATAAAGATTTTAAGACAAATATATCCATGGATTGGTCTAAAAACGTAAGGCATGGATTAAAATATAATAAAGTTATTGTCGGAGTTATAGATGAAGAAATCAGCCGTTTTTCTATTATTCTTAATCATAGCTTTTTTAATGCCTTATGTCGTTATATCCGCGAGGGTCGGTGAAAAAGTACCAGATACGGAGGATGTCATTGCCGTAACCGCGTTAACCGATGGGAAGCTTGACCTAGTTTACCCTCGGCAGTCCTGATTGAAGGCTCCACAGGCACTGTAATATTTGAAAAAAACAAGGATGAAAGGCTGAAGCCGGCAAGCGTCACCAAGGTCATGACACTGTTATTGATATTTGAAGCCTTGGAAGAAGGCAGGATAAAGCTAATGGACGATGTGACAATATCTGAATATGCCGCGTCCATGGGCGGTTCACAGGTATACCTGGAGCCTTACGAGGTCCAAAACGTAGACACCCTGATAAAATGCATAAGCATAGCAAGCGCCAATGACGCGTCGGTGGCTATGGCTGAGCATATTGCGGGCTCCCACGAGGAGTTTGTGGCCAGGATGAATGAAAAGGCAAAAGAGCTGGGCATGAATAATACCAATTTTGTTAACTGCACAGGCCTTGATGCCGACAATCATTATACCACCGCATACGATATAGCCTTAATGTCAAGGGAGCTTATAATGAAATATCCCCAGGTAAGCAATTACTGTACCGTATGGATGGATAAGTTCGTGCATAACACCAAAAAGGGAAGAATTGAATTCGATCTTACCAATACAAACAAGCTTATAAAATCTTATAAAGGCATTACAGGGCTTAAAACAGGCTCGACCAGCGCGGCGAAATATTGCCTGTCCGCTACCGCAAGGCGCGGAAGCATGGACCTTATTGCGGTAATTATGGCTGCGCCGGACACAAAGACCAGGTTCATGGAGGCCGCCAAGCTCCTGAATTACGGCTTTGCCAACTACTCGTTATATGTGGATGATCATACGGATGTAACCCTTGAGCCAGTAAGGGTAACAAAGGGCAAATCCGATTATGTCTTCGGGGATATAAAAGATAAATTCTCTTTCCTTTGCTCCAAGGGAATGGATCCGAATAATATCAGGAAAGAAATCAGCATGTTCGAAAAGGTTTCAGCCCCTGTTGCAGCCGGTGATAAAATCGGGGAAATCGTATATTACTTCGGCAATGAAAAAATCGGAAGCATTGACATACTGGCAAAGCAAGATGTCGACAAGGCTGGGTATACAGACAATTTCATAAAGGCTATTAGGAAATTCTTCCTGGCTTACAGATGATAACTATGAGTATATGCAATTGTCATATCTTTGTTGACACTGAAAAAAGATAAAGTTATATTATAAAAGATGGATATGCATTCCTGATAATTTGACATTTGACCGAAAGGAGACGGCATGCCGTATATTTTGATTATTCCCGGTTTGATAATACTGTTCTTCATCTGGTCGTACATTGAACACAAAATCCTTGTCGTATCAGAATATACCGTACAGTCGGAAGCAGTCGGCAAGGATTTATGCGGCCTCACATTTGCGGTTGTTGCCGATCTTCATAACGCTTCCTTCGGGAAAAATGGCGCCGGGCTGGTTGAAAAGATATTGGCTCAAAAACCGGAGTTTGTTATAATAGCGGGGGACATGATCAACAAGAGAAAGCACTGTTATCCCGCAAAGGCCCTGGATTTTATAAGGGAAATTTCTGAGCATTATCCGGTATATTATGCCTTGGGCAACCATGAACAGTACTTTGAAGAGTTAAAAGATATTATATATGATGACGATTTCATACAGGATGAAAAAAATGCGCGCCTGGTGCGCTTTTATGAAGAATGGGTTGCTTACAAGGACGAGTTGAAAAAACTCGGAGTTTACCTGTTAGACAACTGTAGTATGGAGCTGATGTATAAAGAAAGCAGGCTCGCAATAACAGGGCTGTCCCTGGGCAGCGGGTACTATGACAGAAAAAACAGGCAAAGGCCGGATAAGGACACGATTGCAAGCCTTGCAGGGAACAGGAGCAGGGAAGGCTTTCAGATTCTGATTGCCCATAATCCGCTGTTTTTTCCCGAATATGTATCCTGGGGAGCGGATTTAGTGTTGTCCGGACATATGCACGGCGGGCTTGTCCGGCTGCCGATTATTGGCGGCATAATATCGCCGCTGTTCAGACTGTTTCCGAAGTATGATGCCGGACTGTTTAATGAGAACGGACACTTCATGATAATTTCAAGAGGCTTGGGAAGCCATTCGAATATGCCGAGATTCCTTAATCCGCCCGAGCTTGTGACGGTTAAGCTGCTTGGCAGATGATTTTGAAAGGGGTATTATGAGTATACGGGTTAAGCTTGAAGCATTTGAAGGCCCCCTGGACCTGCTGCTTCATTTGATTGACAAGAATAAAATCAATATATATGATATACCAATTGCGGAGATTACAGACCAGTACTTGGAGTACATAAAGCAGATGGAAGAAAAGAATCTCGAGATAATGAGCGAGTTCCTCGTCATGGCCGCCACTCTGATTAACATTAAGTCCAGGATGCTACTTCCTGCGGCTGACAGCGAGGATGAACAGGAGGAGGATCCAAGGCAGGAACTGGTGGACAAGCTCCTGGAATACAAGATGTTCAAATATGTTTCCGAGCAGCTCAAGGACAAGCAGGAGGACGCATCGAAGATTCTTTTCAAGCCGCCCACAATACCAAAGGAAATTGCCGATTTCAAGGAAGAGATAGATGTAAGCGAACTGATTGGAGATTTGACACTGGAAAAGCTGCATGAGATATTTTCATCACTGGTAAAGCGCCAATCTGAAAAGATTGACCCCATCCGCAGCAAATTCGGAAAAATTGAAAAGGAAGAAATCAGCCTGGCGGACAAGTTTATTCAGATACAGGAATACGGGCTGAAAAACCGGGTTTTTTATTTCAGGAACCTTTTGGAGCAGCAGACCACAAGAATGGAGATTATAGTTACTTTCCTCGGAATATTGGAGCTTATTAGGCTCGGACGTATAATGATTGAGCAGGAGAGAATGTTTGATGATATAAAGATAACATTCTTGGCTTCGGACATAATTACAATGGAGGAGGCAGGATTTTAGTGGATTTAAAGCTAGCGGAAGCACGGATAGAAGCCATACTGTTTACAATGGGCGAAGCGGTTGAGCTTGAGCGGCTTGCCCAGGCTATAGACCACGATGAGGAAACCACCAGGAAGATCATCAGAAATATGATGGACAAGTACGATGATGTCAGCAGGGGAATACAGATAATTGAGCTGGACGGTTCGTACCAGTTGTGCACAAAGGCGTCCATGTACGAATCGATTATAAAGATAACGCATATTCCAAAGAAGCATGTGCTGACGGACGTACTTCTCGAAACCCTGTCAATCATCGCCTACAAGCAGCCTATAACAAGGCTTCAGATCGAGGAAATACGCGGGGTAAAATCCGACCATGCCATAAACAAGCTGTTAGAATACAACCTTATATGCGAGCTGGGCAGGCTGGACGCGCCCGGCAGGCCGATCTTGTTCGGAACAACGGAAGAGTTCCTGCGATGCTTCGGGCTTAAGTCCCTGGACATGCTGCCTGCTGTAAATCCCGAAAAGCTAGAGGATTTCAAGCTCCAGGCGGAAGAAGAGGCCGAGCAGCTAACGCTGGACATATAAAGAATTAAAAGATAATATATACGAACGGGTTATTAAATAAAAAAATAAAACCGGTTCATAGCCATATTAGCAAGACCGATACATAAGAATAATGTAAATCAAATATAAAAACATAAAATAAAAAGCATAAAAATGATATGCAAATCTGACATATAAAAGCAGACCGGCTGCCCAATAGTATGGAGCCGGTCTTTTCTGCTTTATTCATCTCCAACGGAATCATTAGGCTTGTACCACGGAACAAGCCCTTTTTCCACGGCTTCATCGAAGGGCAGTATCTCAGGGGGCTTTCCCCCGTAATGGTCATAAAAGCTTTGAGGATAAAGCCTTTCACTGCTTTTCTTTTTCTTAAAGACCGAGGTGTCCACGGTTGAATCCTCACCTTCACGCACCTTGCGCGCAACAATAACAAGCCTGTAGTTTGGAAGCTCATATGAACAGGTGGAAAGGGTAAGAATTTGATCATTCTCGTTTATGTCCACCGAATCCATGTAATAGAACGAGCGCAGCCTGGTCTGATATATAAACTCGATAAAATCCTTGTCGGATTTGAATTCTGCGGTTGTAAAGGGAAAGAAATCTCCTTTGTCGTTATTTCCGGGAGTTATGTATACGGCAAATATCTTCCATAGGGCTTCCTCATAAATTGTGTCAAACCTTATAATGGGATGCTCTTTAAGGAATTTGATATCATCCTTGTATTCCAGCAGGTAGTGGAACATGTTGTCCGAGGAAGTCATGTTGTGGCCGTGAATAATCAGGTTCTTTGAATTATTTTCAACCGAGGACGCAACATCAAGGAAAATGCTTCCCGCTTTTAAATAATCCTTGGTAGCCCAGTTCCTTGAAAGATAAAAGTCCGGATCCGATTTGTCGGGGGATTGGACAACGACATAGTCCACCTTTGTGTCTATCTTGCCGGTTTTTATATTGGTAATACGAATCCAGCCCTTTACATCCTCATTTACTTCAAGAAGCTTTGAGAACTTTTTCAGCCTTCCCTTATCATCACGGTTGGGATCCGGTGTGGAAGCGGGTGCGCCGCTATCAGGCCCGGTTTGACCATTATTCGTTCCGTATGGATCATTCCCGGTGTCATATCCCGGATTCATATTATCGCCCGAACCGTTTTTGCCGGGAATACTGCCATCACTCGAATCCGAATGATCGGATATGTCCATGGTTTCAGCTTCGCCGTAGCCGTACAGCTCCCTGGCCTTTTCAAGGCTTTTTCTTAAAAGGTATGGCTGTACGGCAACCTCGTTTATGAAAAGCCCCAGGAAAATAAAAAATGCAATCGTAAATATAGCCCTCAAGATGCGGCGAACATGCTTGTTGCCGGTTATTATCCTTATGATCTTGATTTCATTTATCTTATCCGTTATTTTTTTTATGCCGTCGGCAAGCTTGGACATGGCACAGCCCTTTCTGAGTGTACTGATGTATCATAATTATACCTCTTAGGAATAAGTCAGTAAAGGAACAAATAAATTAATATAAAAACGGATAAGGTATGATTTTATTGTATGGTATAAGGAAGAGGCTGAACAGGTATTTTTTTATGTGCCTTGGGCTTCTTGCAGCCTTCACCAGCTTTAGTTGTGTAAATACCGGCAGTTTTTATAATGAAAAATATGGTTCGTATTATAATGCCGGCGGTGAGAATAAAGATTCGAATAATGACCTGGATAACCTGATTGAAAAAATGAAAGAAGAAAATGATGATTCGGAAACGCATTCTCCGCCGAAAATTAAGCTTAGTGCCTTGTCGGCGCTGCTTATGGACGCGGAAAACAACCGGGTGCTATATGAATATAATGGTTACCAGGAAATGCCCATGGCCAGTACGACTAAAATCATGACCTGCATAATCGCGCTTGAAAAAGGCAATCTTGAGGATGTGGTGACGGTTTCGTCCTATGCATCACAAATGCCTGACGTTCAGCTGAACGTCAGGGAAGGGGAGCAGTATTACCTTAAGGATCTGCTTTATTCGCTGATGCTTGAAAGCCATAACGACACCGCGGTCGCCATAGCGGAGCATGTGGGCGGAACGGTGGAAGGCTTTGCCACAATGATGAATGACAAAGCCAGGTCGCTGGGCTGCCACAATACTAATTTCGTTACACCCAATGGCCTGGATGCGGAAGGCCATTATACGACTGCAAGGGATTTAGCTGTTATAACTTCTTATGCAATCCGAAACAAAGCTTTTTTAGAAATAACAAACACCGCATCACATCAGTTTTCCGAGATAAAAAGCGGAAGGCGTTTTTCCGTGTCAAACAAGAACAAGTTCCTGTACATGATGGACGGTGCCATAGGAGTTAAAACAGGTTTTACCGGGAAAGCGGGATATTGCTTTGTAGGCGCGCTTAAAAGGCCTGACAGGACATTAATATCCGTAGTCCTGGGCTGTGGATGGCCGCCGAAGAAAAACCTTAAATGGACCGATACGGTTCGTTTGATGACGTATGGCGTTGATAATTATGAGAAGAAGCAAATATTCGAGAAAAAAGAGTTTCCCCCCGTTTATGTAAAGAACGGCCAGACAAGTCATGTGAACCTTACTGTCGAAGGGGATTTGAGTATTTTGCTGCGCAAGGACGAAAAAGTAAAGGTTGAATATGATGTTCCTGATATGCTTTATGCCCCGGTGGACGAAGGAATGACGGTCGGTTCGGCCAGGTATTATATAGACGGCAGGCTTTATACCGAGCTTCCCGTCCGTACAACCGCAGGCAGCAAAAAAATAGACTTAAAATTCTGCTTCATGCGAATATTAAGATTATGGGGCATGGAGCTTTCTGAAAGCCTGATAAGGTGATTTAAATCACTGCAATTTTGTCATATCAATTATATGGTTGATGTGTATTTAGTAATTTGGTATAAATAAAGCAGGAGAAACCAAAAGAAAAAATGAAAAACGGGGTGAAATAATGGGAAAGAAAATTACGGACAAGGTTACCTGGGTCGGCAAGGTGGATTGGGAACTGACATACTTTCATGGACATGAATATTCGACTTTTAAGGGGTCATCCTATAATTCCTATTTAATCAGGGATGAAAAGACCGTGTTGATTGATACGGTCTGGCTGCCATATGACAAGGAGTTTGTTAACAATTTAAAGAGGGAAACCGACTTAAAACAAATTGACTATATTATATGCAACCACAGCGAAGTGGACCACAGCGGCGCTCTTGAAGAGCTGATGAGAGAAATACCGGACACACCCATTTACTGTACGGCAAACGGGGCGAAAATTTTAAAAGGCCATTATCACAAGGATTGGAACTTTGTAACGGTAAAGACGGGAGATACTCTTGATATCGGGAGCTCAAAGCTCACATTCATTGAAGCCCCCATGCTTCATTGGCCCGATTCAATGATGACTTATATGTCGGGAGATAACATACTGTTCAGCAACGATGCGTTTGGCCAGCATTATGCTACGGAATCCCTTTTTAATGACAGGGCAGACAACTGTGAGCTTTTTGACCAGGCTATCAAGTATTATGCCAACATTCTCACTCCCTTCAGCCGGTTTGTGACAAAGAAAATAGAGGAAGTGCTGAGCTTTAATTTGCCCGTAAATATGATTTGTACAAGCCATGGCGTCATATGGAAGGACAATCCCGTACAGATAATAGAAAAATACCTTGAATGGGCTGATGACTATCGGGAAAACCGGATAACCGTCATATACGATACTATGTGGGAATCGACAAGAAAAATGGCGGAAGCGATGGCGAAGGGAATTTCAGGTGCGGATCCTTCCGTCACGGTAAAGGTCATTAACGCATCAAAAGAGGACAAGAATGATATCATAACGGATATTTTCAGGTCGAAAGCAATACTTGTAGGCTCACCAACCATAAATAACAACCTGTCCCATGCCATAGGGGGCCTGCTCGAAATGGTCAAGGGGCTTAAGTTCAAGAATAAAAAGGCTGCAGCCTTCGGCAGTTACGGCTGGAGCGGCGAATCGGTCAAGCTGCTGAATGAAAGGCTTCGAAGTGCGGGCTTTGAACTGGTAAATGACGGCATAAGAAGCTTGTGGGTTCCCGATGAGGATGAAGAAGAAAGGCTGATAAACTTCGGTAGGGATTTCGCGGAAGCGTTAAAATAATGGATTTTAAGGACTAAATATAAGCGGCATATGCAAACGGCGGTAAACTTGATTTTGCATATGCCGGTTATTTTATACTTGATTATTTATAATATTCAAAGTATTATTATAAATGTTCCAGAAATGCATAACTGATGGAGGTTTGTGACATGAGCAAGAAAAAATCAAAAAGCAAGCATACCAAGACTGAAATGAAGAAAAGCACAAAAGCTGTATTATACCTGGCTGCGGTTGTTGCCATACTTGCGACAATTATACTGATTATTGCCGAAAACACCGAAAAACGCATAATGGTAAGGAACAGCTCGGACATAAAGCTGGAATATGTAAAGGCATATTTTGTTGACAGCGAAGGACCTGTATCGGATGACGAGATGGTGTTTGAAAATCTTTCAAAAGGAGAGAAATCCAAGCTGTTGCTGGATAAGATAGATTTGGCATACCGACAGGCTAATCTTGAGATAAGATTTAAATTCGAGGGATATGACGAGCTATTTGTTGATGCGGGATATTTCAACGATATTTTCAAGGGATCAATATCGGTTGACTTTGAAAACCTGAATGAAGGCAAGGTATTGCTCAAAGTAAAGGCTAATACCGGAGTGCTTCCTTCACCCAACATAAGCTGTGACGAAGAGCATGTAGTTAATCTTGCGGAAGGATATGTCGAGGAATAGCCTGGATTAAATGTAACCATGGAATAACAGGATAAAGGAGTGTTTTATGATTAAGCTGTATGATAAAGGAGTATACCTGGTAAATAACCGCGATATAATTGAGGATTCGCCCGGTGCCGTTCTTGAGGCTTCGCAGAAAACCGGCCTTAATATTGACAAGGAAAAGGCGAAAAGCGGCACAATGGCATATAAAATACTTGGCAGCCACAACATTTCGGGCAGCATGTCGAAGCTTAAAATCAAGTTTGACAAGCTGATATCCCATGACATAACTTATGTTGGAATAATCCAGACGGCAAGGGCCAGCGGGCTTGAAAAGTTTCCGGTGCCCTATGTCCTTACGAACTGCCATAACAGCCTGTGTGCGGTAGGAGGCACCATCAACGAGGATGACCACATGTTTGGTCTTACAAGCGCCAAAAGATACGGCGGGATATACGTTCCGGCCCACCAGGCGGTCATTCACCAGTATGCCCGTGAGGCGCTTGCCGAAGTCGGAGGCATGATACTTGGTTCAGACAGCCATACACGCTATGGCGCCCTGGGAACCATGGGTGTCGGTGAAGGAGGCCCGGAGATCGTAAAGCAGCTGCTTGAAAGAACCTATGATATCCCTATGCCGGAGGTTATCGCCGTCTATTTGACAGGCTCACCCCGCAAGGGTGTAGGCCCTCAGGATATCGCCCTGGCTATAATTAAGGCGGTATTCAAAAACGGATATGTTAATAACAAGGTCATGGAATTTGTCGGTGACGGCATAAGGAACTTAAGCATCGATTACAGGATAGGAATAGATGTAATGACCACCGAGACCACCTGCCTGTCATCTGTTTGGGTTACGGATGACGAGGTTAAAGAGTTCTACAGGATACATAAGCGCGAGAGCGCATTTAAGTACCTGCAGCCCGAACCGGTGGCTTATTATGACGGAATGGTTTATGTGGACCTGTCCCGGATTAAACCCATGATAGCCATGCCGTTCCATCCGAGCAACGCTTACACGATTGATGAGCTTAACGCAAACCTGTACGATATTCTTGATGAGGTTGAAAAGAACGCGCAGGCTCTTCTTGGCGGAAAAGTCAAATACACGCTTAAGGACAAGATCAGAAACGGCAGGCTTTACGTTGAGCAGGGAACAATAGCGGGATGTGCAGGCGGCAGCTTTGAGAACATATGTGATGCCGCTGACATTTTGAACGGAAGGACAATTGGAACCGGTGAGTTTTCATTAAGTGTATATCCCGCAAGCCAGCCGATACTTATGGAGCTTGTCAATAACGGAACCATATCAAGGCTTATTGCGTCCGGCGTCACCATACGTACCGCTTTCTGCGGACCGTGCTTCGGAGCGGGAGACACGCCCGCAAACAATGCCTTAAGCATCAGGCATACGACCAGGAACTTCCCTAACAGGGAGGGCTCGAAGATAACCAACGGCCAAATCGCATCGGTTGCCTTGATGGATGCCCGGTCGATTGCCGCCACTGCTGTAAACCAGGGTTACCTGACATCGGCGGAGGATATCGATGTTGATTTTGGCAAGCCAAAGTATTTCTACGACAGTAGAATATATGAAAACAGGGTATATGACGGAGCGCTCAAACCCGATCCTACCGTAGAATTGAGAAGAGGCCCCGGAATTGCGGACTGGCCGAAGATGCCCGAGCTTTCGGACGATTTGATTCTTAAGGTGGTGTCCGTAATAATGGATCCTGTAACAACCACGGACGAGCTTATACCGTCGGGCGAAACCTCATCATACCGTTCCAACCCCCTGGCCCTTGCCGAATACACATTGTACAGGAAGGATCCGGGATATGTAGGCGCCGCCAAGGTAGTTCAAAAAGCCGAAAAAGCAAGGCTGGCCGGTGAAGATGTAACAACCGCATTATCCGAGCTTGAAAAGATATATGATGAAATACGCGGCAAATTTGCCATCGATATAAGGAACACCCAGATAGGAAGCACCATATACGCCGTAAAACCCGGTGACGGGTCGGCCAGGGAGCAGGCCGCAAGCTGCCAGAAGGTCCTGGGCGGACTGGCCAATATAGCCAGGGAATATGCCACGAAACGCTACCGTTCAAACCTTATCAACTGGGGTATGCTGCCGTTCATCCTTGACGGGGAATTGCCTTTTGAGAAGAATGACTATGTATTTATCAAAGACATAAGAAAGGCTATTCAGAATAAGGAATCCCGGATAAAGGCCTATGTGGTGAACAAGGGAATGAAAGAATTTACCCTAACCCTGGGTGATCTTACGGATGATGAAAGGGACATAATATTAAAGGGCTGCTTGATTAATTACTATGCGTCATAAAGATTAATGTCATATATATACAGCTGCGATATTGGGATTCTTCCGCCATTTTATCAGCAAGCAAATATACATCAGCCGTAAAGAAGCATACAAAGTCAATGAAGTATAAAGCGAGTATAGGACTTGAGTAATAATAAGAAGAAGCATGCAATTACACATTTGCATGCTTCGCTTTTTTCATTTTGTCATATGTTTTCCGCTCGTGATATTTTTGATTAATACCCATAAAGCGCCTGTATGTATACTCTTAGGGCCTCGTCCTTGTCAAGGGCTTGTCTTGCCATAACATTGGTGGTGTTGATAACCTCCTGGATGGCTTGATCCTGGTCCCGTTCATCATAATACTGTTTCAGCACATCATCCATTTCCGAATTATATATTTTCAGTTTTCCACCGCTGTCGGAAATCAGATAGAACTTGTCCATACGCGGCAGTGGGGTCTTTATATTGACATACTTGATTTCATAATAGACATAAACGATATAGGCATTCTCCTCGTAGCTTTTTATGAAATAGTATTCAAAATTCCGGATATCGTCAATAAACATGGTTTCCTTCTCCATCGAAGCAAGAGAAGGCAATCTGCCCGGATCGGTTGTAATGGTCTTCAATAAATCAAGGTCACAGGATATCCATGCGACATAATAGTCATAGAAGAATTTTTCAATCTCCGGATAGCCGTCATACTCAACTTCATATACCGGAAGCGGCGTAGGACTCGGTTCGGGAGTCGGCGTAGGTTCCGGTGTGGGTGAAGGCGACGGTGAGGGTATGGGGCTTGCTGACGGAGCAGGTGAAGCTTCCTGCGGGCCGGAACCGTCTTTACCAGTGGTTTCATTGGATGCCATATCCCGGTTACTGGAACCGGCCGGATCCGAACTGGGCAAACTGCCGATTTTAGCCGATGTTTCAATGGCATCGTTATTGTCCTTTTCAGGATACAAGGCGCCGATAAAGGTGGTCATGGCTCCGAAGCACATGCAGTATAATATTGTGATTACAACGGATTTTTTAATTTTTATGTTCATCTTTTCTCCCTGTTGGTATAAAATTAACCTACAGACCAATTTTAACTAATAATCATAAAAATTACAAGTTGAAATAAAAACCTTGTAACATTTTTGTAACATTTAATGACGCATTTCAATACTTGTGATATTCCCTGGCATATATTAGAATTATATTATGCCATCGATGGTCGTCAAAACCGGGGCAATGCCGGTATAATAGGCAGCATGCAAAAAGAAAACACATGACAAAGCGGGAGTGATTATATGGTTACAATAATTGACGGCAAAAAAATATCCACGGATATTAAGGACGAACTTAAGGAACAGGTAATAAAGCTTAAGGAAAAGAATATAGAGCCATGCCTGTGCGTAATCCAGGTTGGAAACGATCCGGCATCAACCATATATGTCAGGAACAAGAAAAAAGCCTGTGAATACGTCGGAATTAAATCAATAGCCTATGAGCTTGGCGAGGAGACAACCCAGGAACAGCTTATGGACCTGATTAACGAATTGAACAACCGTAAGGATGTGCATGGCATACTTGTTCAGCTGCCTTTACCCGGGCATATAGACGAGGAGAAGATTATCCGCGCCATATCGCCCGAGAAGGACGTGGACGGCTTCCATCCTGAAAGCGTAGGAAGATTAAGCATCGGTCAAAAGGGCTTTATTTCATGCACCCCTGCTGGTGTTATCCAGCTTCTTAAACGCTATGGCATTGAAATAGAAGGCAAGGAATGTGTCATTGTCGGAAGGAGCAACATAGTCGGTAAACCCATGGCAATGCTGATGTTAAGGGAAAATGCCACCGTAACCGTATGTCATTCCAGGACAAGAAACCTTCCTGAGATTACAAGCAGGGCGGACATACTTATAGTGGCCATGGGAAAACCCAGGTTTATAACAAAGGAATATGTCAAACCGGGCGCCGTAGTAATCGATGTAGGCATTCACAGGAATGAAAACAACAAGCTCTGCGGAGACGTGGATTATGATGATGTTATCGGGAAGGTCAGCGCCATTACACCGGTTCCCGGCGGTGTCGGGCCCATGACCATTGCCATGCTTATGTACAATTGCGTGGAAGCGGCAAAAAGCTGTGAATAACATCCTATAAATTCGTGCTTGTACAAGCTTCATTATACTGATAGAATATTTGTGCATAAAACTATAAATGGAGCTTGAACATGAATATATTTTTTATATCATTAGGCTGTGACAAGAACCTTGTCGACAGCGAAAACATGCTTGGCATCCTTCATGATAACGGATATACGATAACCGATTATGAAAACGATGCTGACATCATCATAATTAATACCTGCTGCTTCATTCATGACGCCAAAGAGGAAAGCATCGAGACTATTCTTGAAATGGCAAAGCATAAGGAAACCGGCAGGCTTAAGGCATTAATTGTTACCGGATGCCTGGCTGAACGTTATAAGGATGAAATCTTAAATGAAATCCCTGAAGTGGACGCGCTTTTAGGGACTTCCGCCATTTCAGAAATTATAAGTGTGATTGAAAAAGTCCTAAACGGCAATAAATATACATGCTTTACCGATATTAACAATCAGCCTGTCCTTAAATCAAAGAGAATCCTATCGACAGGAAGTTATTCATATTTGAAAATTGCCGAAGGATGCGACAAGCATTGTACTTACTGCATTATACCGAAGGTACGCGGAAACTTCAGAAGCCGGCCCATGGAGGAGCTGGTTGAAGAGGCTGCTTACCTTGCCGAAAACGGGGTAAAGGAATTGATACTAGTAGCGCAGGAAACAACCCTGTACGGCAGGGATTTATACGGCAGGAAGGCTTTGCCCGGTCTTCTTGACAAGCTCTGCGAAATTCCCGGCATTGAATGGATCCGTATATTATACTGTTATCCCGAGGAGATAACCGATGAGCTTATCGATACAATAAGCAGACAGCCGAAAATATGCAAATATCTTGACATGCCTATACAGCATTGCTCAGACAGGATATTAAAGCTGATGGGAAGAAAAACATCAAAGAAGGACATTGTAAACATAGTAAAAAAGCTTAGGGATAAAATTCCCGGCATAGCTTTAAGAACCACTTTAATAACGGGCTTCCCTACGGAAACGGACGAAGAGCATGAAGAGCTTTTGCGATTTATAGAAGAGGAAAGATTCGAAAGGCTCGGTGTATTTACATATTCGAAAGAGGAGGGTACGCCGGCGTCAAAGCTCAAGCCCCAAGTAACCGCAAAGGTAAAGAGGCAGAGACAAAAGGAGCTTATGAAGCTCCAGCAGACCATTGCTTTTGATATATCCGCTTCCCAGGTCGGCAGGATTCTTGACGTAATAATCGAGGGCAGAATTGCCGGCAAGGATAATGTATATGTGGGCAGAACATACATGGACGGGCCCAAGGTGGACGGGTACATTTTCATGGAATCCGATTCGGAGCTTATGTCCGGTGATATTATCAAGGTTAAGGTTACGGGAGCCAATTACTATGATTTAATTGGAGAAATCGTGGAAGGAAGTGCGAGAGAATGAATCTGCCAAACAAGCTGACAATAATCCGGGTGCTTATGATACCGCTGTACCTGGTATTCCTGCTGGTTGACGGTATCCCGTACGGCAAATATATAGCAGGAGTCATCTTTACCCTGGCGGCTGTTACGGATGCATTGGACGGATATATCGCAAGGAAAAACAATTTGATTACCAATTTCGGCAAGTTCATGGATCCTTTGGCGGACAAACTGCTGGTTTGTTCGGCATTGATCTGCTTTGTGGCGTCCCGTCAGGTACCGAGCTGGGTGGCAATAGTAATAATTGCAAGAGAGTTTATTGTCAGCGGCTTTCGCCTTGTTGCGTCGGATAACGGTGTTGTGCTTGCGGCAGGATGGTGGGGCAAGATAAAAACAAATGTGCAGATTGTAATGAGCGTAATGCTGACTGTAAACCTGGATATTAAGTTTATTAACATACTTGAGGTAATTTCGGTTTATCTTGCGTTGGCACTTACGGTTATATCCATGATGGATTACTTGATTAAGAATTACAGGCTTTTGCTGACTAAAAGCAATCATTAACGAAAGGACTGCCTGTTATGACGGTTGAACTTATCAGTGTAGGGACGGAATTATTATTAGGGAATATTATAAACACAAACGCTAATTACCTTTCAGTGGAATGTGCCAAGCTGGGGTTGTCAATGTATCACCAGGTTACCGTGGGAGACAATGAGGCAAGACTTTGTGAAGCCATAAAAACGGCTCTTGAACGTTCCGACATTGTAATCCTTACAGGAGGCCTCGGACCCACCTCCGATGATATTACAAAAGAAGCGGTGGCCAGGGTAATTGGCAGAAGGCTGGTAATGGACGAGCATTCACGGGAAAGAATACTAGACTATATGAACCGGATCATGGTTCAAAACAGGACGGTTCCGAAAGAACTGGCGAAAATAACGGAAAACAACTGGAAGCAAGTCTTAAAAGTCGAAGGCTCCATAGTGATAGATAATGAAAACGGCAGTGCGCCGGGATATATTATAGAGGACAATAATAAAATAATTTTTCTTCTGCCGGGACCGCCGGTTGAGATGATACCAATGTTTGAAGGCGGAATGCTTCCATACCTGAAAAAGCTGCAGGACAAGGTTTTTATATCCAGAATGGTAAAAATCTGCGGCATTGGTGAAAGCACCGCGGAAACAATGATTCTTGACCTTATTGAAAAGCAAGGGAATCCGACCATAGCGCCTTACGCCAAGGGAGGGGAAGTGCATTTCAGAATTACCGCGTCGGCTGACAATGAAGATGATGCCCTTAAACTTATTAATCCCATTCTTGATGAGATGTACTCACGATTCGGCATAAACATTTATTCGGTTGATGAAAAGGAAACCCTTGAGGAAGCGGTTGTAAAGCTGCTTAAAAAACACAATTTGACCATTGTAACGGCCGAATCATGCACAGGAGGCCTTTTGGCCGGAAAGATCGTAAATGTTCCCGGGGCCTCGGATGTATTAAAGGAAGGCTTGATTACTTACACCAACGAAGCAAAGATGAAATACCTGGGTGTAAAACCCGGAACCCTGGACGCGTATGGCGCTGTCAGTGAGCAGACCGCAAGGGAAATGGCCGAAGGGGCCTTAAGACAATCCGGATGTGACGTAAGCATAGCGGTTACGGGCGTGGCAGGACCCGGAGGAGGCACGCCTGAAAAGCCTGTCGGCCTGGTGTATATTGCCTGCGGCATATCGGACAAGGTATTTATAAGTGAAAGACATTTCAAGGGAAGCAGGGAAAAAGTCAGAGAATACAGTGTAACGGCAGCATTGGATCTAATTCGGAGAAGCATTATTGATGTATACGGATAATAACATAATTTCGTTGAAATAATACCATAGAAATGACACAGTTACAGTCTATTATGGTATTAATGGTTGATAGTGGATGCTTATCCTAAAGGAGGTTGTCATGAGACGCTGCTATAAAAGTTTGGCTCTGATATTTCTTCTTGTTGCAGCCTTGTCTTTTTCAGGATGCGGCAATATCAGGCTCAAAACCTTTAAGGATCCGGATGAAACCGGGGCTGATATAAAAGAAAATGAAGATAGTGATACCGATTCTGAGGATATAAATACTTTGGCGGAAAAAAACGACTCTGACGAAACCGGCAGCGATAACGGCGCACAGGATGACAAGCCTACGCCTACGGCAATACAGCCTCTTAACAACATTGAGCTGCTGATATATACGGTAAACAGCAACTCGGAGCTGGATCCGGTTACGGCATTGGTTCCTGCAGACACCAAGATTACACCGCAGTTGATTGTTGAAACTGTTGTGGATTCCATGGCCGACCGTTCTCTTGTAATAGGCATCGAAAGCGTTACAACAAAGGATGATGCTGTAATAATCAGCTTTTTTAAAGACCAGCCTCCATTGACTAATGTCGGCGCAGGCCTTGAAATAGCCATTCTCGATGCGTTGGCGCAGAGTATTACCGAGAATCTTGATGAGTATAACAAAATTATTTACCGTGTGGAAGGCGGACCGTATGCAAGCGGTCATATAGAACTGGGATTGGATGAGGTATATTTTGAGGATTAACAACGGAATAAGATTATCGGTAAAAACAAGGTAATTGCGATACTCATGCCGTATTCGTCAATTACCTTTAATTTATGCCGTATAATCAATTTGTATAAAATATAAAATTGTTCAGAGGATAAATATATGAAGACGATTTATGTAATCGGGGGCGGAGCTTCCGGAATGATGGCGGCCATAACCGCGGCAAGATACGGCGGGCAGAAGGGCTGCAGGGTCATTTTGCTTGAAAAGAATGAAAAGCTTGGGAAAAAGCTTTATATAACCGGTAAGGGAAGATGTAATCTGACCAACGCCTGTGACAGGGATTCATTTTTCCAAAAAGTCATATCCAATCCCAAGTTCCTTTATGGTGCATATAACCAGTTCGACGCATATGATGCCATTGATTTCTTTGAAAAGCTTGGCCTTAAAACCAAAATTGAAAGAGGCAGCCGGGTATTCCCCCTGTCCGATAAATCCTCCGATGTGATATCCGTTCTTAAAAAAGAACTGGAACGGCTTAATGTGGATGTTAGATACAAGTGTGAAGCTGATGAAATAATTACTAAAGACGGAAGCTTTGACGGCATAAGGCTAAAAAGCGGCGAAATATTATGCGGAGACGCGGTAATAATAGCAACCGGCGGCTTGTCGTACCCGCTTACCGGCTCAACGGGAGACGGGTACAGGTTTGCAGAAAACGCCGGTCATACCGTTACGGAGCTGTCACCGTCGCTGGTCCCGTTATACGTTGCGGAGGAATATGTTAAGGATTTGATGGGACTTACCCTTAAGAACGTATCCATAAAGGTCAGGGCGGGACAAAAGTTAATATACGAGGATTTTGGCGAGCTGTTATTTACCCATTTCGGGTTAAGCGGTCCGGTTATATTAAGCGCCAGCAGGCATATAATTCCTTATATTAAAGGCGGCCGGGCAATTACTGTAAGCATAGATCTTAAGCCGGCCCTGGACGATAAACAGCTTGATGCAAGGATTCTCAAGGATTTCGAAAAGTTTAAGAATAAACAGTTCAAGAATTCTTTGAACCTGCTATTGCCAAATAAACTAATAGATGTTATTATTCCACTAAGTTCAATAAATTCGGAAAAACAAGTGAATTCTATCACGAAGGAAGAAAGGCAGAGACTAGTTCATTTGCTTAAGAATTTAACCTTTACAGTGACGGGGCTTGCACCGTACAGCCAGGCGGTTATAACAAAGGGCGGAGTTGACGTCAGGGAAGTCAATCCAGCCACGATGGAATCTAAGCTGGTAAAAAACCTGTATTTTGCCGGAGAGGTATTGGACCTGGACGCATTAACCGGAGGCTTTAATCTCCAGATAGCGTGGACCACCGGGTACCTGGCGGGAAAGTCCGCAGGAGAAAGAGAAATAAATAAATTTTAGTATCAAGATATATTACTATTTACTTCGGAGGCATATGATGAAGCATTACAGTATAGCGATTGACGGACCGGCCGGGGCGGGAAAAAGCACCGTGGCGAAAAGAATTGCAAAACGCCTGAATTTCATCTATGTGGATACCGGCGCAATGTACAGGGCACTTGCGCTGCACTTCATAAGAAACAATATATCCTCTGATGAAAGGGATAAAATAGAGGAAGCCTGCAAATATGCGGATATTACCATTGAATATGTAAACGGGGAGCAGCAGGTTATACTAAACGGCGAGAATGTAAGCGGCCTTATACGTACCGAGGAAGTCGGCAATATGGCCAGTGCCTCATCGGTATATCCGCCGGTCCGGCTTAAGCTTGTGGAGCTTCAAAGAGCCCTTGCCGCCAAAGCCGATGTGGTCATGGACGGAAGGGATATAGGCACATATGTGCTTCCGAACGCGGACCTAAAGATTTATCTGACCGCCAGCTCCGCGGAAAGGGCGAGAAGAAGGCACCTGGAGCTTAAGGAAAGAGGAATTGATGCCGATATAAATGAAATCGAAAAGGACATCATTGAGCGCGACAAGAGGGACATGAACAGGGAGTTTGCTCCCTTAAGGAAGGCCGAGGATGCCGTGCTTGTTGATTCCTCGGATATGACAATTGACGAGGTTACTGAAACAATTATTGATAAATTTAACGCAGTTAAGTAAGGAGATGCGGCATTGGACATAAAGGTTGCCGAAAGCGCCGGGTTCTGTTTCGGTGTAAAACGTGCTGTGGATGTGGTTTATGATGAACTGGATAAGGGCGGGATTATTTATACTTACGGATCAATAATCCACAATGAAACGGTCGTTGAGGAGCTTGGTAAAAGAGGCGTAAGGGTTATAGAATCTCCCGAGGAATTAAACGAAATGCCTAAGGGAACAATAGTCATACGCTCCCATGGAGTGCCGAAGGAGACACTGGATAAGCTTGCTTCATGCGGTCATAACATTATTGACGCGACATGCCCTTTTGTTAAAAAGATACACACCATTGCAAGCAAATATGCTGACCGTCACATAATTATTATTGGGGACGGCAATCATCCGGAGGTCATCGGCATTATCGGATGGTGCGCCAGCAAGAGTTATACTGTTATTGAAAATATTGAGGATGCACAGCGGTTAAATATTCCCCGGGATACAAAAATCTGCATCGTTGCGCAAACAACATTTAATTACGACAGATTTCAAGAATTAGTTGAAATAATATCAAAAAAAGGTTATGATATACTTGTTTTTAATACCATATGCAATGCTACACAATCACGGCAAACGGAGGCCCGCATGCTTGCGCGGCAGTCGGACGCCATGATTGTAATAGGCGGAAAAGAAAGCTCCAACACAAGGAAGCTTTATGATATATGCAAAAAAGAATGCGAAAATACTTACTTTATTCAAAAGCCGGAAGACTTGGATATGAGCTTGTTCAAGCCTTTCTGGAAGGTAGGTATTACAGCCGGGGCTTCGACTCCGCATAAAATTATCGAGGAGGTTCTTACCATTATGACAGAAAAAAGCTTTGAGCAATTATTACAGGAAGAAAATGTTTTGAATATCAGCAATGGGGACATTGTTGAAGGTATAGTCTTGGATGTTAAAGATGACGAAATCATCTTAAATATAGGCTACAAGTCGGAAGGAATAATACCTAAGAGCGAATATTCCAACAATCCAAACCTGGATCTTAAGTCGGCCGTAAAGCCCGGTGACAAAATGACCGCTAAAATCCTTAAGGTAAACGATGGAGAAGGCCAGGTTATGCTCACCTACAAGCGTCTTGCCGCCGAAAGGGCCAACAAGAGGCTGGAGGAAGCCTATAATAACCAGGAGATTCTTACAGCAGAGGTGGCATCAGTATTAAACGGCGGCCTAAGCGTTATTGTTGATGAAGCCAGGGTATTCATACCGGCAAGCCTTGTTTCCGATACTTACGAGAAGGATTTATCCAAGTACGCAGGACAGAAGATCAGCTTTGTAATTACCGAGTTCAATCCAAAGAAGAGAAGGATTATCGGCGACCGCAGAAGGCTGATTGTTGCTGAAAAGGAAGCGCAGAAGAAGGAGCTGTTTGAAAGAATCCAGGTTGGCATGACCGTTGAAGGAACCGTAAAGAATATAACCGACTTTGGTGTGTTTATCGACCTTGGCGGAGCCGACGGACTGCTTCATATATCCGAGATGTCATGGGGCCGTGTCGAGAATCCGAAGAAGATTTTCAAGGTTGGCGACAAGGTTAAGGCTTTTATAAAGGATATACAAGGTGAAAAGATAGCCTTAAGCTTAAAGTTTGAGGATCAGAATCCTTGGCTTAATGCAGAAGAGAAGTATGCCGCTGGCAGCGTTGTAACGGGCAGGGTGGCGCGGATGACCGATTTCGGTGCATTCATCGAGCTTGAGCCCGGCATTGATGCTCTGCTTCATGTATCACAGATATCGAAAGAGCATGTCGACAAGCCTTCAAGCGTGCTTTCCATCGGACAGGAAATCACGGCAAAGGTTGTTGAATTTAACAAGGAAGAAAAGAAGATCAGCTTGAGCATCAAGGCTATGGAAGCCAAACCGGAAGAGACCGGGGCAGAAGAGGAACCAGCAGAAAATACGGCGACAGAAGATATTACTGAGCCTGCCGGGGAAACCGGGGAGAAAACCGACGAAAAATAATATAACAAAGGAGATACCGGTGTGCTGGGCGATTACGAAGCATTCAAGGATGAAATCTATCAATTAACCAGTATTGATTTGAATTCATATAAGGAACGGCAGATGAAACGCCGGATCGACTCACTGATAATGAAACATGGCATCTCCTCGTATAAAGACTACGTAAAACTGCTGAAGACCAATAAAGAGTATTATGATGAGTTCATAAACCATATTACTATCAATGTGTCCGAGTTTTACCGCAATCCCGATCAGTGGAAGATACTGGAGAACGAAGTAATACCTTATCTTCTGAACATCTTCGGTGATCGGCTGAAAATATGGAGCGCGGCATGTTCAACAGGTGATGAGCCATATTCCCTGGCAATGCTCCTTTCTAAGTTCTTGCCGTTAAGCAAGATAAGAATCTATGCCACGGATATAGACAAGCTTGTCCTGGAAAAGGCGAGAATCGGCATATATAATAAAAAGAGCCTGAAGGATTTGCCACGGGAGTTTATCGACAGGTATTTTATAAAACAGGATGAGAACACCTACAAGATAACGGATGAAATAAAGTCCTGTGTAACCTTTAAGCACCACGACCTGTTAAAGGATCCTTACCCTTCGGACTGCAGCATGATAGTGTGCCGCAATGTACTTATATATTTCACCGACGAGGCCAAGAACCGCGTATATGACGGCATCGTAAAGTCCTTATCGAAAAACGGCGTACTATTTGTCGGAAGCACGGAACAGGTGCTTCATGCGGCAAAGCTTGGTTTTATCAGTATGAGGTCTTTCTTCTACATAAAACAGTGAATATATTGTGAGCTGCGACACTCCATGTCTGCGGCTCGTTTTATTATGCGCAATATGCCTGAAACACCGAAAAATCAAGGCATTTAATATAAATTTCTTATTATAAAAATACAGGTTGATTTTTAATTTGATATGAAGTATATTAATTTATAGGTTAGCCGCAAGAGACATAATTTAACTATTTTCGGGCTGATTACATATAATTAAAACGTCAGGAAAGATTGGAGTATTTATGCAAAGAACGGTTACGGTTGCAGTCGATGCAATGGGCGGTGACTACGCTCCAAAGGAGATAATCAAGGGCGCGGTTTTGGCCGTACAGGAAAAACCGGAAATCAAAGTTATTCTTGTAGGTCAAAAGGATGTCATATTGAACGAGCTAAGTGTATATGAATATGACAAAGAGCGTATAATTATTGTTAATGCGGACGAGATCATAACAAACAACGAGTCTCCGGTTATGGCGGTCCGCAGCAAAAAGAACTCATCCATTGTGGTTGCGCTCAACCTGGTCAAGTCGGGCGAGGCGGATGCTTTTGTTTCCGCGGGAAGCACCGGCGCTGTACTAGCAGGCGGCCAGCTTATAATCGGAAGAATAAAAGGTGTCGAACGTTCGCCCCTTGCTCCTTTAATTCCAACGATAAACGGCGTTTCCCTGCTGATTGACTGCGGCGCCAATGTGGACGCAAGGCCTTCCCATTTGGTCCAGTTTGCCCGGATGGGCTCCATCTACATGGAGAATGTTGTCGGCATCAGGAATCCAAGGGTTGCCATCGTAAACATAGGCGCTGAAGAGGAAAAGGGCAATGCCCTGGTAAAGGAGACATTTCCTTTGCTGAAGGCTCTGCCGGACATAAACTTCATCGGAAGCATCGAAGCCAGGGATATACCGTATGGAAAAGCTGACGTAATCGTATGTGAAGCGTTTGTCGGAAATGTTATTCTCAAGCTTTATGAAGGGCTTGGAATGGCTCTTCTTCAAAAAATAAAGGAAGGGCTTTTGAGCACCACGAGAAGCAAGATCGGCGCGCTTCTTTCAAAACCGGCCTTGAAGAAAACGTTAAAAGCCTTTGATTTCGCTCAGTATGGCGGAGCTCCCATGCTTGGCCTTAAGGGATTGGTTGTCAAGACCCACGGAAGTTCGGACAGCATTGAGATAAGAAATACGATATTCCAATGCCTGACATTTACTGAGCAGGGAATCAAAGAAAAAATAGAGGCAAATCTTAAAGTAACCGAATAATAATATAAAGAAGGGTGAATGATTATGGAATTTGAAAAGCTTCAGAAAATCATAAGCGAGGTTTTGAATGTTGATCCGGATGAAATTACAATGGAAACAACATTTGTAGATGATCTTGGTGCCGATTCATTGGATCTGTTCCAGATAATAATGGGTATTGAAGAGGAATTTGATATCGAGATATCAAATGAAGATGCCGAGAACATCGTTACAGTCGGCGACGCTGTTGAGAAGATCAAGAATGCGATAAATTGAAAAATATAATATAATCTAAGCATCAGGTTAAAGCCCTGTGAATAAGGATTTCCTTATTTGATGGGCTTTAATTCAATATATTTTTTTATTTTTGGAGGATTTGCTGTGAAATGGAAGAAGAAGTCCGATACATTTCTTTCGGAACTGAAAAAACGTATCGGATATAGTTTTAAAAATGAAAAGCTCCTGTTGCAGGCCCTTTCACACAGCTCCTATACCAATGAAATGAAGATGCGCAGGGATGAGAACAATGAACGCCTTGAATTTCTGGGTGATGCGGTATTGGAGCTTGTTGCGAGCGACTATGTGTATCACAAGTATAAGGATTTGCCCGAGGGGGATCTGACAAAGATAAGGGCGGGCATAGTCTGTGAACAGTCCTTGTCCGTCTGCGCCCGGGATTTGAATATAGGAGAGTTTCTTCTGCTTGGCAAGGGTGAGGACTTAACCGGCGGAAGGCAGAGGGAATCGATTTTGTCCGATGCGCTTGAGGCAATAATCGGAGCTATCTATCTTGATGGTGGTTTTGCTAGCGCAAAAGAGTTTATAAAGGAAAAGATTCTTAAAAATGCCGAGCACAGGGAGCTCTTTTTCGATAGCAAGACCATCCTGCAGGAAATGATCCAAAATGATGACAACAGGCAAAAAATCCGTTATAAGCTTATATCCGAGGAAGGGCCGGATCACAATAAATCCTTTACAATGGCTTTATATATAGATAATAAGCATATAAGCACAGGGGTGGGAAAAACCAAGAAGGCCGCCGAACAGGAAGCGGCCATGCAGGCGATTAAAATACTTAAAGGCGAATAAATTACGGATGGGAGAAACATATGTATTTAAAAAGCATTGAAGTACACGGGTTTAAGTCCTTTGCAAATAAAATGCTGCTTGAGTTTAACAACGGGATAACCGCTATTGTCGGTCCCAACGGAAGCGGCAAGAGCAACATAGCCGATGCGGTCCGCTGGGTGCTGGGGGAGCAGAGCGCAAAACAGCTCAGGGGCTCAAAAATGGAGGATGTCATCTTCTCAGGCACGGAGATGAGAAAGCCTCTTGGATACGCGTATGTAACGCTTACTCTCGACAATTCAGATCACAAGCTTCCCATTGAATATGAAGAGGTAACCGTAACAAGACGGGTATACCGTTCGGGAGAAAGCGAATACAGCATAAACGGGACACCCTGCCGCCTTAAGGATATCCAGGAGCTGTTCATGGATACCGGTATCGGCAAGGAAGGCTATTCCATCATCGGGCAGGGACAGATTGACCAGATTTTAAGCGGAAAACCGGAAGACAGAAGGGAGCTTTTTGACGAGGCCGCCGGTATTGTCAAGTTTAAGCGCAGGAAAATGATTGCCGAGAAAAACCTCGAGGAGGAAAGATTAAATTTATCAAGGGTTTCGGATATTATTTCGGAAATTGAAAGACAGCTCGTGCCGTTAAAAAGCCAGGCCGAGGTTGCAAAGGTATACCTTAAGTACAAGGAAGAGCTAAAGAACCTCGAGGTATCGATGTTCCTAAAGGAATATGAGAAGGTGCATAAATCCAGGGAGGACATTGAAAGAAAGCTTAATATAACCTTGGAAGACATGAATGCCGCCCAAAGAGAATACGAGAGCATTAAGGAAGAATATAAAAAGCTGGAACAGCAGCTCGAAGAGTTTGATGCTGGCATAGAAGCGGACAAAAACACATATAACGAGCTATTATTATACATAGAAAAAGCGGAAGGCGAGATAAAGGTACTTAATGAGCAGATCAACGCCCTGCTTCAGAATGATGAGTATTACAAGGACAGGATTAATTCAAACCAGAAGGAACTTCTGGCAAAGAAAGCGGAAGAGCAGGATTATATACGCAAAAAGGAAGAAATCGACCTGAAAATATCCCTGGCTGACGACAAGCTGAGTGAAGCACTGGTTGAGCTTGATAAAATCAAGGGGAATATTGCAGAGTATACAAAGAATATCGAAGAGTGCAGCAATGGCATATTCGAATACATGAATAAAAACTCCGGCATCAAATCCAACATCCAGCGTTATGAAACCATGCTTGAGCAGAATGAAGACAGAAAAACCCAGCTCGAGCAAAGAATCATAAAAATTAAAAACGAAGAAAAGCAATATGACGAAGCCATATCAGCATGCGAAAACGATCTGAGAAATATAACTGATGAAATAAACAGGCTAACCGATGAAAGCGCCAGGATTGAAGGCTCGATAAGGGAAACCCAGGTGGGTATTGACCGGATTGCCCGTGAGCTTGAAGAGCTTCAAACCAGGTACCATATTGAAAAATCCAGGCTGGAGTCCCTCGTAAACCTTACGGAAAGATATGAAGGATACGGCAACAGCATAAAGAGGGTTATGGAACAGAAGGCTGAGCGTCCAGGGATAGTCGGCGTGGTCGCAGATATAATCAAGACGGACGCGGAATATGAAACCGCCATAGAAACCGCGCTGGGACAGGCCATCCAGTACATAATAACCGAGGACGAGGCTTCGGCAAAGGATTTGATAGCGTTCCTTAAGAAAAACAAGTATGGAAGAGCGACGTTTTTGCCTCTTACAAACATCACTCCCCAGAAAGGCCTGCATGGACATGAGGTTTTGTCTGAAAAGGGAGTTATCGGTGTCGCAAGCACCCTTGTCGAAGCAGATAAAAGGTACCATGCCGTTGTTGAGTACCTTCTTGGAAGAATAATCGTTGTTGACCATATAGACAACGCGGCAGCCATAGCCAGAAAATATAATTATACCCTGAGAATAGTAACCAGGGAAGGTGAGTACTTCACACCGGGAGGTTCCATATCGGGAGGAGCTTATAAAAATGTAAGCAATCTTCTTGGAAGGCGCAGGGAGATTGAAGCCCTGGAGGCTGAAATCGAAAAGCTTCAAAAGAAAATTAAGGATTTGTCGTCAAGGCTTGAGGCGGGCAACATTAAAAAAGCCGCGGAATTATCCCGGCTTGAGGAAGTTAAAAAGCTTTTGCAGGAGAAATACCTGCTGCAGAACACAGCAAAGCTTAACCTGGACCAGGCCGTGGCAAAAAAGGCTGAAGCCGGGTTGGTTTATACCGATTATGTCAAGGAGCTCGAGGAAATAAAGCTTCAGGCTGTTGATCTTAACAAAAATCTCGAGGAGCTCAATAAATCCCTTTCGGAAAACCAGATTAATACATCGGAGCTCGAGCATAAAATCGAGATGCTTAATATACGGCTTTCAAAGGAAAGAGAAACCGAGAAGGCCGCCTCAGACAATGCCGCGGCATTAAGAATGGAGCTTTCGTCCCTTGAACAGGCCAACAGCTTTATCATGGAGAACCTTAAGAGGATCAAGAGGGAGATTGAAAAGCTGTATGAGGACGAATCCGCCATAAAAGGCGATATGCAGAGGGCATTTGACATTATCCAGGAAAAGAGAAACACCATAGAACAGACCAGGAAATCAATTGATGAGGCCAGGGATAACCTTGCAAGGCTTGATGAGAAAATAAAGAAACGGATCAAGGAACGGGAAGAAAACACGAAGAAGCACAAGAACTTCTTCGATAAGAGGGACGAGCTGTCCAACCGTATTCACGATCTTGACAAGGAATGCATCAGGCTTAATTCCCAGAAGGATAAGATAGACGAGCAGCTTGACCAGCAGATGAATTATATGTGGGAAGAGTACGAGCTTACTTATTCTACCGCTGTGGAATATTTGGGAAGCAAAGGCCCCGTACCCGCAGGGA
The DNA here is from genome assembly GCA_012735495.1 of Clostridiales bacterium. Taxonomy (GTDB): domain Bacteria; phylum Bacillota; class Clostridia; order Lachnospirales; family Lachnospiraceae; genus Mobilitalea. The sequence continues at coordinate 61,758 of JAAYHD010000044.1, read as the reverse complement.
CCAAAAAGGCGATTCAGGAAATCAGGACTAAAATCAAGGAACTGGGAGATATTAATGTTAATGCCATTGAAGATTACAAGAACCTGTCGGAGAGGTACAACTTCCTTGTAATACAGCGTGAAGACCTGATTCGTTCCGAAGAAAAGCTTGTTAATATCATCAATGAGCTGAATACCGAAATGAGACTGCAGTTTGAAAAGCAGTTCGAAGCCATAAACAGGCAGTTCGATCTTGTATTTAGGGAGCTGTTCGGCGGAGGAAAGGCCGACCTGGAGCTTACTGACAGCGACGACATACTGGAAGCGGGCATCCGGATTAATGCGCAGCCTCCGGGAAAGAAGCTTCAAAACATCATGCAGCTTTCCGGCGGAGAAAAGGCTCTGACAGCCATAAGCCTGCTGTTTGCCATACTCAATCTCAAGCCGTCGCCATTCTGCCTTCTTGACGAGATTGAGGCCGCCCTTGACGATTCCAACGTCAAGCGCTTCGCAAAATATCTCAAGAAGCTGTCTAACGAAACACAGTTTATTATGATTACACACAGGAGAAACACCATGGCCGTTGCCGATATCCTGTACGGTATTACAATGCAGGAAAAAGGCGTATCCACACTGGTATCGGTAAGCTTGATAGAACATGAGTTGGATAAATAGATTACATCATTATGGAGGTATCAATGGGAGATAATAAGACCGGTTTTTTTGGCAAGCTTGTAAACGGACTTTCGAAAACCAGAAACAGTATAGCACACGGAATTGAAGCGGTTTTAAGCGGCTTTTCATCCATAGACGAGGAGTTTTATGAAGAGCTTGAGGAGACGCTGATCATGGCCGATATAGGAGTAAAGGCCACTGGCGCCATCCTGGACAACTTAAGGGTAAAGGTTAAAGAAAACAAGATTAAGAACCCCCAGGAATGCAGGGAACTGTTGATAAAAAGCATTGAAGAGCAGATGACTGTTGACGAATCAGCATATAGTTTTGAAAACAAGAGGTCAATTATACTTGTTATCGGTGTAAACGGCGTGGGTAAAACAACTACGGTAGGCAAACTCGCAGGACAGTATAGGGAGCAGGGTAAAAAGGTCATAATAGCCGCTGCTGACACCTTCAGGGCTGCCGCAATAGAGCAGTTGACACAGTGGGCTCATCGTGCTAATGTTGATATAATATCAGGAAAGGAAGGCTCCGACCCGGCTGCGGTTATATATGATGCGGTTTCGGCTTTCAAGGCAAGAAAAGCCGATATTCTCATCTGCGATACCGCCGGAAGGCTTCATAACAAAAAGAACCTTATGGAGGAGCTTAGAAAAATCAACCGTATAATTGAAAGGGAATTCCCCGAAGGCCATCTGGAGACCCTCGTGGTTCTTGACAGCACCACCGGACAGAATGCATTGGCCCAGGCGAAGGAATTCAACGAGGTTGCGAATTTAACCGGAATAGTGCTGACAAAGCTTGACGGAACCGCCAAGGGAGGGATCGCCGTAGCCATTCAGGCTGAGCTTGGTATACCGGTAAAATATATTGGCATTGGGGAACAGATAGACGACCTGCAGAAATTCAACGCATCTGATTTTGTTAACGCATTATTTAATAATGAATAGGAGACGATAGCATGAACTTGGACAAGTTCGAAGAAGCCACGGAAGTCGTGAAGAAAGTCACATTGCGGACAAAGCTTATCTACAGCGAGTATTTCAGCGAAATATCAAACAACAAGGTATACTTAAAGCCTGAAAACATGCAGTATACCGGTGCCTACAAGGTAAGAGGCGCTTTTTACAAGATCAGCACCCTTTCCAAAAGCGAACGAAACAGGGGGTTGATTACCGCTTCGGCAGGAAACCATGCGCAGGGCGTTGCCTATGCCGCAAAGGAATTTAACGCAAAAGCGGTCATTGTCATGCCGAATACAACCCCGCTTATTAAGGTTAACCGTACAAAGAGCTATGGCGCCGAGGTTATCCTTTACGGCGACTGCTATGACGAGGCCTGCAATTACGCGTATAAGCTTGCGGAAGAGCACGGCTATACCTTTATTCACCCGTTTAACGATCTGGATGTGGCTACAGGCCAGGGCACCATTGCCATGGAAATATTCAAGGATCTGCCTACAATCGATATTATCCTTGCTCCCGTCGGAGGCGGCGGACTGATAGCAGGGGTTGCAACCCTTGCAAAGCAGCTTAATCCGAATATCAAGGTGATTGGTGTCGAGCCTGCCAATGCCGCAAGCGTAAAGGCATCACTCAAGGCAGGTCATGTGGTTACATTGGACAAGATTGATACGATTGCCGACGGTACCGCGGTTAAGACCCCCGGCGATGTCGTTTTTCCGTACATACAGAAATATGTTGACGATATAATTACCGTGGATGACTGTGAGCTTATTGTCAATTTCCTTGATATGGTCGAAAACCACAAGATGGTTGTTGAAAATTCAGGACTTCTTTCGGTGGCGGCCCTTAAGCATTTGAAATGCAAGAATAAGAAGATTGCCTGCATATTAAGCGGAGGCAACATGGACATAATCACCATATCCTCCGTTGTCCAGCACGGGCTTATACAAAGGGGACGCGTATTTACAGTATCCATACAGCTTCCCGACCGTCCCGGTGAGCTTCTGGCTGTTGCCGCAATAATTGCCAGGGAGCAGGGCAATGTCATTCGCTTGGATCACAACCAGTTTGTAAGCATCAACCGCAACAGTGCCGTGGAGCTTAAGATAACTATGGAAACCTTCGGTCATGAGCACAAGCAGCAGATTGTACAGGCACTGATTGCAGGAGGATATGACCCCAAGATATGCCAGCCCAATAAGATTTATGACTAGAATCCTTTGACCGTAATCCTTGATTTGATAAGTGCCCGGTGATGATTTTCGGCCTTTATAAGCGGCAAACCGGAGGGTTTGTTATAAATATATAATAAATATAGTTTTTTTTGGTCAATATTAATTTGTGGCAGTTATTTACATAAGTACCGTGAATTGATATAATACGAGTATCTTTATATTCTGATTATTAATTTTCATTATTTCAGTTCCCGGTTTCCGAATAACTCCCGCAATTTAAACCCGAAAACAGTTGACATTAATTATTAATTAGGCTATTATTATGACTAGAACATAAGTTCGGTATGTGACGGTATGCGAACCGGGACTTTTGTGTGAATCAAATATCAGATACTTAAAAGTATCAAGGAAGGTTGGTATTTATATGTCGAAGGAAGATAAAGTCAGGGCACTTGAATCTGCATTGGCGCAAATCGAAAAGCAGTATGGCAAAGGCTCCGTAATGAAGCTCGGAGAAACCCAGTCGAACATGAACATTGAGACGGTGCCCACAGGCTCCATAAGCCTGGATATAGCTCTCGGATTGGGCGGTGTGCCGAAAGGAAGAATTATCGAAATCTTTGGACCGGAATCCTCCGGCAAGACAACGGTTGCCCTTCACATGATTGCCGAGGTCCAGAAAATGGGCGGCATAGCAGGCTTTATCGATGCCGAGCATGCCCTGGATCCGGTATATGCCAAGAACATCGGAGTTGATATTGACAACCTGTATATATCCCAGCCCGACAATGGAGAACAGGCATTGGAGATAGCGGAAACCATGGTTCGTTCAGGAGCGGTTGATATTATAATCGTAGACTCCGTGGCAGCCTTGGTTCCTAAGGCCGAGATAGACGGTGAGATGGGAGACTCCCATGTGGGGCTCCAGGCAAGGCTCATGTCGCAGGCCTTAAGAAAGCTAACCGCCATAGTCGGAAAGACACAGTGCATTGTGGTCTTTATTAACCAGCTTCGTGAAAAGATCGGTGTGATGTTTGGCAATCCCGAAACCACAACAGGCGGAAGGGCTCTTAAATTTTACGCATCGATTCGTCTTGACGTACGCAGGATAGAATCCCTTAAGCAGGGCGGAGATGTAATAGGAAGCCGCACAAAAATTAAGGTGGTAAAGAACAAGGTTGCCCCGCCGTTTAAGGAAGCCGAGTTTGATATAATGTTTGGCAAAGGTATATCCAAGGAAGGAGACGTGCTCGATCTGGCAACCGACTGCGGAATAATTGTAAAGAGCGGCGCATGGTACTCCTATAACGATAACAAGATCGGACAAGGCCGTGAGAATGCAAAGCAATACCTGGTTGACAATCCGGATATTTTTGAGGAAATATACCAAAAAATCCGTGATAAATATAATCTCAGGCCTGCAAAAAGATATGTAGAAGGAATTTCAGAATAAACCGCAAATAATGCTGTCCTGGCTGGTATATTTTATAATTGTCCGCACCGGTCCGGACAGCTTTTGCTTGCCTTTTGACTTATTTTGTTATACAATTATAATTGGCAGAAAATTGGTGTAATACTACATTTAGAGAAATTGGAGGGCTGAAAATGTCTACTGCAGCACAACTTACAGCAAGAGAGCGTATAGCTTCATTGCTTGACGAAAACAGTTTTGTTGAAGTCGGCGCTCATGTAACCAATCGAAGTACCGACTTTAATCTGGGACAAAAGGAGATTCCAAACGACGGAGTTATTACCGGCTATGGACTAATCGGCGGCAACCCTGTATACGTATTCAGTCAAGACCCATCGGCTTTAGGTGGTTCTATCGGAGAAATGCACGCTAAAAAAATAACGGCAATTTATGATTTGGCACTTAAGGTTGGAGCTCCGGTAATCGGACTGATTGACTCGTCAGGCATGCGGTTGCAGGAGTCTACAGATGCACTTAACGGCATCGGCGAAATCTGCCTGAAACAGGTTATGGCTTCAGGTGTGATACCGCAGATTATCGCAGTGTTCGGCAATTGCGGCGGCGGGCTGGCTGTTATGGCATCCTTAAGTGACTTTTTATTTATGGAGGAAAGCAACGCAAGGCTGTTTGTGCAGGCGCCCAATTCACTTAAGGGCAATTATAAGCAGAAGCTGGACACATCGAATGCTTCATTCAAAGCTAAGGCAGGAGATGTTGACTATATAGGCGCCGGAGATCTTGATGTTTTGAGCAAAATCCGAGAATTGGTCATCCTTCTTCCTTCCAACAACGAAGAAGAGGGATGTATTATAGAATGCGGCGACGATTTGAACCGTGTATTGCCCGGATTTGCAAATGAACTTGAGGATATCAAAAAAGCAATAGTTGATATGGCCGACAGCAATTATTTCTTTGAAACCAAATCCGAATATGCCAAAGAGATGGTTACAGGGTTTATACGATTGAACGGTATTACAACAGGTGTTGTTGCGAACCGTACCAAGGTTTTGGATGAGAACGGCAAGGCCGTTATGCAGTTCGAACCCGTTCTTACAACCGGCGGATGCAGGAAAGCTGCCGCTTTCGTAAGATTCTGCGATGCATTTGATATTCCTGTTCTTACACTTGCCGGTGTTACAGGCTTTAAGGCCGATATCAGGGAAGAGGAAACGCTGGCCAAGGCTGCCGCAGAGCTTACCTATGCGTTTGCAGATGCAACCGTGCCCAAGGTAAATGTTATTGTCGGCAAATCTTACGGCAGCGCATATGTTGCCATGAACTCCAAGCATATCGGAGCTGATTATGTATTTGCCCTTGCAAATACCGAGATTGGCATGATGGATGCAAAACTGGCGGCACAAATCATGTATGACGGGGAGCCGGCCGAGGTTGTGAACGAAAAGGCTGCTTTATACGCTTCCCTTCAGAATAACGCACAGTCCGCGGCAAAGCGGGGTTACGTCGACAGCATTATCGATCCGGAAACCGTAAGAAAGCATGTCATTTATGCTTTCGAGATGCTGTATGGCAAGAGGGAAGCAAGGCCTATAAAAAAGCACAGATCGTTTTGACCCGGCTACAAGCCGAAATACCAATGTCATAAAAGAAAGGTATGATTCATACTATGGCTAAATTAAGCAGCATTATTGCGAATTCATCAACCCTGGCTAATACGGAAACATTATACATCCTGCTGGGATTGGGTATTGTGTTTGCAGTTATATCGTTAATAATATTGATTATCAGCCTGGTCAAGCTCCTGCCTGCGGCATCAACGCAGGGAAAAGGCAAAAAGGAATCCGACAAGAAGGGTTCTTCCGTGGACGATGTTATCGCCCAGATAATAAGCAGGGAAGAATCGAGCCTTATGAACGACCATGAGCTGGTAGCCGTCATTACAGCAGCGATACATGAATTTAACCGCGCGAATAATGTTAATGATTTTGCAGGCGGTTTTGTTGTTAGATCCATACGAAAAATCAATAATAAAAGGATATCCTATTAAAATGTCAGGTTGACTATCCTATGAGAACACAAGGAGGATTTTATCATGAAGTATTATACAATCACCGTAAACGGAAATACCTATGAAGTAGCTGTAGAAGAAAAGACCATGGCTTCACCCGTATCACCGTCACCCGCCATGGCGGCACCGTCACCCGCACCTGCTCCAGCAGCGCCGGTACAGAAGGTCGTATCTGCTCCCGCTCCCGCTCCCGCGCCTGCATCAGCACCTGCGGCAGTACCGGGCAAGGAAGGCAGCATAAAACTGAATTCGCCAATGCCCGGAAAGATTCTGTCCATAAAGACTACTGTCGGTCAGAAGGTCAAGAAGGGTGATGTAATCCTTATTCTTGAAGCTATGAAGATGGAAAATGAGATTGTTGCCACAGATGACGGCACAATTGCAAGCATAAATGTTACAGCAGGACAAACAGTTGAGGCAGGGGATTTACTGGCTACTTTAGACTGAATATAGAGCGGTAAAACCCCATGCGATAGGAGGTATTATAATGGCTGAGCAAGAAAAAAGACCCGTAAAAATAGTGGAAACAATCCTTCGTGACGCGCATCAGTCCCTGATTGCAACAAGAATGTCAACAGAAGAGATGCTTCCGATAATAGAAAAGATGGATCAGGTGGGCTACCACGCAGTCGAGTGCTGGGGAGGAGCCACATTTGACGCATCATTGAGATTCCTCAAGGAGGACCCTTGGGAGAGGTTGAGAAAACTAAGGGCAGGATTCAAAAAAACCAAGCTGCAGATGCTATTCAGAGGTCAGAATATACTTGGATACCGCCACTATGCCGATGATGTGGTTGAATACTTTGTCCAAAAATCACTGGCAAACGGTATCGATATCATCCGTATATTTGACGCCCTAAACGATATAAGAAACCTGGAATGCGCCGTGAAGGCCACCAATAGGGAAAACGGCCATGCCCAGATAGCCATTTGCTATACTCTTGGTGATGCATACACAATTGATTATTATGTAAAGCTTGCCAAGGATATTGAATCCCTGGGCGCCGCATCAATATGCATCAAGGATATGGCAGGGCTTTTGGTTCCTTATACCGCTACTGAACTGGTAACAGCCTTAAAGAAAGCCGTAAAGATACCTATTGATATTCATACTCATTATACCAGCGGCGTTGCTTCCATGACGTACATGAAGGCAGTTGAAGCAGGCTGCGATATAATTGATACGGCCATGTCGCCGTTTGCCTTGGGAACAAGCCAGCCGGCAACTGAGGTTATGGTTGAAACCTTCAAGGGAACACCTTACGATACCGGCCTTGATCAGAAGCTTTTGGCCGAAATCGCGGATTATTTCCGTCCGATCAGGGACAAGGCCTTGGAAAAAGGTATTCTCAATCCCAAGGTAATGGGAGTGGACATAAAGACATTGCTGTACCAGGTACCCGGCGGAATGCTTTCAAACCTGGTATCACAGCTAAAGGAGCAAAAAGCTGAGGACAAGTACTACCAGGTTCTTGAGGAGATACCGAGGGTCCGCAAGGACTTCGGTGAACCTCCTTTGGTTACCCCTTCAAGCCAGATTGTTGGAACCCAGGCTGTTCTTAACGTTCTGGCAGGAGAGCGCTACAAGATGGTCACGAAGGAATCCAAAGCTTTGCTTTCCGGTCAATACGGAAAAACCGTCAAGCCCTTCAATCCCGAGGTCCAAAAGAAGGTTATCGGCGATGAAAAGCCTATTACCTGCAGGCCTGCGGACCTAATCGAGCCCGAGCTTGACAAGATTGAGAAGGAAATTGCCGAGTGGAAGGAGCAGGACGAGGATGTACTGACCTATGCACTGTTCCCTCAGGTTGCGATGGAATTCTTCAAGTACCGCCAGGCTCAAAGAACCGGTGTCGATGTCACCGAGGCAGACAAGGCCAACAGCGCTTATCCCGTATAAAATATAAAGCTGACAGTTTTTTTGCTTGACAGTACAGGAATCATCATGTATACTACCACCTGTAAAGAAAAAAACTTTACAGGTGGTGTTTTTATGAAGGACACCGAATCCGGTATTGAAAAGCTTGATGAGCTGGTTCATTTGTCCCTGTTGTACGATTTCTACGGCGAACTGTTAAGCGAACATAAAAAGCGAATCTTTGAAGACTATGTGCTGAATGATCTGTCCCTGGGCGAGATAGCGGATGAGCTTAATATAAGCCGCCAGGGAGTTCATGACATGGTCAAAAGATGCACCCAGGAATTAAGGTTTTATGAAGACAAGCTTTCTCTTGTAAGGAGGTTTACATCAATAAAGCACAAGCTGAACAAGATTAAAGAGCTTTGCCTGGATGCCAGGGAGAATGATTGTATCAATTCGATTAAAAATATCGAACTGTTGACAGATGATATATTAAAGGAGCTGTAATATGGCATTTGATAGTTTAACTGAAAAGCTTCAGAATATTTTCAAGGGCTTGAGAGGAAAGGGCCGCCTTACGGAGGCCGATGTCAAGGCCGCCCTTAGGGAAGTAAAGCTGGCTCTTCTGGAAGCGGATGTTAACTTCCGCGTTGTCAAGAGCTTTATAAATGCGGTCCAGGAAAGGGCTGTAGGCCAGGATGTGTTAAACAGCCTGACACCCGGTCAGACCGTAATAAAAATAGTTAATGAAGAAATGGTGAAGTTGCTTGGTTCTACAGCTGTAGAGCTTGAACTTTTACCTCCAGGCAGTATAACGGTTATAATGATGTGCGGCCTGCAGGGTTCAGGAAAGACCACCACGGTTGTCAAGCTTGCGGGCAAGCTGAAATCCAAAGGCAGAAAACCTCTGGCTGTCGCCTGCGATATATACAGGCCTGCGGCTATTGACCAGCTTCGAATTAATGGCGAAAAACAGGGTATAAGCGTGTTTTCGATGGGAGACAGGCACAAACCCCTAAATATTGCGAAAGCAGCCATAGAGCATGCTGAAAAGAACGGTTTCAATGTTGTCATTCTGGATACTGCAGGAAGACTTCATATAGATGAGGACATGATGGGTGAGCTGCAGGAAATCAAGTCAAACATTGATGTTCACCGGACCATCCTGGTAGTGGACGCCATGACCGGACAGGACGCTGTCAATGTTGCAGAAAGCTTCAATGAGAAGCTTGGCATTGACGGAGTTGTTCTGACAAAGCTTGACGGTGACACCAGGGGCGGTGCAGCGCTGTCAATCCGCGCCGTAACCGGCAAACCGATACTGTTTGCGGGTATGGGTGAGAAGCTATCGGATCTTGAACCGTTTTACCCCGACCGTATGGCTTCAAGAATCCTGGGAATGGGGGACATACTCACCCTCATTGACAAGGCCCAGGCGGAGTTTGATGAGAATAAGGCCCGCGAGATGGAAAGAAAAATCAAGAAGGCGGAATTCGACTTCAATGATTTCCTTGATCAGATGCAGCAGATAAAAAAGATGGGCGGCATATCCGATATTCTCAGCATGCTTCCCGGAATCGGAAGAAAGATTAAGGATGTCGAAATCGATGAAAATGCCCTTAAAAGGACCGAAGCCATCATATATTCCATGACAAAACAGGAGCGCTCCAATCCCGACATAATCAATATGTCCCGTAAGAAAAGGATTGCAGCCGGAGCCGGGGTCGACATATCCGAAGTAAATGCCCTAATAAAGCAGTTTGACCAGATGAAACAGATGATGAAGCAGATGTCCGGCATGATGGGCAAGGGCGGCAAATTGGGCAGGTTCAAGCTGCCGTTCGGTTTATAAGCTGATAAATGTTACGGCTGTTTATGAGGCTGATAACATTTTTATATAATTATCACTATCAAGGAGGTGAAAACATGGCAGTTAAGATCAGGTTAAAGAGAATGGGTCAAAAGAAGGCTCCTTTCTATAGAATTGTTGTTGCTGATTCCAGGTCTCCAAGAGACGGTAAGTTTATCGAAGAAATCGGCACCTATGATCCTACCAAGAATCCGAGCGTTTTCAACGTAAATGAGGAAGCTGCAAAGAAATGGTTGGCTAACGGTGCTCAGCCTACGGATACCGTCAGCAAGATTTTCAAGATTGCAGGTATCCTGTAATTAACCGTCACTAAGCTGGTTTTGATTGCTGTTGCCAGGCAGCATGGAGGTTAATATGAAGGAATTGGTTGAAGTAATCGCAAAATCACTCGTTGATCATCCCGAAGAGGTTGTAGTAACGGAAGAAGAAAATGATAAGACCGTTACCATCACTCTTAAGGTTGCGCCGGATGATATGGGCAAGGTTATAGGCAAACAGGGCCGCATAGCCAAGTCCATACGTACGGTTGTCAAGGCAGCCGCAACCAAGGATGACAAAAAGGTAATGGTTGAGATTATGCAGTAGCATTGCTTAGGCTGTTGTAAATATTATTTATGACAGCCTATTTATTCATTTCTTCCAGCCGGTGACATGAATAAGATAATTCAGCACAGGCATAAATAAAGCAAACGGGGTATAATGCATGGATGATTTTATAAGAGTCGGCGTAATAACGTCCACTCACGGCATAAAGGGCGAAGTAAAGGTGTATCCTACCACCGACGACATAAACAGGTTTGAACATTTAAAGCAGGTATACCTTGACCTTGGCAGGGAATATAAGCCTTTGAATATAGAGCATGTGAAATATTACAAGCAGCTTGTAATACTTAAGTTTGAAGGCATGGATAATATAAATGACATCGAAAAGTACAAGGGAAGGGATTTGCTCATAACCAGGGATCAGGCCATCGGGCTGAAGGAAAATGAGTACTTTATATTTGACCTGATAGATTCCGAGGTATATACCGAGGAAGGCTTGAAGCTTGGCATTGTAAGCGAGGTTATTACCACTGCGGCAAATGACGTTCTTGTTGTAAAGGCTTCGAATGACAAGGAAATTCTCCTTCCTTTCATTAACGACTGCGTACTGGATGTAGACACGGCCGATAAGAGAATTACGGTTCATTTGATGAGCGGACTGATGTAAGAAAAGGGATAACCTCCTGAAAGGTACGGTGAGATAAATGAATTTTCATGTGATGACTTTGTTTCCTGAAATGTTCGAAGCATGTATGAACATAAGCATAATTGGCAGGGCTGTCGAAAACGGAATAATATCTATAAATACGGTCAATATAAGGGATTTTTCCGAAGACAAGCATAAACGGGTGGACGATTATCCATACGGCGGAGGAGCAGGCATGGTAATTCAGCCTGAACCGGTATACAAGGCTTTTGGATACCTGGTCAACCACATCAAGCTGTCAAAGGATGATCCGGGCAGTTTCAAAAAGCCCCGGGTTGTCTATGTGACCCCTCAAGGCTATGTATTTAACCAGAACATGGCTTATGAGCTTTCCCAGGAGGAGGATTTGATAATCCTTTGCGGCCATTATGAAGGAATTGATGAGCGAGTGCTTGAAATGATCGTGACGGATTATATCTCCATAGGGGATTATGTTCTTACGGGCGGTGAACTGCCCGCCATGGTTCTTATAGACGCCATAGCAAGGCTTGTGCCCGGTGTCCTCAGCAATGAAGCCTCGGCGGAATTCGAATCCTTCAAGGATAATCTCCTGGAATATCCCCAGTATACCCGTCCGGAGGTATTCATGGGAAGAAGGGTTCCCGAGGTCCTTTTGTCCGGTCATCATGCAAAGATAGAGGAATTCAGAAGGCAGCAATCGATAGCCCGGACATACGAAAGGCGTCCGGACTTGCTCGAGAACGCCGTGCTGACCGAAGAGGAAAGGGAATACCTTACCAGGCTCATATTCCAGAAGAACTTCGATATATACTCATAAACACCGAAAAATATAAAAAAATACTTGCTTAATATATATTTATATGGTAAAGTAACATGTTGTGAGACGGATGGTCCTCTTATACGCTTTTGTATAATGAACATCTAGTATTATAGGAGGTCAAGAAATGAACGATATTATCAGAGAAATCGAAAAAGAGCAGATGAAGAATAATATCACCAACTTTAAGGTTGGAGATACAGTTCGGGTATATGCAAAGGTTAAGGAAGGCAACCGTGAAAGATTACAGGTATTTGAAGGCACCGTTATTAAGAGACAGCATGGCGGCGCAAGAGAAACCTTTACTGTAAGAAAGATTTCCGGCGGCGTCGGAGTTGAGAGAACCTGGCCTCTCCACAGCCCCAGCATTGACAGAATAGAGGTTGTCAGACAGGGTAAGGTAAGAAGGGCTAAGCTGTTCTATCTGCGTCAGAGAGTTGGCAAGAAGGCCAAAGTAAAAGAAATTATTCATTAATAAAAAACGAGACCTTGAAAATTAAGGGACACCGGTTTTTAGGCATTTCCGGTGTCCCTTTTCTCCTGATTTTTTATGTAAAAACAGTGTTCTAATTATTAAAACTATGTTATCATTTCTTATATATGAATCCGGAAAAGAGGGATGATTGACAATATGCCACTTAATTTCGATCGGGAGAGCAGAAAACCCACAATAATGAAAATAGGCATCGAGATTTTTATCTGGGCTGCACAGATAGCGGCAGTCATTTTTCTGGCATATTTTATAGTGTATTATTGCATTGAGAAGACCAATGTTATCGGAAGCTCGATGGAAAAGACCCTTTTTGCCGGCGACCCGATTATTATTGATAAATTCTCATACAGGCTCACCGATCCGAAGCGGTTTGACGTAATTGTGTTCAAGCAGGGAGGGGACGAACACAGCTATTACAATATAAAACGGATTATCGGCCTTCCCGGGGAAACGGTAATAATAAAGGACGGAATAATATACATCAACGGGGAAATCCTTGAAGATATTGTCAATGTCGACGAAATGGCAAATTACGGCCTGGCCGCGGAAGAGATTTTGCTGGAGGACAACGAGTATTTTGTACTCGGGGATAACCGGAATTACAGCGAAGACAGCCGGTTTGCCAGTATTGGCAATATTACAAGGGACGAAATAATAGGTAAGGCGGTTATCCGTCTTTCACCGTTCAACTTTGTAAGCAAGCTTAATCTGAAGAATCCGACGGGATCGGACAAGAAATAGTAAACGTAAAATTTTTATGTAAATAACTATTATGGAAATGAGGAACAGCATGAATATACAGTGGTATCCAGGTCATATGGCAAAAGCCAGGCGTATGATGCAGGAGAACATGAAGCTTGTAGATGTGGTCATTGAGCTTGTGGATGCCAGGATTCCGTTATCAAGCAAGAATCCGGATATAGATGCCCTGGCATCGGGCAAATCCAGGGTTCTTCTGCTTAATAAATATGATATGGCCGACCCGAAATATAATGAGTTGTGGAAAAGCTATTTTGAAAAAAAGGGCTTTTATGCGGCATTGATTAATTCAAAGGACGGACAGGGTGTTAAGCAAATCAAGGACATTGTATATAAAGCCTGTGAAGCAAAAATTGAGAGAGACAGAAGGCGGGGCATATTAAACAGGCCCGTAAGGGCCATGGTGGTTGGCATACCCAATGTCGGAAAGTCCACCTTCATTAACAGCTTTGTAGGCAGAGCAACCGCAAAAACCGGCAACAAGCCCGGAGTAACAAAGGGCAAGCAGTGGATAAGGCTCAGCAGCAAGATTGAACTTCTTGACACCCCGGGAATATTATGGCCGAAGTTCGAGGATCCGAATGCAGGCATGAGGCTTGCGTTTATAGGCTCGATTAATGATGACATAATTCAGACAACAGAGTTGTCCCTTGAGTTAATCCTTTTTCTTGACAGGCATTATCCGGATTCCATAAAAAACAGGTACGGTATTGGTGTTCCCGGGAATTTGAACGAGCTTAGGGACTGTGTTCCGGTCCTGGAACGGATTGCCATTAAGCGTTCCTGCTTAATGAAGGGCGGAGAGCCGGATATAGACAGAGCTGCCGGCATCCTGCTTGATGATTTTCGAAATGCCAGGCTTGGAGGGATAACCCTGGAGTTTCCGCAGGACTATGAAGCGTTACCGGTTTAAAGCTTTTTTACCGGTTTTAAATAAACCACAAGGATGTGCATACAGTTGAAAAACGGGAATGAGAATACTTTAGAGAAGATTTCCGAGATAAGAAACAGGTTCATGTCGGCAGCAATTGAGGATTTACCTGAACTGCTTGAACGGTACGGCTCGGATGAAAGAAGCGGTGTTGCGGGAATATGCAGGCAGTACCGGTCAAAGCTTTTGGAATACGAAAAAGAGCTTGAGCGTATTGACGGAATGAAATCATTTGAAAGGCAATACGCTGATTGTACATATATCTGCGGTATGGACGAGGTGGGAAGAGGCCCGTTTGCGGGCCCCGTGGTCGCAGCGGCGGTTATCCTTCCAAAAGACTGCAGGATTCCATATATTAATGATTCCAAGAAATTATCCGAAAAAAAACGTGAGGAGCTTTATGATGAAATTCTGTCTCAAGCCGTATCATATGGCATAGGCAGTGTTCCTCCGCATAAAATAGACGAGATAAATATACTCCAGGCAACCTATGAGGCCATGAGGCAGGCCATAGGCAATCTAACTGTTAAACCGGATATAATATTAACTGATGCTGTAAAAATACCAGGAATATCCGTCCCACAGGTCCCCATCATCAAGGGGGATGCAAAAAGTTATACGATAGCCGCGGCCAGCATTATTGCCAAGGTTACCAGGGACAGACTGATGGTGGCCTATGAACAGGTTTTTCCCGGCTATGGCTTCGCGGAAAACAAGGGTTACGGTTCAAAACAGCATATTGATGCGATAAAAAGGCTTGGACCCACGCCCATTCACAGGATGAGCTTCATTAAAAACTACCTGGATTGATGACGGCTTATCCTTCGGACAGTAGAATAACGGCATAATAAAATGCATTAAGGCAGAATAACCATATAATGGCAGTTAATACTTTAAACAGCAAATAACGGAGGATGGCAATGAAACAGGTTAACAGGAATAATGGGACCGGTAAAAATCCGGACATGAAAAAAACAGCCGTAGCCCTGTCCTATGACCCGGCGGAAACAGCGCCTAAAATTATCGCCTCGGGAAAGGGCTATCTTGCTGAAAAAATCATAGAAAAGGCCCATGAAGCCGATATTCCCGTTCATAAGGACGAAGCGTTGGCGGAAACCCTTTCAAAAATGGAGCTTGGTTCGTACATTCCGCCCGAGCTGTATGAAATTGTTGCCGAAATCCTTGTATTTGTAGACAGGATGGATAAAATAAAAGAGAAAATACTTGGTTAAAGGATGAAGATTTTTGAACAAAAGAGAGGTAGGCTCAAGGTACGAACACAGTGCCGCAGAATTTCTTGCCGGGCAGGGATATAAAATACTGGATATGAATTTCCGAAACAAGGCCGGAGAGATCGATATAATCGGAGAATCCGACGGATATCTTTGCTTTATCGAGGTTAAATACCGCTCGGGAAGCGGATACGGTTTCCCGTCCGAGGCGGTGGATACCAGGAAAAGAAGGAGAATAGTCCGGACGGCACTTGGCTATTTAAATTATCACAAGCTTTCCCTGGAAACCCCGTGCCGTTTTGATACGGTATTAATACTTGACAATGAATATACGCTGATTAAGAACGCATTTGAAGGCATATTATAGGAAGGCAGGCATTATGTTGATAGAAAACCATATTACAAGGCTTAATAATTCCGGCAGGGTGCCTTACCTGGAATTCCTGCCGTTAAAGAACATACCCTTCATAATCCATGCTTTTTCAACCAAGTTGGGCGGTGTGAGCTCCGGTATGTTTTCTTCATTAAATCTTGCTTCGGGCTCGTCACCTTACCAGGATGATCCGGAAAAAATTAAGGAGAATTTCATCCGAATAGCGGAGAGCATCGGTGTCGAGCCGGAATCCATGGTATTCTCGGATCAGGTCCATAAAACCAATATCCGCCTGGTTAATTTCGTTGACAGGGGCAAAGGGTTTATTAATCCGAGGGATTACTCGGAAATAGACGGCCTGATAACAAACACGCCCGGGGTAACACTGGTCACCAGGTATGCCGATTGTGTTCCAATTTTCTTCGTCGATCCCGTTCGGAAGGCAATCGGCCTTTCCCACGCGGGATGGAAGGGAACAGCAGGCCGGATTGGCCCGAAAACCGTTTATGAGATGAACAAGGCCTTCGGCAGCAACCCGGAGGATATAGTATCGGTCATCGGTCCTTCCATATGCGCCGGTTGCTATGAGGTCGGCAAAGACGTGGCTGATAGGTTCAAGGAAATAAATAATATAATGGTTGAAGACGGCAATAACCCCGTTCTTTTAAACAAAGGCGGCGGCAAATACCGGCTTGATCTTTGGGAGGCAAACCGAAGGCTGCTGCTTAAGGCGGGTCTTAAGCATGAAAACATCCATATCAGCGGGGTTTGCACCGCATGCAACCATGAAATTCTGTTCTCCCACAGAAAAACGGGCGGAAAGCGCGGCAGCCTCGCCGCATTTCTTGCCATCAAGGATTAGCGTAATGGCAGATTGGAGATATTTATGAAGAATAAATCACATGTAATACAAACCGTTGAATCGGGAAGCATAGCGGAGGAGCTTGGAATAGCCGCAGGTGACCGTCTCGTTTCCATAAACGGCACTGAAATTAGGGACGTTCTTGATTATCATTACCTGGTAAAGGATGAATTCATAACCGTCCTGATACAAAAGTCCGACGGTGAAGAATGGGAGTTTGAAATAGAAAAGGACTATGATGACGATTTGGGCCTGGTATTCGAAGAAGGCCTGATGGACTCTTACAAGTCCTGCAGGAATAAATGCATTTTCTGCTTCATTGACCAGATGCCCCCGAATATGAGGGAAACCCTGTATTTTAAGGATGACGACGCAAGGCTCTCATTTCTTCAGGGAAATTATATTACATTGACCAACTTAAGCGATGAAGAACTCGACCGGATAATATTTTACAAGCTGTCTCCAATTAACATATCAATCCATACCACAAATGAAGAGCTCAGATGCAGGATGCTTAACAACCGGTTTGCGGGCAGTTCCCTTTCAAAGATGTACAAACTTAAAGAAGCAGGCATTGAGCTAAACGGACAGATTGTGCTCTGCAAGGGTTGGAATGACAAGGAGGAGCTTGAGAAAACCATTCATGACCTTGCCGCGCTGCTTCCCGAGATGAAAAGCGTTTCGGTTGTGCCCGTGGGGCTTACAAAATACAGGGAGAAACTGATCCCTCTTGAACCGTTCACCCGTGAAGATGCCGTCGAGGTAATTGAAACCGTCCGCCGCTGGCAGAATATTTTCCTTAACCATTATGGAACAAGGTTTATTTATTGTGCTGACGAATGGTATATAAAGGCGGGGCTTCCCATACCAGACGAGCAGTCCTATGAGGGATACCCGCAGATTGAAAACGGGGTGGGACTTGTGCGGTCATTTATGGATGAGTTTCGCTTAAGCTTGAAAAACACAAAGGGTGACGGCAGAGCCAAGAAATTATCCATAGCCACAGGTGTTCTTGCCGCACCGTTTTTAGAACAGATGGCAAAAGAAATAACAGGTATGTTCCCTAATATAAATCTTTATATATATACTATAATAAATGATTATTTCGGAGATAACATAACCGTTGCGGGACTTTTGACCGGTACCGATATTATTAACCAGCTTAAGGGCAAAAACCTGGGTGATTGCCTGCTGCTTCCCGAGGTCCTGCTTCGCCATGGCGAAACCGTGCTGCTTGACGACGTAACGGTTGATGACATTGAAAACGCTTTACAAACCAAAATCTGTATTGTAAAATCTGATGGACGGTCTTTTCTGGATGCGGTATTGAATTATTAGACCCATTTACATCTGGAAAGCAAGGGAGATACTATGAAGAAACCGATTGTTGCAATCATTGGCAGGCCCAATGTAGGTAAATCAACATTATTCAACGCCCTGGCCGGCGAAAGGATATCGATTGTCGATGATATACCCGGCGTTACCCGGGACAGGATTTATGCCGATGTCACGTGGCTGAACACTCAATTTACAATAATAGATACCGGCGGAATAGAACCGGACAGCAGGGATGAAATGCTTTCCTACATGCGCGAGCAGGCGGAATTGGCCATAAATTCCGCGGACGTCATCATTTTCCTGGTCGATGTGCGGCAAGGGCTTGTTGACGCGGATACAAAGGTGGCCGACATGCTCAGGCGCAGCGGGAAGCCTATTGTCCTGGTGGTAAACAAGGTGGATAACTTTGAAAGGCTCATGCCCGATGTATATGAGTTCTACAACCTCGGCATCGGGGATCCCCATCCGATTTCTGCGGCTTCAAAGCTGGGCTTCGGAGACATGCTTGACGAAGTGGTGAAGTATTTTGACACCAGGGCTAATGCCGAAGCGGATGACGACCGCCCGAGAATTGCCATAGTGGGAAAGCCCAATGTGGGCAAATCCTCAATCGTCAACAAGCTTGTCGGTGAAAAGCGCGTTATTGTATCAGATATAGCCGGCACCACCAGGGACGCGATAGATACGCCGGTCCGCAGGAACAAGAAGGAATACGTGCTCATTGACACAGCCGGACTAAGAAGAAAAAGCAGGATAAAGGAAAGCCTGGAGCGCTTCAGTATTGTCCGTACCGTGGCCGCCATAGAGCGTTCCGATGTGGTGGTGCTTGTCATAGACGCCACCGAAGGGGTTACCGAACAGGACGCCAAAATCGCTGGCATAGCCCATGACAGGGGCAAGGGGCTTATTATAGCCGTCAACAAATGGGATTTGATCAGGAAGGACAGCAAAACCGTCAATAAATATACCCGTGACATAAAGAATATCCTTTCATTTGCCACGTATGCGGAGGTTACGTTCATATCCGCGGTGACCGGCCAAAGGCTTAATAAGCTTTTTGATATAATCGAAAAAGTAATCCAATATCAAAACCTTAGGATAGCGACGGGCGTTTTAAATGAGATATTGGCTGAAGCCACATCACTTCAGCAGCCTCCGTCGGACAAGGGAAAGCAGTTAAGACTTTATTACATTACACAGGTGGCGGTAAAGCCCCCTACGTTCGTTATTTTCGTCAATGACAAGAGCCTGATGCATTTTTCATACACCAGGTATATTGAAAACAAAATACGAGAAGCTTTCGGATTTGCCGGGACTTCCTTAAGATTCATCATAAGAGAGCGAAAGGAGAGCTGACATGTCTGCTGCAAATATCATAATTTGCTTATTGCTTGGATATGCATTCGGTTGTTTCAATACCGGCTTTTTTATCGGTAAAGCGAAGAAAATCGATATAAGACAATACGGCAGCAAAAGCTCCGGCACGACAAACGCGCTCAGAACACTGGGCGCCAAGGCAGGCCTGCTTACTCTTCTTGGTGACATGCTTAAGGCCGTTATACCTGTTTTATTGATAAGATACCTGGTTTTCCCGGAGCTTGAAAGGGTCAGGCTCCTTGAGCTTTATACCGGCCTGGGTGTAGTGCTTGGGCATAATTATCCGTTTTGGATGAAATTTAAGGGCGGCAAGGGCATCGCGGCCACAGCCGGTGCAATACTGGCCATCGATCCGCTTATTCTGCCTTTCGGCCTTCCCATATTTGCTATAGCTGTTGCCGTCACGAGATATGTATCCGTCGGTTCCCTGTTGATTTCCATATTCATACCGACATGGATAGCCATCCGCAATCCCGGTGATTTACATATGCTTTTTGTGTCATTGGCTTATACCGTATTGGCATTCATCAAGCATAGATCAAATATCAAGCGTTTGATTAACGGAACTGAGAACAAGCTTGGGCAAAGAGTAAAGATTGATAAATAAGGAGGTATTTCATGGTTAAGATTGGGATACTGGGTGCAGGAACATGGGGAACGGCTTTGGCCATCCTGTTATGCGACAACGGCCACGATGTTACCATGTGGTCGAAGCTTGAAAGGGAAGCAAAGGAACTGGACGAATCCAGGGACAATATTAAAAACCTTCCAGGGGCAAGGCTTCCGAAGGATGTAAAAATAACCCTCGACCTTAAGGAGGCCTGTACGGATAAGGATCTGATTGTTATGGCGGTTGCTTCGCCTTACATCCGTGCGACTGCAAAAGAGGTGGCTCCGTTCATAAAGGAAGGACAGATAATCGTCAATGTATCAAAGGGCTTGGAAAACGGGACATTGCTTACGCTTGCAGAAGTAATAAGTCAGGAAATCCCTCAGGCCAAGGTGGCCGTGCTTTCCGGACCGAGCCATGCGGAAGAGGTAAGCAGGAGAATCCCCACCACAATCGTTGTAGGCTCACACTGCAAAGAAACGGCCCATTTTATTCAGGATGTTTTCATGAATGAGGTTTTCAGGGTTTATACAAGCCCTGACATGATTGGCATAGAGCTTGGTGGAGCCTTAAAGAACGTTATAGCCCTTGCCGCCGGTGTAATCGACGGATTGGGGCTTGGTGACAACACGAAAGCGGCCCTGATAACCCGCGGCATGGCCGAAATCAGCCGGCTGGGAGTTGCCATGGGCGGATACATGGAAACATTTTCAGGTCTTTCGGGAATGGGTGACCTGTTTGTTACCTGTACTTCAAGGCACAGCCGGAACAGGAATGCCGGCGTATTGATTGGACAGGGATATCCCCTGGATGAGGTATCAAAAATGGTCAACCAGGTTATCGAAGGTGTCAATACCGCCAAAGCGGCACTTGCCCTTGCCAGGAAATATAACGTTGAAATGCCTATTGTCGAGCAGGTCAACCTCGTTTTGTTTGAAGGAAAATCCCCTCAGGATGCGGTTGCCGACCTGCTTGTAAGAGATAAGCGAAAGGAATACAGCACACTTGACTGGGACTAATAAGAAGATGAATCCAATATTAAAGGAAATCCTAAGCTGGATACTGCTTGTCGCAGCCGCCCTGTTTATTTCGACCCTGATTAACAGCCAGGTGTTGTCACTGGCTACCGTAAAAGAGGTTTCGATGCAGGATACCCTGTATGAGAACCAGACCCTGGTTATAAACCGGCTGGCATACAGAAACAGGCAGCCCAGGACCGGGGATATAATTGTCTTTTACCAGGAAAGGGAAATAGGCTCATTTCCGCAGGAATTTTTACGTTCACTGGGGAACATGAACCCGTTTAAAAGGAGCGAAAACGAAAGAAGGAACAGGCTGGTCAAGCGCGTAATCGGGACTCCGGGTGATGTAATAGATATTGCTGACGGTCATGTCTACCTGAACGGAGAAATGCTTGACGAGCCTTATGTTAAGGGGCTAACCTTCAGGGACAGTTTTGAGCTTCCCGTTACGGTGGGAGAGAACCAGCTCTTTGTAATGGGTGACAACCGCGAGAAAAGCAAGGACAGCAGAACCTTTGGCCTGATTGATCTAAGCCATGTGGAGGGCAAGGTCGTATTCAGGTTATTCCCCGTTAATAAATTCGGAAGAGTAAAATAATCAAAATTATTGGTACAACAAGTACATATACGGTATCATAGATTTTTACTGCCCAGCATATCTTTAACTATAACAATAGGAGGTTAGCATATGTTAGGGCAGTTTGATATTTATAATGATATCCAAGCTAGGACAGGCGGTGAAATATACATAGGTGTGGTAGGGCCGGTCAGAACAGGAAAGTCCACCTTTATAAAGAGATTCATGGATCTCCTGGTCATACCGGGTATTGAGGATGTCCACAGCCGGGAAAGGGCAATAGACGAGTTGCCCCAGGCCGCTGCGGGCAAAACCATCATGACAACCGAACCGAAGTTCATACCCAAAGAAGCGGCCGAAATATCGCTGAACGATGAAACAAAGGTTAAAATACGCCTGATTGACTGCGTAGGCTATATGGTTGAAGGAGCATCAGGGCATATTGAAAACGACCATGAACGCATGGTAAAAACCCCTTGGTTCGACTATGAGATTCCTTTTACCCAGGCGGCGGAAATCGGAACCAGGAAGGTAATTAACGACCATTCAACCATAGGCATAGTCGTTACAACGGACGGAAGCTTCGGTGAAATACCGAGAACCAATTACATGGCTCCGGAGGAAAAAACCATAGAAGAGTTAAAGCGGCTTGGAAAACCGTTCATTGTAATACTGAATACCAGCAAGCCATATTCAAATGATACCCTGCGAATCGCTGAAGAAATCGCCCAGAGGTACGACGTAACCGTCATTCCTTTAAACTGTGAACAGTTAAGAAAAGAAGACATTCATCACATAATGGAAAACGTCCTGTCCGTATTTCCGATTTCAGAAATTAATTTCTACATGCCAAAATGGGCCGAGATACTTCCTGCGGACCACTGGCTGAAGAAGGATTTGATTGCTTCTGTTAAGTCACTGTTCCAAAACATCAGCCGCATCAAGGACGTTAACGAAGACAGGTTGGGAACCGACAGCGAATATGTCAAACGTTTCAAGGCAGAGAAGCTAGATATGCAGACAGGCGCGGTAACAGTTAATGTGGAATTTGACGACGAGTATTATTACAAGATTATGAGCGACTTGATCGGTGTGCCCATAAGCGGTGAATACCAGCTTATTGCAACCATAAAGGAGCTTGCCGGCAAAAAATCGGAATTCGATATGGTCTCCCAGGCGGTTACGCAGGTTAAAAGCAGCGGTTATGGCATTGTTTCACCGCTTAAGGATGAAATATGCATAGAAGAGCCGGAGATCATGAAGCATGGCAGCAAATACGGCGTGAAAATCAAGGCCAGCGCTCCGTCCATTCATATGATCCGTGCAGAAATCATGACCGAGGTCGCTCCCATCGTCGGCACCGAGGAACAGGCTAAGGATTTGATTAATTATATCAACGAAAACGCCCGGACCAACCCCGAAGGCATTTGGGAAACCAATATATTCGGCAAGTCCATCCGCCAACTGGTTGAGGACGGAATCAACAGCAAGATAAACAAGCTTACTGATGACAGCAGGCTTAAGCTTCAGGAAACAATGCAGAAGATAATAAATGACAGCAGTGGTGCACTGGTATGCATAATTATATAATTTTTTAAATCATTGTTAAAAAATATTGATTTCATAAAACCGTCTATTACAATCAGTTTAATATTTTTAATTGTAATAGACGGTTTTTATAGTTCATAGGTCCTATAAAATCATATGATTTTGTTAATAACGCTGAAAACTGAAAAATTTTTGACATATTGTTGACAAGAATGCACTACTTTGCTATAATATTCCCGTAATACATTTAATAATTATGTAACAATTTCGTTAATACTATTCATTACCTGGATTTACCCGGTTTAATGACCATTGAATAATACAAGTATCATCGGAGGACTTTACAACATGAAACGTAAGCCCTTGAAGTATTACCTGGCAAGTTTTCTCGGAATAATTGTATATCTTGCAAGTTCCACCCCTGCAATGGCTACCGAACATGCGGTTGCAGGTTTCATTTATGATATAACAGGTATAGACATTGCTCCGGTGACAGACGGGGCTTCATCAGATAATCAGAATGTGTCCGCTATGTCATTGGATTCTACTCCTATTCCCGGATTCAACAATATCGGAATTGCCAATGTTGAAACAAATCTTTTAATCCGCAAGGAACCCAATTCCAATGCAACAATACTCGGAAAAATGCCGAGGCATTCAGGCTGTGAGATTCTTGAGCCCGACAATAACGGCTGGACGAAAGTTAAATCCGGTAAAGTAACAGGATATGTCAAGAGCGAATATCTTATAACAGGGCCTGAAGCTTCGAAGCTTGCATTGGAGATTGCAATCCATGTGGCTACATTCAACGGAGAAGGCCGCCTGCGCGTCAGAAAGGATCCGTCCATAAGCGACGACAACATAATTGACTTTATAGCACCCGGTGAAGAGATACTTGTTCTTGATCCGTTGGTTGTAACATACGGTGAGGAAATCAACAAATGGGTTAAGGTAAGTCTTGACGGTGACGATTCCGAAGAGGGTACCGTCGGTTATGTCGCAAAGGAGTATGTCGATTTGTCATATAAGCTCGCACAGGCTTATACAATTGAAGAATTAACATACGGAACAGGAGTCTCGAATAAGAGAGCCAACATAGTAAATTATGCCAAGAAGTTCCTCGGTTACAGATATGTTTGGGGAGGCTCAGGCATTAACAATCTAAAGAAAAACAAGGGTGTCGACTGCTCGGGATTTGTACAGGCGGTATTCGGTGAATTCGGTTACTCACTGCCAAGAACATCCAGAGACCAGGCTAAATACAGCAGGGGCACAACCATATCGACTTCACAGTTAAAGCCCGGCGACCTTATATTCTACGGCAGCAAGTCATATATAAACCATGTGGCAATATATATTGGCAACAACAAGATAATACACGCCAGCAACAGGAAGGACGGCATCAAGATATCCAACGCATTCTACAGAACACCTGTCAAGTGCGTAAGAATTATTAATGACTGACGAATCTGAATTATATCCTATATGGATTGAATATAATTAGATATCCATTTCAATATATTACAGAGCCATAGTTCTTAACTATGGCTCAACTTCTTTATAACCGATGTGGACAAACCAATTTTGATATTATACAATTAATATTAGCTTTAGTACAAGGTTGGGAGCACATCATGGACCTGATTTTTTATTTATTGGCAGTTACCATAGGCCTGTTAATCTATTATGCAGCTAACGGCCATATGCAGAGAAAGCATTATATAGAACGATTGAAAAGGGAATGGGGAACGGTACCTGAATCTGATTACACCTCTGAAAAAATGGAGGTTGTGAAGGCCTATTACCTGACGCAGAAGGAAGATTATACGGATATTGACGACATAACCTGGAATGACCTGGACATGGACGAAATATACCAAAGAATCAACAATACCCAAAGCTCCCTTGGTGAAGAGTATTTATATGCCCTGCTTCGCAAACCGTGCTTTGATCCCGCCGAGCTTGAAGAAAGAAACCGGTTGATGGAGTTCTTTCAGAGGGATGAAGCAGCAAGACTGAAGGTACAGGAAAAACTTTTAAAGATAGGAAAGCTAAGAAGAATATCGGCATTTGAATATGCGGACAAGCTTTGCAATAAGGAACCAAAAAGCAACCTGCCGCATTACCTGTCAATCCTGTGCGTATTATTTTCCTTTGCTTTAATATTCATAAATCCTGCTGTCGGTGTTGGGCTTTTATTATTCTTTTCGATATTTAATATTGTTACGTACTTAAGGTATAAGACCGATCTTGAGAACTACCTTTTAATCATATCATTTCAGCTCAGGCTGCTGGACGCCTCGGAAAAGCTGCTGAAACTTGATATACCCGAGCTTATGGAGTATAAGAACCGCCTTGCCGACGACCTGAAGGCTTTTAAACGGTATAAGAGGGGCTCCTCAATCGTTGTTGCAAGAAACATAAGCGGCAATCCTTTTGAGATTTTGCTGGATTATTACCGCATGACAACACATCATGACCTAATAAAGTTCAATAACATGATCGGCTTCTTTAAGAAAAACCGGGAAGCCATGTTCAGGTTATTTAAAACCGTGGGATTCCTGGACAGCATGACAGCAGCCGCATCCTTCAGGGAAACAGTCGATTATTATTGCATCCCGAAGCTTTATCATTGCAATAATCAAAAACCACGGCTTTCCGTAACCGATGTGTATCATCCGCTGATTGAAAATGCGGTACCAAACTCAATAACCGAGGACAGATGCACCCTTATTACCGGATCAAATGCATCGGGAAAATCCACATTCATTAAATCCCTGGCGGTAAACCAGATACTTTCCCAGACCATCTATACGTCCTTAAGCCGCAGGTTTGAATCCAACTATTTTGTAATATACTCCTCAATGGCGCTTACGGACAGCATATTAAATAATGAAAGCTATTTTATCGTGGAAATAAAATCCCTGAAGCGGATCCTCAATAATACAAAGGGGAAATACCCGATGCTCTGCTTTATTGACGAGGTGCTCCGCGGCACAAACACCCTGGAAAGGATAGCCGCATCCTCAAGGATTCTTGCTTCACTTTCGGATGAAAATGCCCTTTGTTTTGCGGCCACCCATGATATCGAGCTGACATACATCCTTGAAAACTGTTATTCCAATTATCATTTCAGGGAGAAAATAGAAGGCGACAGGGTTTTATTCGATTACAAGCTGTATAGGAACAGGGCGGTAACTAAAAATGCCATCAAGCTGCTTAAGCTGATGGGATACTCGGAGAGTATCATAAAAGAGGCGGAGGAAGCCGCTGACGAATACTTAAGGACGGGTGAGTGGAAAGTACTCGAATAATAAACGCTTATCAGGAGGCATCATGCTTGCGAAAGTAAACATATACACGGATGGGGCGGCCAGGGGCAATCCCGAGGGTCCCGGCGGATACGGTACTATTATCGAATATGTTGACTCAAAGGGCGTCCTGCATGTCAGGGAATACAGCGGCGGATACAGGAAAACCACCAACAACCGGATGGAGCTTATGGCGGCCATCGTTGGGCTTGAAGCTCTTACCAGGCCTTGCCGGGTAACCTTGTACTCCGACTCGCAGTATCTGGTCAAGGCTTTTACCGAGCACTGGCTGGATGAATGGATAAAGAAGGGCTGGAAAAGAGGGCAGAACCAGCCGGTTAAGAATGTAGACCTTTGGAAGCGCCTGCTCAAGGCCATGGAACCCCATGAGGTTGAATTTGTATGGGTGAGAGGCCATGACGGGCATCCGCAGAATGAACGCTGTGACAAGCTGGCTACCTCTGCGGCCGACGGAGAAAACCTTTTGGATGACATAACCTACGATACGTAATACAAGATACATACGAAAGGACATAACGGCAATGACAAACCTGACCCCATTAATGCAGCAATATATGGAGATAAAAGAGCAATATAAAGACTGCATCCTGTTTTACCGCTTGGGAGACTTTTACGAAATGTTTTTTGAGGATGCGAAAATATGCTCTAAGGAACTGGAGATAGCTCTTACCGGCAAAAATATCGGCAATGACGAACGGGCACCCATGTGCGGAGTGCCTTATCATGCTGTTGACAATTATCTCAGCAAGCTGATTTCCCGCGGGTACCGCGTAGCCATCTGCGAACAGGTGGAGGACCCTAAGCTGGCCAAGGGCCTGGTAAAAAGAGATGTAATCAGAATTGTAAGCCCGGGCACGAATCTCAATACCCAGGCACTGGATGAAACAAGGAACAACTATCTTATGAGCATCGTGCATACGGTTGACACATACGGAATCTCGATAGTCGACGTTACTACCGGTGATTATTATGTTACTGAAATAGACGAGGACCGCAGGCTGCTGGACGAGATTTATAAATGGTCGCCCTCGGAAATCATCTGCAACGATTCGTTCCTGGTTTCCGGCATAGATGTTGAAGCATTAAGGTCCGCATACAATATTGCAATATCTCCCCTGGAGCCCTGGTATTTTGACGACACGTTGTGTGTCAGGGCTTTGATGGAGCATTTTAAGGTTGGGAATCTTGACGGTATTGGGCTCAAAGATTATACGATCGGCACAATCGCCGCGGGAAGCATAATGCTCTTCCTGAGGGAAACCCAAAAAACCGCATTAACCCATATAATAAAGATTACGCCGTATACTTATGACAGGTACATGCTTCTTGACAGTACCACCATACGAAATCTTGAGCTTACCGAGACAATACGGGACAAGCAAAAAAGAGGCTCCCTGCTGTGGGTTCTTGACAAGACTAAAACCGCCATGGGTGCCAGGCTGCTTCGAAGCTGGCTTGAACAGCCTTTGATTGATTATGCAATGATAACGCAACGGCTGGATGCCGTAAAAATGCTCAAGGAAAACATGATTACGAGGGAAGAAATCCGGGAATATCTCGGTTCGATATATGATTTGGAAAGGCTTATGGGCAAGATAAGCTATAAAAGCGCCAACCCCAGGGATTTGATCGCATTTAAAAACTCCCTGGAAATGCTTCCGCATATCAAGTTCCTTATCCGGCATATGGACTGCAGGCTTATAAAAGAAATTTATGACGAGTTGGACGATTTGTCCGATTTATATGAGCTTATAAGCAACTCCATTAATGACGATCCTCCGGTTAATATTAAGGAAGGCGGCATTATAAAGGATGGATATAGTGAAGAGGTCGACCGCTTAAGAAGGGCCAAGACCGAAGGCAAGGATTGGCTCATGGAGCTTGAAAACAGGGAGAGGGAATCAACCGGAATAAAGAACCTCAGAGTAAGGTTCAACCGGGTCTTCGGTTATTATCTGGAGGTAACCAATTCTTATAAGAATCTCGTGCCAAAGGACTGGATAAGAAAACAGACCCTGGCCAACGCTGAGCGATATACCACGGAAAAGCTCAAGGAACTGGAAGATATAATCCTTGGCGCCGAGGACAAGCTGTTTTCCCTGGAGTATGATTTGTTCTGCGAGATCCGGGACCGGATCGGACTTGAGGTAAAGCGGATTCAGCAGACCGCAAAAGCCGTGGCCAAGCTTGATGTGTTTGCTTCACTGGCCTTGGTGGCGGAAAGAAACAACTACGTATGTCCGGATATAAACACGGAGGGCAGGATAGTAATTAAAAGCGGCCGACATCCCGTGGTTGAAAGAACAATCACAAATGATATGTTCGTTGCCAATGACACGTATCTTGACAATGAAGCCAACCGTGTATCCATAATAACCGGCCCGAACATGGCCGGAAAATCAACCTATATGAGGCAGACAGCGTTGATTGTCCTTATGGCCCAGATAGGAAGCTTTGTTCCTGCGGAAAGCGCGGATATTGGCATTGTGGACAGGATTTTCACAAGAGTTGGAGCATCCGACGACCTTTCCGGCGGGCAAAGCACCTTCATGGTTGAAATGACCGAGGTTGCCAATATTCTTAGAAACGCGACGAAAAACAGCCTGCTCATACTGGATGAGATTGGCAGGGGAACCAGCACATTTGACGGTCTTTCCATAGCATGGGCGGTAATAGAGCATATAAGCAACAAATCCCTGCTTGGAGCCAAAACCCTCTTCGCAACCCATTACCATGAACTCAGCGAGCTGGAAGGCAAGCTTGAGGGTGTCAATAACTACCGCATAGCTGTAAAGGAACAGGGTGACGATATAATATTCCTTAGAAAGATCGTCAAGGGAAGCGCCGATAAAAGCTACGGCATACAGGTTGCCAAGCTTGCCGGTGTCCCGGAATCCGTAATTAAGCGCGCCAACCAGATAGCCGAAAAGCTAAGCGATAACGATATCACCGTGAAAGCCAAGGCGCTTTCTACATTTGTAGAATCAAAGCCGGTTGACAAAAAAGGCAGCCCTGCAGATGGTTCTACATTTGCAGAACAGCTTTCCCTGTTCTCATTCCTGGGAAACGAGGATATTATTACTGAAATCAGGGAAATGGATATTACAATGCTTACGCCATTGGATGCACTGAACAAGCTTTACCAACTGCAAAAGAAGATTAAAGACAGGATATAGAAAAACCTATATCAATAATACATTGTCATGAAGGGGCGAAACCATGCCGTCAATACACATACTGGACGAAAATACAATAAACCAGATAGCCGCCGGGGAAGTGGTGGAAAGGCCAAGCGCGGTCGTTAAGGAGTTGGTTGAAAACTCCCTGGACGCCGGGGCTTCCGCCGTAACCGTCGAAATAAAAGAAGGCGGGTTAAGCCTTATAAGGGTAACCGATAACGGCTCGGGAATAGCCAGGGATGATATTCCCACGGCATTTATGCGCCATGCGACCAGCAAGATAAGCTCCGCCGCCGATTTATTCAGCATCAAAAGCCTGGGCTTTCGCGGTGAGGCCTTGTCAAGCATAGCCGCGGTATCCCAGGTCGAGCTTATAACAAAGGAGCCCTCATCCTTAAACGGCTACCGGTATATAATCGAAGGTGGAGAAGAAAAATATATTGAAGAAATCGGCTGTCCTTCCGGCACCACAATTATTGTAAGGAATTTATTCTACAATACTCCCGCAAGGCGGAAGTTTCTAAAGACCGCGGCAACTGAAGCAGGTTATGTAAGCGACTTGGTTGAACGCCTCATGGTATCCCATCCGGAGGTGTCCTTCAGGTTTATTGTAAACGGCAATCTGAAGCTCCAGTCTTCAGGTACTGGCAATGTAAAAGACATTCTTTACAGCATTTACGGAAAAGACATAGTAAGGGAATTAATATATGCGGAGCATGCCGCAAATGATGTCAAAATCAAGGGTTATATCGGAAAGCCCGCAATAAGCAGGGGCAGCCGCAGCCATGAGAATTACTTCATAAATGGCAGATATATCAGAAACGGCATTATAGTAAAGGCTATTGAAGACGCATACAGGCCATACCTTATGCAGAACAAATATCCCTTCACGTCGCTTTATTTCGAGATAACACCGTCATTGCTTGATGTGAATGTGCACCCGCAAAAGCTTGAGCTTAAGCTGAACAACCAAGACCAGGTATACGAAATGACGTATACCCTGGTAAAAGACGCCTTATCCCAAAAAGAGCTGATACCGAAGGTAATCCTTTCAAATGAGCATAAGGAAAACGACGGCAAAAAAACCGCGTCAAATACCGGTTATACCGTAAAACTCCCCGAGCCCTTTGAGAAAAACCGTATGAATCAGCTCAAGGCGCTGGAGACAATTGCCGGTGAGCTGAAAAGCAATGACGCAGCGGAAATAGAAAAGGATACCCTGTATGATGATAATGCGTCACAGCCAAAGGTAATGGAACAGATTGAGCTGTTCCCGGAAAAGGACGGCAAAGTAACCGGTGAAGGCTCTTTCATATCAAGGCAGGCGCTGGCAAGCCACAGGATAATCGGACAGGTTTTCTCCACTTACTGGCTTGTTGAATACAACAAGGAGCTTTATATCATAGACCAGCATGCGGCTCATGAGAAGGTATTATACGAAAGGATAGTATCGGCCGCAAAGGAAGACAGGCATTCATCCCAGATACTGCTGCCGCCTGTTGTTTTGACGCTGTCCCTGAAGGAACAGCAGGCGGTTAATGATAATATGGACATCCTGCGAAAAATCGGGTATGAAATCGAGCATTTCGGAGGAAACGAATATTCCTTAAGAGCCGTTCCAGCTGACTTGTACGGCCTTACGGACAAGGAACTGTTCCTGGAGTTTGTTGATGAGCTTACCCAAGAGGTGACCGTCCGTAAACCGAATCCTGAGTCCATATTGGAAAAGACCGCGTCCATGGCCTGCAAGGCGGCGGTAAAGGCAAACCATTCATTTTCAACGGAGGAAGCGGCAGCCCTGATAAAGGAATTGATGACGCTGGAAAATCCTTATCACTGCCCGCACGGCAGGCCGGTTATCATATCAATCAGTCAGTACGAGCTTGAAAAGAAGTTTAAGAGGGTACTATGAACAAAAAACCGTTGATAATTTTAACAGGTCCAACATCGGTCGGAAAGACAGCCTTGTCAATAAAGCTTGCCAAGGCTGTGGACGGGGAGATTATTTCCGCCGATTCCATGCAGGTTTACAAATACATGGATATCGGAACCGCCAAAATCACACGGGATGAAATGGACGGAGTTCCGCACTACCTGATAGATGAATTCGAGCCCCATGAGGATTTTAATGTTTTCATATTCAAGCAGTATGCCAAAAGATACATTGAACAAATCCATCAAAGGAATAAAACCCCCATACTCACAGGCGGAACCGGATTCTACATCCAGGCCGTATTATACGATATTGACTTTGATGAAAGCGAGACCGATATTGAATTCAGGAATGAGCTTGAGCAGATTGCCTCAATCAAGGGTTCGCAATACATCCATTTCCTGCTTAAGACGGTGGACCCTGAAAGCGCGGAAGCAATACATCCCCATAATATAAAGCGGGTAATCCGCGCCCTGGAATATATACGGCTTACAGGCAAGCCCATATCAGCCCACAACAGAGAGCAGAGGCAAAAGGAATCCCCTTACGCGTATAAATACTTTGTACTGAATACGGACAGGGAAAAGCTTTATGAAAATATCAACAAAAGAGTGGACATAATGATAGAAAAGGGTCTTGTCGAAGAGGTAAAAAGGCTCATGGACATGGGGTACACAAAGGACATGGTCTCCATGCAGGGCCTGGGTTATAAGGAAATCATCGAATATCTTGAAGGAAACCGCACCCTGGACGAGGCAATAGAAATTATAAAAAGAGATACCAGGCATTACGCAAAAAGGCAGATTACCTGGTTTAAGCGTGAAAAGGACGTTATCTGGATAGACAAGGACAGCTATTCAAATGACGAAGAAATCATAAATTACATGCTGAAAGAGATAAGGCAGATATTATAGCCTTCGGTATTTTGCAGTTTTATGCTGTATTCATTAAGTAACGAAGGATAATTTACTTTGACCGGTTTGGAGGATTATAAGTGATTGCATCTGATTTGAACTCATTTTATTCTGAAATGGGCATTGACCCGAAATTAGCTGAGCTTGGCTATAAAATAGAAGAAGACCTTAAGGACAGGTTCCGGGCCATAGATAAAACCGCAGAGTATAACCAGCTTAAAATACTGAAGGCCATGCAGGACAACCGGGTCAGTGACGTTCATTTTGCCGCAACAACCGGGTACGGCTATAACGATATCGGCAGGGATACTTTGGAAAGGGTATATGCCGATGTTTTTCATGCTGAGGACGCCCTGGTAAGGCCCCAGCTTATCAGCGGCACCCATGCGCTGACCGTCGCCCTGTTCGGCAACTTAAAGCCCGGGGACGAGCTTTTATCCCCCGTGGGAAAGCCCTATGACACCCTGGAGGGCGTTATAGGCATAAAGAAAACCAGAGGTTCTCTTGCCGAGTACGGCATTACCTATAAACAGGTTGATTTATTGCCTGACGGAAGCATTGATTATGACGGCATAAGGAAAGCCATCGGCCCGAAAACCAGGATGGTTACTATCCAAAGGTCTAAGGGATATGCGGACAGGCCCACATTGTCGGTGGAGCAGATTGGTGAACTGATTTCATTTATGAAGGATATCAAGCCCGACCTGGTATGCATGGTTGACAACTGCTACGGGGAGTTCGTTGAAACCATCGAGCCTACCGATTTCGGCGCCGACCTTTGCGTAGGCTCCCTCATTAAGAATCCGGGCGGCGGGCTTGCGCCTATAGGAGGATATATAACAGGTAAAACCGAATATGTGGACAATGCCGCCTGCCGGCTTACTGCTCCGGGCCTTGGCAAAGAAGTTGGGGCAACGCTGGGATTAAACCAAAGCCTTTATCAGGGCTTGTTTTTGGCGCCCCAGGTTGTATCCGGTGCCCTTAAAGGAGCCATATTTGCCGCCAGGCTGTACGAGAATTTCGGATTCAGCGTCCGTCCCGGCTCATTTGACGATAGGTATGATATCATCCAGGCCGTTACATTAGGAAGCAAGGAAGCCGTTATAGCGTTTTGTGAGGGCATCCAGGCGGCAGCTCCCGTGGACAGCTTTGTTGCGCCTGTTCCCTGGGCCATGCCTGGATATAACTGTGATGTCATAATGGCAGCCGGCGCCTTTGTCCAGGGCTCATCCATCGAGCTTTCGGCCGATGCCCCGATAAAGCCGCCGTACACGGTTTTCTTCCAGGGCGGACTTACCTGGCATCACGCTAAATACGGCATTTTAAAGTCCCTGCAAAGGCTTTATGAAAAGGGACTGGTAAGCCTTTGACCAACAGATAATTTGACATAAGTTGCGCCTTAGTTACTTTATTACTGTATACAATCAAATTATTTTATGTTAAAATTAAGCTAATAATTTTACATAATAAGGAGCATTTTTATGGCCAGAAATGTTGGTAAAAACAAATGGGCTCTATTTCTGCTGATCCTTGCTGGAATAGTGTTGGGCAGCTTTGTGGGACATCTGGTAAGGGAGGTCGATTTCTTATCCTGGCTTAATTACGGCATTGATTTTTCCATTGGAAAAGCTGACGGCAGCAATGTAGTAAGCCTTGATCTTGGCGCTGTGGCGGTGCATTTCGGCATAAAGGTCAAGATAACGGTGGCCAGCGTACTGTTTGCTTTGGCATCAATATTTGTATATAAAAAGATCTAGCATTCATTTTAAAGCGGTCCTGCCGGTTTCTTGGAGAGAGAAGAAGGAGGATGCTTTGAAAAACAATCATTTGACGGTAAAGGAACTCCCGGTGTCCGAAAGGCCATATGAAAAATGTGAGATGTACGGTCCCGGAAGCCTGTCGGACGCGGAGCTTTTGGCGGTAATCCTGAGATCCGGGACGAAGAACCTAAGAGCCATTGATCTGGCGGTGAATGTACTCAATTACTCAAGCAGCTTTCCGGGACTTAAAGGACTTAACTACCTGACATTAAAGGAATTAAGGCAGATACCCGGAATCGGCAGGGTGAAGGCCATCGAGCTGGTGTGCCTTACGGAACTGACAAAGAGAATGTCAAAGGAAGTACATAAGGAAAAGCTTAAATTCACCACGCCGAAAAGCATAGCTGATTATTACATGCAGGATTTGCGGCACCTGTCAAGGGAGCAGGTACTTCTTGTCATGCTGGATTCAAAAAACAGGTTTATAAAGGACACGGTTATGTCAACCGGTACAATCAATGCTTCCATAGTGCCGGTAAGAGAAATCCTGGCACAGGCACTTAGGGAAGACGCAGTAAATATAATACTGATTCATAACCACCCGAGCGGAGACCCCTCCCCAAGCTCCGAGGACATACAGGTAACCAAGAGAATGAAGGAAGCCGGCAATTTAATAGGTTTGACACTTATGGATCATATCATTATTGGTGATAATAGATATATCAGTCTGAAGGAACAGGGGATTTTATAGGCGGCATATATTCATAGCGACATCTTAATAGGAGGAACTCACATAATGGCTCAGAGAACATATGGTATCGATTTTGGCACAAGCACGATAAAAATATGCAGAAAAGGGCAGGGCATAGTATTGGATGAGCGCAATATGATAGCCATTGCCGACAGGAACTCCATAATTGCCATTGGGAATGAAGCATATGACATGTATGAAAAGGCCCCTGCAAACATTGTGGTGTCCAATCCCGTCAGAAGCGGTGTTATTGCCGATGTTTCCAATATGACCGCGCTTCTGGTCCATTTTATGATGAAATTAAGCGGAGGCAAAAAGCCCGGCACGGCAGATTATATTGTGGC
Organism: Clostridiales bacterium; assembly: GCA_012735495.1. GTDB lineage: Bacteria > Bacillota > Clostridia > Lachnospirales > Lachnospiraceae > Mobilitalea. The sequence goes on along the minus strand of JAAYHD010000044.1, from coordinate 26,372 downwards.
AACGCCGACAGATATAACTGAGGTTGAACGCCGTTCCTTTTACGAACTGATATCAAGGTCGAGCCTGAAAGTCGGGCGGGTCAAGATAGTCGACAAGCCCGTAGCCGACGCATTGGGTGCCGGCCTGGAGATAATGACCGCCAGAGGTGTTATGATCGTCGACATTGGAGCGGATACCACCGAAGTATCCATATTGTCCCTGGGCGGCATAGTACTCAGCAAGTTAATCCCGATAGGCGGGAACAAGCTTGATGAGTCCATCAAGGGCATGGTAAAGAAAAAACATAACCTGTACATCGGGGACAAAACCGCCGAAAACATAAAGAAACAGCTTGCCAGCGCGCTTCCTACGGTTGAAGCGTCCGTACAGGTATACGGCAGGGATGTTGTAACCGGACTTCCCGTTCTTATGGAAATTCATTCCAGCACCGTATATGAAGCCATTGCAGAGCATCTGTATTCAATAGTCGATGCAATCCGCATAATCCTTGAAAGGACTCCTCCCGAGATTGCTTCAGATATAATTGACAGCGGTTTATATGTTACGGGAGGTTCAGCAAACATATTCGAACTAAAAGGCCTTATTTCCAAGGAAACCGGTCTTAAGGTCAATATCTGCGAAGATCCGGCCAATACGGTGGTCAACGGCCTGCGCAGGATCATGGACGAAGAACCGCTTTCATCCCTGGCAGATTCATTGAGAGTTAAGAATTTAATTGATTAGGGTGTCGGTAATGAGACGTAGGGAAAAGATACGCTTAAGACCCAAGCATGGGCTTATCATAGGACTGGTTGTGTGCCTTGTCCTGATCCTGATTTCTTTCCGGTTTAACAAGTATTTATATCCGGTCAGAAACGCGGTCGGTTCCGCCATAACACCCATGCAGAAGGGTATAAACATAATCGGGACATATATTTCCGACGGGCTTGCGACTCTGAAAAGCATAGAAGAGCTTGCTGAAGAAAACAAAAGGCTTAAGGAGCAGGTGGACATACTGTCTTACGAAAACAAGCTTCTGCTGCAGAACAAGTACGAACTGGACGAGCTTAGGGAGTTGTACAAGCTTGACCAAAAGTATATAGACTACCCGAAGGTTGCCGCACGAATAATAGATAAGGATACGAACAACTGGTACAATGTGTTTACCATAGACAAAGGTACAAGGGACGGGCTTTCGGCAGGCATGAATGTTATAGCCGGTGATGGCCTTGTCGGCATTATAACCGAATGCTATTACAACCATTCGAAGGTTCGGGCTATTATAGATGATAAAAGCGCTGTTTGGGGCATGTTCCTGAAGACCTCTGACACATGCGTCGTCCAAGGTGACTTAAAGCTTATGGAGGAAGGAAAGCTTAGGGTTGAATTCATAAGCAAGGATGCCGAGGTTGAAGAGGGATATGAAATTGTGACAGCTCATACAAGCCCGAATTTCCTTGAAGGAATACTTATCGGATATGTAACCGGCATTGAGCTTGACCCCAGTACCATGACCAAAAAAGGCTATCTTATCCCGGCGGTGGATTTTGAACGGCTAAGCGAGGTTCTCATAATAACCGAATTAAAGGAACCGCTGCTTACCGAGCCCCCTGAAGAGGTCTCCGAAAATGAACAAGAGAAGTAAATATTTCTTATTGCTTAGAATATTAATATATTTTGTCGAAGTTATCGTTTTCTATGTTCTTCAAAGCTCTCTATACCGGTTTTTCAACCTTGCCGGAGCAATGCCGAACCTGCTTATCATACTTGTGGTATCAAGCGCGTATATGAGAGGATGGATCACCGGGATGACTCTCGGTTTCTTTTCAGGGCTTTTGGTGGATATATTATTCGGCAATATAATTGGCGTTTATGCCATGATAATGATGCTGATCGGTTACCTGACGGGCTTTGCCAACAGGATTTATTCAAAGGACGATTTTACGCTGCCGCTTGTTTTTACCGCGGTGGCAGACTTTTTATACCAGTTTCTTTATTATGTATTCGAGTTCTTATTACGGGGCAAATTGGATTTTTCATATTATTTCCGAAAAATAATCCTTCCGGAAATTATATATACCGTTGCGGCTTCAATCCTTGTGTACAAGCTGCTCCATATGATTAACCATGCTTTAGACCGTAATGAATTCAAGGAGGAGTAACTTTGCTTGATATTTTCCTGGACGGTTTAAAACGAATACTGAAATCAAGGATTTTCCCCTTGGCATTCATATACCTGGCTCTATTCGCAGTACTTATACACCGCCTTTTTGTTTTACAGATAGTCGAAGGCCCCACCTATGCCGAGGAATATGAATACAGGGACACCGAAGTCAGGGAGATTAAGAGCACCAGGGGCAATATCTATGACCGGAACGGCATTCTGCTTGCTTCAAACACTCTTTCTTATTCGGTTGTCATGGAGGACAGCTCTTTAATAACATCAAATAACCAGAGAAATGCCGTAATCCACAAGCTTATACGGATAATAGAAGCAAACGGTGACACCCTCGATGTCCCTTTCTATATAATTCAAAATGAAGACGGTGAATTTGAGTTTACCATTTCCGGTTCCGCGCTAACCCGTTTCAAGAAAAAGGTATATGCATATGCCCTTGTGAACAATGAGCTTACGGAAGCCCAAAAGAACGCGACCGCAAAGGACGTATATGATTTCCTCAAGAACGGAACCAACATATATCCGATGTTCGGCATATCTGACGAATATACCGTGGAAGAAACCCTTAAAATAATGAGTGTCCGGTACGCCCTGTTCAATAACTATCCGAAATACATGCAGATTACGGTGGCTTCCAATATATCGGAGGGCACACTGGCCATGATCAAGGAGAATATGGCGGACCTTCCGGGAGTCGACATCAAGCAGGAAACCAAGCGCATATACTATGACAGCATGTATTTTTCCCATATTCTCGGCTATACGGGACTGATAAATGCCGAGGAGCTTGAAAAGCTTAACGAGGGCCTTGAGGAGGAGTATTACAACTCGACCGATATAGTTGGAAAAACCGGTATTGAAAAGGAATTCGAGGAATACTTAAGCGGCAAAAAGGGCAGTGAAACCGTTGCCGTCAATGAGAACAACAAGGTTGTAGAGGTCGTTGAAAGGACCGAGCCTGTGGCAGGCAATGACATATACCTTACGATTGACGCGAATCTTCAGAAAGCCGCATATCACATATTGGAAAGAAGAATAGCCGGCATACTGCTGGAGCATATAAGGCCCAACCTCGACTACGGCACAAAGGGAGAGAGCGCCAGCAAGATATACACGCCCATATACGAGGTTTACTACGCATTAATAGACAACAACATAATCGACATCAACAGGCTGGCATCCGACGATGCAAAGGATATAGAAAAACAGGTTTATGCAAAATTCAGGGACGCCAGGGATGAGGTTTATTCGAAGCTTGAGGGTTACCTGGCTGCCGGCAACGAGGTAACCAACAACAAGGCGGGCGACATGGAGGAGTACCTTGATTATATCTACGACATACTTGTAGACAAGGGCGTAATATTAATCGACAGCATTGAAAAGGATGACGCGACCCTTCGCTCTTATCAAAACGGAAAAACTCCGCTTAGCGGCTTTTTGCAATATGCCCTTGCGAACAACCATGTGGACCTGACCAAGCTTGGAGTCGACACATACTTCAGTTCCGAGGAGTTGTACCGGAAGCTGCTGGATTATATATGGGACGTTTTGGATAATGATGGCACTTTTAATAAAAAAATATACCGGTATTTGGTGTTTTCGTATAAATTGTCGGGAACAGAAATTTGTCTTTTATTATTTGCCCAAGGTGTGCTAGAATATAATGCAGATGATATTAAAAAGCTTGAAGACGGGACCTTGTCGGCATATAAGTTCATGACGGAAAAGATAAAAAACCTTGAGATAACTCCAGCCATGCTGGCACTGGAACCGTTCAGCGGATCGATTGTCATTAACGATGTCAATACGGGTGAAATATTGGCCATGGTTACTTATCCCGGCTATGACAACAACAAGCTGGCCAATAAGGTTGATCCCGCTTATTATAACTGGCTTTATACGGACAAAACCGATCCGTGGATGAACCGCCCGACAACCCAGCTCATAGCTCCCGGCTCCACATTCAAGATGGTTACGGCGGTTGCAGGACTTGAGGAAGGGGTTGTAACCACAAGCGAAAAGATACTCGACCTTGGTATCTTCGATAAAATAACCCTTCCTGCAAAATGTCACATTTATCCCCGTTCCCATGGATCTGTGGACATGGCCAACGCCATAAAGGTTTCCTGCAACTATTATTTCTATGAAATCGGATATCGTCTTGCTACGGACAGCAAGGGCGAATTTAATGAAAAGCTCGGCTTGAGCCTTATTCACAAGTATGCCTCCCTGTTCGGCCTGGATTCAACATCGGGCGTGGAGATAGGAGAGGCCAGGCCCAACCTGTCAACCAAGGATACGGTCCGTACCACCATCGGCCAGGGAACCAACCTGTTTACACCGGTTCAGCTTTCAAGATATGTAACCACCATAGCCAACGGTGGAACAAATTATTATCTGACGCTGCTGGACCGCATCATCGCGAAGGACGGGAAGACAATCCTTAGGAATGAGCCAAGGGTTTACAAGCAGCTGACCGAGATAAAGAGCTCCACATGGGAGACCATCCGAAAGGGCATGTATATGGTCGCAAATGAGCAAAGAGGCTCCGTATACGAGCTTTATGGCGATTTCCCCATAACAATCGCAGGAAAGACCGGTACGTCCCAGATCAGCCTCAGCAAGCCTAACAATGCCTTGTTCATATCATTTGCGCCTTTTGAGAAACCTGAAATAGCCGTTACGGTGGTAATACCCAACGGCCATACCTCGGGCAATGCAGCTGAAACGGCAAGAGATATATACAAGCTGTATTTCAATCTTGCGGACGCGGAAGAACTGACAACCGGCGGAGCCGTTCTTCCTGAGAACGATATAAGCGCATTTTCAGATTAATATATCACTATGCAGTATTAGGGAGTAAGCCATGAAAGCTGATAATAATTCTGTAATTATTAAAGGGAATAAATACGGTATTGTAGTTGTATTGGACCCTGATATTGAATTTGACGAGCTGAAAAAAATCGTATCCAAAAAATTCAAGGAATCTAAGAAATTCTTTGAAAAAGCCAAGATGGCCATAAGCTTTGAGGGCAGAAAGCTGTCTGATGAAGAACAGAAGGAAATTTTGGATATAATAAGTAATAATACCGATATGCAGATAGTCTGCATTATTGACAATGACCCTAAGACCGAGGAGCTCTTTAAGAAAACCCTCGAGCAGAAGCTCATGGAGATTGAATCCGCCACCGGACAGTTTTACAAGGGAATTCTGCGTTCCGGCACTTCTCTGGAGTTTGAAACCAGTGTGATTATTATTGGCGATGTAAACAACGGAGCCAGGGTGGTATCCAAGGGAAATATAATTGTGCTTGGCTCCTTAAGAGGCAATGCGTATGCCGGTGCCGGCGGCAATACCAATGCATTTGTAGTGGCTTTGGATATGAGGCCGACACAGATCAGGATAGCGGATACCATTGCACGGTCACCGGACAAGCCTGTAAAGGATGAAACGAAGGAAGCAAAGATCGCATTCCTGGAAGACGGGTATATATATATCGAGCCACTGAACAAGAGTATATTAAACGATATAAAGCTATAACCCTATAAAATACCGGGTAATATACAAGCGGTTATAAACCGGCTTGATATTTATTAGATAAAGCCTTAAAAACGAACTGGAGGATAATTTATATGGGAGAAGTTATAGTTGTAACATCTGGAAAGGGCGGCGTTGGCAAAACGACAACAACTGCCAATGTCGGTACCGGATTGGCTATGCTTGATAAAAAGGTTGTCCTGATTGACACCGATATCGGACTGCGCAATCTGGATGTTGTCCTTGGGTTGGAAAACCGCATAGTTTACAATCTGGTTGATGTCATTGAAGGAAATTGCCGTATCCGCAACGCTTTAATCAAGGATAAGCGTTATCCGAACCTTTATCTGCTGCCTGCAGCTCAGACCAGGGACAAGAATGCAGTTTCACCCGAACAGATGAAGAAGCTGGCCGATGAGCTGAGAGATGAATTTGATTACATATTAATGGATTGTCCGGCAGGTATTGAGCAGGGATTCCGTAATGCGATTGCCGGTGCCGACAAGGCATTAGTAGTTACCACTCCCGAAGTATCAGCAGTCAGGGATGCCGATCGTATCATTGGTTTACTGGAAGCCAACGAGATTCATGAAACCTATCTGATTGTCAATAGGCTCCGCATGGATATGGTAAAACGCGGTGACATGATGTCAAGTGACGATGTCACCGAGGTTCTGGCAATTGATCTTATCGGCATTGTGCCGGATGACGAAAACATCGTTATATCAACCAACCAGGGAGAACCGTTGGTCGGCTCGGATTCCTTGGCGGGACGGGCATACATGAACATAGCAAGAAGACTGATCGGTGAGGAGGTACCCTTCTTAAATCTTAACGAAAGGAATTCTTTCTTCAGCAAGCTATTTGGCAGAAGGAAGTAGTAGGGAGGTATATCATGCGTTTGACAGATTTCTTCAAGAAAAAAGGAACCGGCAGCATTGCGAAAGACAGGTTGAAACTGGTCCTCGTTTCTGACCGTGCGGGATGCTCACCCGAGGTTATGGAGCAGATAAAAAACGATATTATCGCGGTAATTTCAAAGTATATTGAAATAGATCTGGAAGGGCTGGATATAAAGATAACCCAGACCGAGTCCGAGTTGCACAACGGACCTGTTCCGGCTTTGTTTGCAAATATTCCGATTAAGGATATGAAGGCTTCGAAGAAATAAGGACGTTATCAGATGCTGAATTTTAAGAAATATGATTTAAAGAGATACAATATATCCTTGCTTGTTGTAGTCACCACTCTGATTGCTATTGGTGTCTTCCTGATCAAACAAGTCAGGCCCGAGGATTACAAGAAGCAGCTGATTGGTTTGATGGGCGGGCTTTTTATAGCCGTTATTGTATCCTTTATTGATTATCATTTTGTCTGCCAGTTTTATATTGTGCTGTATATTATTAACCTGGTCCTGTTGGTCATGGTAAAAGTAAACGGCATTGAATACCACAATGCCCGACGTTGGCTTGATTTGAGATTCTTCGAGCTTCAGCCGTCGGAGCTGACGAAGATCATAATCATTTTATTCTTTGCCAAGCTCTTTACCATGTTCGAGCACAGAATCAACAATATACTGTTTTTGTTAATATCGCTGGTATTGATGGGTATTCCCACATACCTTATATTGACCCAGACGGATTTATCAACCAGTATTGTACTTATGACCATATTTGCCGTATTGGTGTTTACCGCCGGACTAAGCTGGAAAATAATTATTCCGATAATTGTAGTCGGTGTTCCGGCGATGATAGGGCTGTTCTGGTATATCCAGCAGGATTACCAGGTGCTGCTGAGCCCCAACCAACAGCAAAGGGTGCTGTCCATCCTGCACCCGGAGGAATATCCCGGTACAATGTACCAACAGGAAAACTCCATCCAGGCTATAGGTTCCGGCCAGCTTGTCGGCAAGTTCTTTTCTGATGACGCATCAGGCATCAGGGGATATAATCATGTTCCCGTTTCGGAAAGCGATTTCATCTTTTCCGTTGCAGGAGAGGAATTCGGATTTATCGGATGTGTTATAATATTGCTTTTATTTGGTTTCATAATCTTTCATTGCCTGTCCACCGCGGCAAAAGCACCGGATAAAATGGGAACGCTGATTGCTTCCGGAATAGGGGCGATGTTTGCATTCCAGACATTTATAAATATAGGCGTGGTTACATCCATACTGCCGAATACGGGAATCCCTCTTCCCTTCCTAAGCCAGGGGTTGAGCTCACTTATAAGCAGCATGATCGCAATCGGCATTATTTTAAATATACGGCTGCAGCCTAAGAAACAAACCAGATAGAACAGGAGGTGCTTTGCATGAATATTGCCATGATAGCTCATGACGCCAAAAAGAAGCTGATGCAGAATTTCTGTATAGCTTATCGGGGTATATTAAGCAAGCATACTTTGTACGCAACCGGTACAACCGGAAGATTGATAGAAGAAGTCACCAACCTGACAGTTCATAAATATCTTGCCGGGCATCTTGGAGGTACACAGCAGCTTTGTACCCAGATAGAGCATAATCTTATTGACATGGTTATATTTCTCAGAGATCCTCTGACACCCAAATCGCATGACCCCGATGTTAATAATATTTTTATCCTTTGTGACCGGTACAATGTTCCTTTGGCCACAAACCTAGCAACCGCAGAGCTTTTAATTAAGGCACTGGAACGCGGAGATTTGGATTGGAGAGAACTGTATAAATCGTAAAGGGTTGATGTTATTGAAGAAACGGTTGTTTTTAATAGTATTATCATTTGTTTTGCTGCTTTCAGGCTGCAGTAAGTCATCCGACCGGTTCTTTTCGTATAAGGATCATATATCTAATGCGAAAATCAGCATAGGTATTGAGCTTTCCGAAAATCCTTTTTTTGCCGAAAAAATCGTTGTCATTCCGGAAAGCGGGTTTGATGCCGGTGATGATCTGGTCGGTGCCGAAGCAGCTTTTCTTTGCGATGCGACAAACAAAGAGGCTCTTTATGCAAAATCTCCGTATAAGAGGTTATATCCGGCGAGTCTTACAAAGCTTATGACCGCCTTGATTGTCCTTAGGAAAGGTGCCTTGACCGACAGCGTGACCATAAGCTACAACGCTTCGCATATTACTGTTCCCGGGGCCAAGGTATGCGGATTTGAAGAGGGCGATGTCATCTCCATGGAAGCTTTGCTAAACTGCCTGCTGATTTATTCAGGAAATGACGCGGGCATAGCCATAGCCGAGCATATGAGTGGAACTGAAGAAGAGTTTGTCAAGCTCATGAACGCGGAAGCCAAAAAGCTGGGGGCATCGCACACCAACTTTACAAATTCCCATGGCCTTCATGACGATAACCACTATACGACCGTATATGACGTATACCTCATTTTCAATGAGCTTATCCAGTATGATACCTTCCTGAACATTATAAATCAAAGCTCATATACCGCTGTATACAAGGACAGGAATAAGAATGAAAAGCAGATGACATTTAACACCACAAACCTATATCTCAGGGGCGATAAACAGGCTCCGGAAGGCATTACTGTAATAGGAGGCAAAACCGGAGTTACATATAGAGCGGGCAACTGCCTGGTTTTACTGACCAGGGATGAGAATAACACCGAGTACATATCAATTATAATGAAAGCCGGTGATGCAGACTCATTATATTCCGATATGTCGGCACTCCTGTCCCTGGTAACGAAAAATAATGGAACCGAGTGAAATTCTACGCTTGTAGAATTGATTTATAAGTTGTTTTAATAGTCCGTTTATACTATAATAAAACTAACACTATAGCAACAAAGAGGCGTTATAAAAGGGCATTGCATATGTGGTGCCTGCTTATCAAAAGGAGGAGATTGCCATGATACAGATAATTGCCGGTTCAAAAGGAAAAGGAAAGACAAAGATACTGCTTGAAAAGGTTAATAACGAGGTGAAAACAGCAAAGGGCAGTATAGTTTACCTTGACAAAAACAACAAGCACATGTATGAGCTTTCAAATAAGATCAGGCTGATTAATGTTAAAGATTACCTGATTGAAAATTCCGATGAATTCCTGGGTTTTCTGTGCGGCATCATTTCTTGTGACCATGATCTTCAATCCATTTATCTGGACAGTTTCTTGACAATTGGTTATGTCAATGACGACAACATCAATCAAGTGTTTAATAAAATTGAAGCCATTTCAAACCGGTTCAATATCAACCTGTGTTTGAGCGTTTCCATGAACTATGATCAAATCCCCGAGAATATGAAAAAGAATGTAATAGTGGCCTTGTAAAAGGATATTTGTTAATATCCCGGTTTTTTGCTTCATATTCTCAGGTTGACATATACCTTAACAATAAAATACCTAAATAATATATTAAGGCTTCAGGTTAAAAACCGGAGCCTTTTATATATTAAATCAATATTCTGATTTCATGCCGATTCCTTATTCTTCATTTCTAAGCCTTCCGAAAAAGCTCAGGGAATACAGTCCGGATATACCTATAATGGCATATATGATCCTTGTAACCAGGGTCATCTCTCCAAAGATGGCTCTTACCAGATCGAACTCAAAAAACCCGATAAGGCCCCAATTGATTGCCCCGATTGCGACCAGCAGCAAAGCAATATAATCTAATGTTTTCATATAAAAACCTCCTTCATGACATTCAACTGACTAATTATTAGTATTGTATTTATTATTATTTCTATTCCGAGAAATATCTCTGTTTTTATATTTTCCATATTTACCGTCTTTATGCATGGTTATTTGAAATATATAACTTGTAACCGCCTGTTTTATTAAGTATAATATATTTTAATGGAAGTTAACGGTACATATTGTATCGGGTTGATGGAGGCATAAGCTTGAGTAAAAGCGGCAGGGTTGTAAAATTCAAAAGGCGCAGAACATTAAATGTCGGCATAATCATCTTCTTAATACTCTTTATATACATTTCCATTAATATATATATTTATTTTACAAAAGAGCATATATCCATCTATGAGGTACAAGAGGGGTATAATACCACCAACAGCCGTGTTACAGGGCTTATCCTGCGCCAGGAAAGGCTTGTTTACACCCCGAAAGCAGGCTACATTTATTACTTCCTAAAAGAAGGCTCAAGGGTTGCCAAAAACTCAACGGTTTTTTCCGTGGATGACAGCACCGATATCATGGATTATATAACGGAAAGCGACGACATGCTGATGCTTTCTGGTGAAAACTCGAAGCAGCTTCAGTATGAGTTTAAGAAGTTCTATTCCCGGTATTCCGATTATGATTTTACATATGTTTATGACTTTAGGTCCGATGTGGAAAGCACCCTGATTGAGATGCTGAACCAGGCAATGATAGAAAAGGGACGGCAAATAGAAGAGAATACCGGCTTCAGGTATTCATACGAGGTTTTTAGCAGCGACACAAGCGGCATAGTTTCATATTACATGGATAATTACGAGACGGTTACCAGGGAAACCGTAACAAAGGATATGTTCGATACGTCAAAATACAAGAGCATACCCCTTCGAACCACGGAAATGATGGCCATCGATACACCGGTGTACAAGATAGTTACTTCCGAAACCTGGTCCATAATATTTCCTTTGACGGACGAGCAGTATGAAAAGCTCCAGGGAAAAAGCACTATAGAATTTACGATACTGAATGATAATTTCACAGTATCTGCACCGGTCAGCATATATCAGAATCCCTTGGACTCGGCGTATTATGCGGAGCTTACCATGGACAAGTACCTTCCAAATTACCTGAAATACAGGTTTTTGGATATCGAGCTTCACTTTGAAAACATATATGGACTTAAGGTGCCGCTGTCCGCGCTTACCACAAAGGATTTTTATCTTGTGCCGCTGACATACTTTACCGAAGGCGGAAACAGCAATGAAAAGGGCCTTGTCAGGGAAGAATACGATAAGGATACCGGTGATGTCAAGCTGTTATTCACTGCTGTGGATATATACTACCAGGATGACATGTACGGCTACGTGGATACCAACCAGTTCTCCCCCGGTACATGGATCCGTTCCACCGACGGCAACAGGTACCAATTATCTATGACGGGAAAGCTTACTGGGGTGTATAATGTAAATATGGGATATGCCGTGTTCAAGAGGGTGGAAATCCTGTATCAGAACGAGGAATACTGCATAGTGGACAAGAATACTTCTTACGGTTTATCGCTTTACGATCACATTGCGCTGGATGCGAATACGGTCGTTGAGCAAAAAATCATATACTAGGGAGTAATGCATATGACACTCAGGGAACGGATTGACAACACATTGGAAAGAATTGAGGCTGCCTGTGCCAGAGCCGGCAGAAGCCCTTCCGAAGTAACACTTATTGCGGTCAGCAAAACCCAGCCGCCCACCGCGGTTGAAGAAGCATATAACCTTGGAATCCGGCATTTCGGTGAAAACAAGGTACAGGAGTTGGTACAGAAATACGAAGGCCTGAAAGGCGTATGCACTGATATAAACTGGCATCTTATAGGGCATCTGCAGCGAAACAAGGTTAAACAGGCTATAGACAAGGCGGTGCTTATTCATTCCGTGGATTCTTTACGGCTCGGCCAGATGATTGAACAGGAAGCGTCAAAGAAGAACCTGGTTTGTGATGTCTTAATCCAGCTCAATATCGCCAGAGAAGATACGAAATTCGGAGTCGCTGAGGAGGAGCTTATGTCTCTTTTCATGGAGTTAATCAAGCTTCCCCATCTACGGATAAGAGGTCTCATGGCAATTGCACCGTACGTTGACGACCCTGAAAAAAATAGAAAGTATTTTAGTAAAATGCGACAATTATTTATTGACATAAAAACAAAAAACATTGATAATGGACTTACGGATATCTATTTTAATCCGGACAGCTTTGACACTCTTTCAATGGGCATGACGGGAGATTTTGAAGTGGCGGTGGAAGAGGGAGCTACGATGGTAAGAATAGGTACCGGCATATTTGGTGAAAGAAGCTACTCCATAAAATAAAATATTGTTATTATAGATGGGAGAGTCATTACGATGCCTAACATTTTTAAGAATTTTTTGAATTCAATGAAGTTAACCGAAGACGATTATTTTGAAGACGATGTTCTTGATGATGAGGACGAAATGATTGAATCCAGGAAATCCAGATTGGCTGAGGATGCCGATTCTGCCCAGAGTCGTCAGCAATCAAGAGTACAAAGCTCAAATGATAATAAAAAAGAGAGGATGAAGAGTGTGGAGAGACGCCCGGCAAGCAAGGTTGTCCCTATGAGATCAACTCCAAAGGGACTTGAGGTTTGCATCATCAAGCCTACATCTTTTGAAGACTCCCAGGTGATTTGCGACATGCTCCTAACCGGAAGAGCTACAGTTATTAATCTTGAAGGCGTTGACGATTATCAGGCTCAAAGGACTATGGATTTCGTATCCGGATCCGTTTATGCCATCAACGGAAAGCTTCATCGGATTTCAAGCAGCATATTTATCGTTTCCCCGGATACGGTGGATATATCGGGTGACTATCTCGATATGATCAAGGATGACAATTTCGACCCTCCAACCTTTAATTCAAAATTCTAATCAGTGATGTATCCTATACACAGATACTATTGAGCCGGTTCTGCCATTGAAGGAATATATAAATGAGTTAAAGCAGGAGGAGTATTATAATGCTGACCCCATCTGAAATCAAAGAGAAAACCTTTAAGAACGGATTAGGGTATGATAAGAAGGATGTAGAGCAGTTCCTTCAGGAGTTGTCGGAGGATTATGAAAAGCTTCTTGCCGAGAATGAAAAGCTAAGCAAGCAGGTTAAGGATCTTACCGACAGCATCAGCTACTATAAGTCCATAGAAAAGACCCTCCAGAAAGCTCTTGTAATTGCCGAAAAAACCGCACAGGATATCAAGAATAACGCATTCAAGGAAGCGGAGGCTATTGAGAGCAATGCCAAGGCTAACGCAAAAATGATTGAAGCAAGAGCTTTAAATCAATGCGAAATACTTGAGCATAAGACCATTAACTTATTAAAGCAGTATAATTTGTTCAAAGCCGAGTTTAAGAATCTTTTAAACGCGCAATTGGAGCTTATAAACAGCGAGAGTTTCCAGATTAATACAATTGACTTTTCATATAAGGAAACCCCCGAAACTCAAGCCATGCCTGAAAATCAGGATGATTCAGGCGAAAAAAGCAGCGCGGAGAATAAAGGCAATATGGATACCAACGCGAAGGCTTCCCATGACAATGAGGATGCTTTTGAGTTTATCTCAATAGATGAAGAATTATAAATAATAGGTTGTAAGGAGGAAGCATAACCCCGTCTACGCATTTTTTCGGATGTGGTTATGCAATTATTATGTATCAGGATAAAATCACTGTTACTTATGAAGGAAAACCCGCATACCAAATAATTTTCAGCAAGGATTTTTCGCTGCTTAGTGATACCCTGGCAGAGCTTGGGCTTGAAGGCAGGCGTTTTATGATTATATCAGACAGCATTGTCGGGCCGCTTTATATCTATGACTGCTTACAGCTTATAAAGCCCATGGCTAAAGAAGTTAAAAGCATTACATTTGATGCCGGTGAGGAAAACAAGAATCTTGATACCGTAAAGTTGGTTTATAAAAGCCTTATAGATAACCGTTTTGACAGGAAGGATATAATAATTGCCCTTGGCGGAGGCGTGGTCGGGGATTTGGCCGGATATGCCGCTGCCACATATATGCGTGGTATTGAATTCATCCAGATTCCGACGACCCTGCTCGCCATGGCGGATTCCAGCATCGGTGGAAAGACCGGTGTGGATTTCATGGCATATAAGAATATGGTCGGGGCATTTCATCAGCCAAAGCTTGTATATATGAACCTTTCCACGCTGAACACACTTCCTGAAAGGCAGTTTAATGCTGGCATGGCTGAAATAATCAAGCATGGACTTATAAGGGATAAGGCATTATATGAATGGCTGTCTTCGAACCTGGACGCCGTCCGTTTACTGGACTACGAGATCCTTAAAAAAATGATATATATAAGCACAAATATCAAGAAAAACCTGGTCGAAAGCGATCCCAGGGAGCAGGGAGAGAGGGCGCTTCTAAATTTCGGCCATACAATTGGACATGCCGTTGAAAAACTGATGGGCTTTGAACTTCTTCACGGGGAATGCGTCGCGGTCGGAATGGCTGCAGCGGCCTATATCTCCAGCAAGCGTGGATATATATCAAGGGCTGAGCTTGACGGAATACTTGATCTGATTAAATCCTATGGTCTTCCTGTTCAAGTCGGCGGTTTAAAGCCTGATGATATATATAATGTCACGCTGGTTGACAAGAAGATGCAGACCGATAAAATCAAATTCATTCTTCTTCAGGATATTGGAAATGCCGTCATTGACACCGGAGTTACCAGGGAAGAGATGATGGAAGCCATAGAGTTTATCCTTCGACAGGATAATGATTAATCAGCAAGATAATAATCTAAATTGTATAAAACGGAGCAAACCATATGAAACAGCGCATAAGGCATTTTATTTATCTTATATTATTGGTGCTTGCCGATCAGGCAAGTAAATATTGGGCCCGTACATTCCTGAAAAAGAACGGGCCTGTCAGTATTATACCGGGTGTGTTAAAGCTTCAGTATCACGAGAATACCGGCGCCGTATGGGGCATTATGACCGGAAAAACAGCCTTTTTGACTGTCATATCAATAATATTGGGCTTTCTTATTCTATTTGTATATTTTAAGGTTCCACAGAAAAGGAGGTACCTGCCCATACAGATAATATGGGTCTTTATCATGGCGGGTGCCGCAGGAAATCTTATAGACCGTATTTCACTGAAATATGTAGTTGATTTCATTTATTTTGAACTGATTGACTTTCCGATATTCAACCTGGCGGACAGTTACCTGACGGTGTGCAGCATTTTGCTTTTGATACTCGGTATTTTTTATTACAAGGAAGAGGATTTCGCGTTCCTTGACGGAATATTAAAGAGAAAACCCAAGGTGAATGAATCTGAAACCAGCGATGAAAAATCGCGCGAAACAATATCCAGTGACGACTTATACCGGGGAGCTGAGCCTGGAACAGAGGAAGGCAAGACCCAGGATTCAGGGGTGGATAATCAGGAATGATGGATTTTTTGGATGATGATCTTATGGAAGTGTCCGAAAACGGTGAAACTGTCGAGCTTACTGTTGATGAAGAGTATGATGGCGAGCGGATTGACAAATATCTTGCGTCGGTTCTTGACGATATGTCCAGGTCATACATTCAGAAGCTGATAGGCGAAGGACGCGTATCCGCCGGCGGAAGGGCTGTAAAAGCCAATTACAAGGTTTCTGCAGGCGAAAACATTTTATTATGCATTCCTGAACCGAAGGATATTGAGGTTGTTCCTGAGAATATTGACATTGATATTATTTATGAGGATGAGGATATAATAGCCGTAAACAAGCAAAAAGGCCTTGTGGTCCATCCCGCCCCGGGCCATGAATCCGGAACACTGGTAAACGCCCTGTTGTATCACTGCAAGGGCCGGTTATCCGGGATCAACGGGGTCTTAAGGCCTGGAATAGTCCATCGCATTGACAGGGATACCACCGGTGTGATAATTGCCTGCAAAAACGACACGGCGCACAGGTTTATTGCCGAACAGCTAAAGGAACACTCAATAACAAGAAAATATTATGCCTTGGTATATAATACATTTAATACGGACAGCGGAAGAGTGGAAAAGACCATAGGAAGGCATCCCAAGAACCGCAAAATGATGGCTGCAGGCGTTAAAAGCGGCAAATATGCGGCCACCAATTACCGGGTAATAGAAAATCTTGGAGGCAAATATGCCTTTATTGAATGTGAGCTTGAAACCGGACGGACCCATCAGATCCGTGTCCACATGGCCAGTATAAACCACCCGGTACTTGGCGATACGGTTTATGGCCCTTCGAAGGATCCATTCAAGCTGGAGGGCCAGGCACTTCATGCCGGAGTGCTTGGGATAATCCATCCAAGGACTAAAGAATACATGGAATTTACGGCGTCGCTGCCCGATTATTTTACAGAGCTGCTGAGTAAACTTAGAAAACTGTAAGGAGACCCCCACGTGAAAAGAAACGCAATAGACAGCTTATTTAAATGGAATCGCGAAGCCGACATAAAACCGGCCCTATTAACTGGAATGAAAGGCGTAGGCAAAACATATCTGGCATATGATTTTGCCAAGGCTTTTTTTAAGCAGATATTGTACCTTAACTTTGAGCATGATCCGCGTGTATCCGAGATTTTTGCGAGCAGCAACCCTTTTTCTGTCTCAAAAAACCTGCTTAACTATTTTAAAATTGATGAAAAATCCGATGAATCCGTCCTTGCCGAAGACAGGATTCTCATTCTTGACGAGATCGGATACTGCCCGAATGCCTTCAATATACTTTCAACCCTGCAGTATACCGGTGAGTTCACCAGGATTATTGCGATTACCAGCGGTCCTGTCAACAAAAACGAGCTGAACCTGTATTATCATATTCCTGTTTATCCGTTGCTGTTTAACGAGTTTTTAGTGGCGATTGCAAGCGATTGGTATATAGAGACTATAATAACCCATTTTGAGACGAATAAAAAAATACCGGATATCGTACATAAAGAGCTTCTTGCACTTTTTAACCTTTATCTGCAGATAGGCGGTATGCCGGCTATAATAAATGAATACGTAAGCTTGGGAAGCCTGCTTAATGTACCGGAACAGCATAAACTGCTCGCGGGATCCGGCCTTTATTACCTTAACTCAAATTATCCCGACAGTGATGCGTTAAAAATGCAGCAAGTCCTTGGCAGCCTTCCGAACCAGCTTTCAAAAAGCAATAAAAAGTTCCAGTATAAGCAGATCCGAAAGGGTACAACCCATGCAATGTACAAGGACGCAATTAAAAGCCTTTCGGAACTGAATTACGTAATTCCAAGCTATAAAATCCCGACCGAAGAGCTTAATAATATTAACAGCCTGATTGAAGAGAATGCTCTCAGCATAGACGATTATACAAGCTTTAAGCTTTATCTTCCCGATGTCGGCATGCTTTATTCACAGCTTAATTGCCATACATCGCCTGTCGATTCACCTTCTGATAAAGAGATAACCAGGGCTTTGCTTGAAAACTTCACAGCACAAACCATAAAAGCCAACGGGTATCCGATTCTGTTCTGGGAATCCGATTCAATGGCCAAGGTGGATTTCATCCTGCCAAAAGAGGGCAGCAATATACCGGTAGAGATATTCTGTGATAACAATACAAGGTCAAAGAGTATCAGCGTCTTAAAGCAGAAGATGGAATTCCCTTACTCAATCAAAATATCATCCAGGAATTTTGAGTACAGCAGTAATATAAAATACGTTCCATACTATGCCGTTTTTTGTTTATAAAATGTTTTGCATAAATATTATATATTTAGTGAATATAGCATTTTTTTAATCTCGTGTAAAATTTATGAAATAATTTAGTTAAAAATTTTATTAAATACTCTTGACTTTCGCGTTCTATTCTTATAGAATATAATAGCAACCTTAAATCTACTTATGTAGATTGATTGCTATTATTTTTTCTACTTAAATAGTATATAATATGCACCATTTATTTACAATTAATGAAGAGTTTTGTCACTTTAAATAATTAAATTTTTTCAGGAACAAAAGACTTGTAGTCTACTTGATTATTTCATTATTTTTCTAAGTTCTACAGTAGTCGAACATATCATTTGCGAAGGGGTGTAACATAAGGTGGCAGCATCTGAGATCAGATTGCACGAGGGCGAACTTAATGTTATGGAGCTGTTATGGTCCAACAAGGTTCTGGCTGCAAAAGACATTTCCAAGATAATAAAAGAGTATATAGGATGGGAGAAAAATACTACTTATACAGTAATTAAACGACTGATTGACAAAGGCGCAATTAAAAGGGAAGATCCCGGATTTATGTGCCGTGCGGCAATATCGAAAAGAACAGTACAGAACATTGAGACAAAAGCGCTTCTCGATAAGATGTACAACGGCTCCCTATACACATTCCTTTCGGAATACCTTAGATACCAGGATCTAAGCCGTGCCGAATGTCTTGAATTGGAAAGAATACTAAGTGAGCAGAGATTTTAATCAGGCAGATTAAAATCTCTTTTGTTTACTCTATTAATCATCCTATAACACTTCAAATACACATTAATATCCGTAATCACTTGTGATTTCCCCTAATTTATGGTACTTTTACAATAAATAATCTTTTTCCTGTTAGATGTAAGGAGCGAACTATATGTTTAATTGGTGGTGTATTAATGACAAGGGCTTATAAGAATATTGACGATTTGAAACGTAAGCTGAGGGAAATAAAGAAGTTCGAGTTGAAAATCCGCTCGGAAATTCCCGGAGCGTATTATTCAGACAGCCAGGATTATACCTGCCGTCCTTATTCTTCAGATAATGACGTTTCAGACGCCGATTTGGTATGGGGCAAGTTCTTTGATTTAAAGAACAGTTCGAATAAAAACGTCAAATACACCCTCAACAAGCTATTACTAATGACTAAAGAAGAGTTTTCCGAAGTTATTGAAGAGTATTTCTACCATGTGTTTTACAGGTATTATAAGGAAAAAGGCTTGGCGGACAGTTCATTCATTGATATTGATATTCTGACAGAGCTGGGGCTTCCAATGAACGCCGGTTATGATGATGTTATAAGGAGCTTTAGAGAACGTGTTAAGGCTTATCATCCGGATAACGGCGGAGATTCGGCCAAGTTCATCGAGTTGATGGAACGCTACAACAGGTTCAGGGCAGGCATACAGTAGATGAGCAATACCGCTTCTGTTATGTTTTATGATGCAATAAGGCAGAGATATCTTTATTATGGAGAATAATCATGGAATATAGGTTCGCAAAGGACGGCAATTTTGAAGATTTCGCCAGCGGAAGAGTGATATATCATATGGGCGGCACGCCTGCATTTCCGGTCAGGCTTGCCCTTGAGATATTTGAGCGCTGCCTTCAGCATTCTGTTAAAAAAACAGGCATCATCCTTTATGATTGCTGCTGCGGCGGTGCATATATGCTTACGGTGCTTGGATTTCTAAAGAATGACGCAATTTCATGCGTCTATGCCAGCGATATAGACGACAAATGCCTGAAATTAGCCGATGATAACCTCAGTTTGCTAACCCAATCCGGTTTAAAAAGAAGGAGGGAAGAGATAACCGCATTATATGAGTCTTACGGGAAATCGTCGCATTATGACGCGCTGCAAAGCCTGAGCAGGATTGAGAACCTGCTTAAGAACAATATTAAAACCCATGTGTTTTATCATAATATCCTGGAAGATAAGGATCTTACGTTTAATCCCGATATAGTGATTACGGATGTGCCGTATGGCCTCATGACAGAATGGAATGCATCCGTTCATCCGGAAAATGAAAGCACTGATTTTATTAATCAAATGATGGCTTCGTTATCCAAAACCTGCAGCAAGGATACGATTATTTGCATATGCTCCGATAAAAAGCAGAAGATAAAGGCGGACGGATTTAAACGGCTTGAAAAACAGCTTATCGGTAAGAGGAAATTTGAGATATTTAAGATTATGAGCTTTGAAAATATGTAACATATTTTTAAAATTTTCGTGATTTCGTAAACCTGGGCCTTAGGCAAATTCTGTTATTTTACTCAATATTTATATGTATTGGGTTTTAATCAATTATTTTATTCCCTCATCAATAATAACGGTTCTATTTGGTGAAAATTCCCTGTTTGCGGTTCCATTGGCATCTATTATAGGGTTACCCCTGTATTTAACAACCGAGTCGGGTACACCAATTATTCAATCGATGATAGAGAGCGGTGCGAGCCAGGGCGCAATGCTGGCTTTCATGATACGGGTTCCGCAACGAGCGCCTGGGTAATTGCAGGACTAACATCATTCCTGAAAAAACGCGCAATAGCTTTATATGTTGCTTACATCCTGATTGGTGGAATAGTTTCAGGCTATGTGTTCGATTTAATTAATATAATAATATGATATAAGCAGTGCATTCGAAAATATATATGCATATTACGAAATAAAGCCCGAACCTGAACAGTGCCTGACACCATTACGAAAATATTACATGCATTATGAGAATTGTAATGGTGTCAGGAATCTTTATACATCATATATCAAAAGCACCTTTTTAGTATAATGGCCCCCAGGCCTTTCAAATCTTATGGAAGAAAGAGAAGAAGCGATTTTTCGTGATTTTCCCGTGCTTCATAAAAATATAACTATTCGCAAAACCATAGTTTAACGAATAGTTATATGTATATTTCACCAAATAATCCTTTTCCATCAATACTCAGTCTAAATGTCTTTCCAACCTGCAATGTTAAGCTGCATTTAGATATATAAGGATTTACCTATCCCAGGATATTTTCCCTCCAACGTTTTCAACTGTTAATACTGTTGTATTATTACCGCCCAGGTACAATGTGGCTTTTGTTATGTTTAGCCCCATATTCGTAAATTATATATTGCATGTCCTTGCATAACTTTCTGCCGAGCCGCCGGTAGTATGCCCATAAAATTCCAGCTCATCGCAGCAGTTAATGGATGCATCCGGTGAAATGCAATAATTACTCACACCTCATTTTCTTCTCCCCCATCCCGTAAATTTTCACCTGTTCGACCATGTGCCCGATATTGCCTTCACCGGCGAATTTTTTGCAGTCAAAGAAATCTTCACCTTCAACAGGCAGCCATTCAAGCAGGTTGGCTTCCTCGAGCAGCTTAACATCCCTTGTAAGGCTGCCCACATATACCTCAACATAACAGTTTTGGTTATAATATATGAAATCCATCATGTGATGCAGCTCGATAACGCTTGAATCTATTCCCGTTTCTTCCTTAAGTTCGCGGTAAGCGGCGGAAAAACCGTCCTCATTCCTGTTGATTTTTCCGCCGATAATGTTATACAGGCCTTTATAAGGATCCTTAACCCGCTTGCAAAAAAGAAGCTTATCACCTTCGGGATTATACACCATTATGCAGTTATATCCTTGCATTCCATTTTTTTTCATTATAAAATGCTTTCCTTATATTTGTAATTATCTTCCTATTCTTTTCAATAATTGTGATGATATTTCTATTTTTATTGTTCCAAAGAATTATTTTCTTAAGAAATTAGAATGGATATTAATTGTCTATCTCCAGCAGCTCCAGTGTAACCTTCAGCGGGTCCTTTGCATCAATATATGAATAACGCCCGCCGATCCATTCGCCTTTTTGAATTTCCTTCATGCCGTTTTTTTCAAATTTTTCGACAATGGTTTTAATTCCATTTACGACAAACGCGATATGATGGACCCCTTCGCCGTATGTATCCAGGTCATGCCGCCAGGTGCTGGGCTCATGGTCCGGTTCAAGAAGCTCGATTGTAAGGTTTGGACCCACATTAAAGAATGCCTGCTTGGTTCTTGCCAGTGTCGGCTGCCCAAGGTATACGGTCTTTGCAATCTCCTGCGTATCAGTAATAAAAATCTGAGGTTTTTCGACACCAAACAAATCCGCATAGGCTTGGGCCGTTTTCTCAATATCATGGCATAAAATGCCTATCTGTGTTACAACGTTTGTTCCTATCATGTTTTTCTCCATATGAATTCTCCTTTCGAATAATAAATGTATTTTATATCAGTTAAAATGCCATCAGGGTATATAATGCATTTTACATCATCTGACCGGCAATGACATCCCTTCGGAGTATTCCGTGTTGTCAAGTAAATTTCTACAACTGTAGAATATAATAAATGCGCATATGTAGTTTACTATCACAAACGGCAGTAAGGTTAAGAATTTCAAAGAGTCAGGCAGTATGAATATTGAAACTAATACCGTTGCCGCAATCGAAGGTGTAAATATGGCAATAAACAGTATCATGCTAATCAATGCCTGCAGGATCTTGCTTGGCTGTCCTCCAAGCACCCTTTGATATACAATGGTTAACCCAACGAACACGGCTCCCGTGCTGCTGTAAGCCAGCGCCATTAAGAAACACTGGGGCAGGCTTGCCCCGCCGGTGAGCGCAAACGCGCCAAATATGATAAATCCGTCAATACATGGTTTTATTAAGGAAGTAAAGCTTGCGGCAATCAATTTCTTAAACGACGACTCGGGTACCAGGTAAATAAACGGCTTTATAAGTTCTATCTTCAGTCTTCCCAAAACCGTCGTGAAGAACTGCAGGTATACCAGTACTGACAAAACAATATAGCCATAGACATCTTCCTTGATATAATGCCCTGCAATCGCCGCTCCTGCAGCAAAAAAGACCGTGGCGGAATCAATGAAAACAAAACGGCTTACGCGCTTCATTTCCAGCATATGCTTATATGCAAATACACTTGCGCCTTTTCCCTTGCCGATTCCATTTTCATTATCCTTAATCTTAATCTTTCGGTTTACAGTGCCGGACAGATTCCTGCCTTCCTTATAATCTTTTTGCATCTGAAAGGTTTTTTCTGTTGAGTAAAGCACATCCTCATAATAATCAGCATCATGGGCTGTCAGCAGCGATATAATCAAAACACTGAATCCGATAAATAAAATCAGGGATATTGCAATCTGCATTACCGTGCCCTCAAGCAATCCCTTAAAGAACATGATTGACCATCCTGCAACCGGCGCATATCCGAACCATTTGCTGTCCACCAGTATTTTTGCGGCTTCCAGTATGTCAACCTGCCTGTCCTGTATAATCATATATACTGAAAACGCAAGAACACCGAAGAATCCATAAAGCAGCGTTTTTACAAGGTTTTTTCTAGCCTGGTTTCCGTTGGAAAACAGATAAATTCCTATCGAAAATATCTGGCAGAATACAATCATCACAATATAGATAAAGAATAATCCCAATACCTCAATCGTGCTGTAATCAAATGATTTTTTTAGATTCGGTACCTGGTAAATAATAAATATGGATGCAAATATTGTTTTTCCAATGGTGCTGATCAGGCCGTAAAACAATATCTTTTTATTTGATATTGGGGCGACAAAAAGCAATCCGACATCGGCCATGGAAAAAAGCGATGAACCGGTGGAAAGACCGCTTACAATAAATGTATACAGGTACAGCAGGCCGAAGCCGCATATGAACAGGAATAAAACCCTATCATCCGCATTTGGTTTGCTTTCCTGGGCTTTCCCGAAAAACAGCAGTGTAACCATCGACCCTATTACAAAAAGAAATATGATAATGTAAAAAATCAGCAGCGCAGGTTTTTTCTTAAGCGACAGGATCCTGTTCTTAATTTGCGTAAAAATCAGGTACGACAACGCCTTCATATCAGTCATTCTCCCTCTTTGTTATCCGGAAGAACACGTCCTCCAGGTTCTCTCCTGCTGCTTCCATCTCCCTGCGTTTTCGCCTGTCCACGATTTTCCCGTCCATCATGATATTGGTGCTGTCCCAGAAATCCGCGACACTGTCAAGCATATGGGTGCTGATTAATACCGCATTTCCGGCCTGTTTCTGTTCAACAATCAGGTTTTTCAGCTCCTTTATGGCATGAGGGTCCAATCCGACCATGGGTTCGTCAAAGAGAATCACCTTTGGCTCGGAAAGGATTCCGCAGCATATGCTGAGCTTTTGCTGCATACCCTTTGAAAGCTCCCTGCCAAGCTTCTTTTTCTTATCGTCAAGCTCGAACCTTTCCAGAAGCTGATCGGCCCGGCCTTCCCAGTTTTCCAGGGAATATGCCCGGGCAATGAACTCAAGGTGTTCCCATACCGTAAGCATATCATATAGAGCGGGCACCTCAGGTATATATCCGAAATATCTTTTAGCCTGAAGAGTTTTATTGCCGTAACCGCATATTTCAATGCTTCCGGTAAATCTTAAAAGCCCGGATATGCATTTAATCAGCGTCGTCTTTCCGGCGCCGTTAGGTCCCAGAAGCAATGACACTTCGCCGCCTTCAGCCGTGAAAGTCACATTGTCATTAGCCACCAGTTTGCCGTATTTCTTTGTAACATTGCTGACCACAAGCATTTTATAATCCACCGCCTTATGTATGTATAATTATTGGAGTAAATATAAACACATTATACCAATTTACAATAATATATCCAATAACAGCTTCATTTTTTCACCTTTATATTTTTCTTCCATATATCAATAAATCGCGTCTTGCTTCATCCAGTACAGCAACTTGGGGCAAATGCCCCCATTTCTCAAATCCGCAGCTTTCCACGAGTTTAATGCTGGGCCCATTGTGGGCGAAAATAAAGGCCAGCAAAGTCTCAATTCCCAGCTTGGGGCATTCATCTATGACCATACATATTATCTTCTTTCCCAGACCCTTACCCCTGTAATTTTTATGAAGGTATATACTTATTTCAGCGGCTGCGTCAAACGCAGGCCTGCCGTAAAATGATTGAAGGCTTACCCATCCGCAGGCCATACCGCTATATTCAACAATCCATAACGGCCTTCTATCATGGCTATGCTCATGAAACCAGGCCAGTCTCTTGTTAATGGATACGGGTTCCGTATCGGCAGTTACCATCCTGCTTGGGATTGTAGAATTATATATCTCTACAATAAAAGGCAGATCCATTATTTTCGCATGCCGTAGCTTGATGTTTTCCATATTTTATCCTTTTCTTATCAGATAAATCAATTGAAGATACCATATATTATTTGGTAAACCTTATATGGATGAGCTAATGAACGTACTTACGCGAATAATGCTAAATTCCATAATGGATTAAATATTTATTATTTCTTATTGCATCAGATATCTTTTCTATAAGCAGCTTTAATTCCTGCGATTCATAACGGTCATTTGCCTTTACAATAATATCTCTAAAGTGTCCTAGGGATTCTGGAGGAATAAGCGTTACACCATAATAATCCAATCCTGTACCCGGCTGGGTGGTTATCTGAAAAAATGTCTTTATTGCTGTCAATTCTTCTTTATATTCTATAATCAACTCTTCTATTAAATCGTCACTGACGGAAATACAATTATATTTATCGGGCTCATAATCACTATACCATTTATTTTCTTTAAATATATCTATAATACCAAAATCATGCTTTGCCAACTGTATCACCTGCAGTTTTTTTATAATTTTATAGAACCAGCTTTATTATAGCAGAGTTAACTTTATTATTACACAACATTTTACTAGATCCATTTCCAAAACTCATATCTCTGATTATATATTCCACTCCAGACGATATTTAATCAAATACTTATAGCATCTGAATATCTGAATTTCAGAAAATTTTTAATTATACACTTATTTATAATTGATAATCCCGTGGCAAATTGATTACTACATCTGCCTCGGGATTATTGATTAAGCATTTATTTTACAGAGTGGAATTCAGTCTCGCACACCGAATTTTACCTCCCATTCTATTTTTTACCACCAATCCAGGCAAAATTAAGCAGTAATTAAGAATATAAAAACAGAGAGACACTCTAAGTATCTCTCTGCATATTCAAAGCACAACTCATAATTAACAATATATTATACTCACCTATCAGTTGTATATTTAAAATAAACTCCGCTCCAAACCACTTTCCCTCAAACCCTTATGCCTTCTAGTCTTAACCCTATTCTCCTAATCTCTTCCAGATAATAAAGTCCGCTCTAAAATTCAATATTTTCATTC
>JAAYHD010000043.1 GCA_012735495.1 Clostridiales bacterium | reverse complement strand
CTCCTGCTGACAGGACCACTCCTCCGTCCACCGGTACTCCCATGGACAGAACCATTCCTCCTGCTGAGGGTACTCCTGCTGACAGGACCACTCCTCCGTCCACCGGTACTCCCATGGACAGAACCACCCCTCCCGGCACAGGCATGCCCATGGACAGAACCGCTCCCCCTGCCGCCGGTACGCCCACGGACAGAACCGCTCCGCAGACAGGCGCTCCTTCAAACGGCGGCATGACTCCCGGAATCGGTATGCCGATGGATGGCGGCATGACTCCCGGAACAGGTATTCCGATAAACGGCGGCATGAGTCCCGGAACAGGTATGCCAATGAATGGCGGTATTAATCCTAATAACATTATAATGCCCATTAATACGCCTTATAATAATGTCCCTATGGGCATTCCGCTTTACCCTCTCTATGGCTATGATAACTGTGAGGATATGGAAAAGGATATGAATTATTTCACGCGTCTGTATCCTAACACGGCAAGACGTATACTTAATGAAGTAAATGATGAATGCGACAAGCTTGAATATGACGGAAGCGTCATGTTTGACGAATATCCTGACAGGGTGACCCTTGACCGGATTGTTGACCGGATCTATGAAAGGGTCAAAGATATGGAAGAAGCCTCAATGGTGGAAGCTAAAAATGTATATTATACTCAGCGCAGGAGGCAAAGCCTGCTGAGAGATCTGGTAAGCATCATATTACTGAATGAATTTATTAACAGGCGCAGGCGTTACCGCAGGCGCAGGCGCTGGTTTTAAAATATGATGCCTCCCAGACGGCCGTAAGACGGAAAGCCGGCTGGGAGGCTTTATATTCTTTTGCCTATTCGGCATATTCATGGGGTGTTATCTTGGTGAACTTGTCACCCAGGTTCGCCTTGAAAAAGGCGACTATGTCCTCATGCATTTTTTCGCTGATATTATGCCCGATTCCCTTGTATATGTGGTATTGGTAATTGTCATTGTACCCCAAGTCGTCCATTATCTGGATTTTCCTGTTCCATTTATATGGCTGGGTTTCATCCTTAAACAGCTTGCGGATTGCCTTTACATATTCCTCACCGTTTTTATCCCAGTCCTCGGTATAGTCGTTGCCGTCCTGGTCACCCCTGTAAATATACTTGGCTATTTTATTATATTCTTTCGCATTAAACTTAATGCCGAACAGCGATTTCATATCGGCTGTTCCAAGGGGATAGTTCAGTTTTATACCATTGTACTCACTGGCAGGAAATATGGTTGAGGAACTGGATGCCACTGCTTTCACCCATTCCGGATGAAGGAACATGAACCTGTTTACAAAATCGCCTGATGCGGAGAAGCCAACCATAAGCACTTTCTTCTCCAGCTTTATGCCCTGCTTTGAAAGCAGCTCCTTTGCATCCTCCATCATTGCAATAAGCTGCAGGTTCGGCCTTTCATAATCCACACCCTTTGCCGTCATGACTTCCCTGTCCAGCGCATGCACATATACTCCCAGCCCGTCTTCAGACAATGGACGGGGGAATACCGGTATCAGCAGGGGCATTTTGAGCTCCGAAGCCACCTGATACCCTCCTGCTCCGCCGGTGGTATATCCATAATTATGCAAATGAATTAACACCGCCACTTCATGGGCTTCCATGCTGTCGGACGGAAAACCGGTGTTGTTAGGCTCCACTACCATATACTTTTTATCGGTATTGGACAATGTCCCTTTAGGCACCATAAGATAATAAGGATAATTGAAGCCCTTGTCCGGCTTGGCGGAAACCTTTATGTACGAATGCTTGTTGTTGTTTATGCTTATATAATCCTCGGCGGTTAATTCCGCTTGGTATCTTGTATTATCCTTCATAAATATTTTCAGGGTATATTTTTTTTCTCCCAACAGGTCATTTGACGGGGTGATATAAAGCTTTTCGCTCCGGAACTCGAACTTTGCGGAGATTATTCTGTTTTTCTCATCAACCAGGCTTATGCCGGTAACAGCATCCGGATCAAAGGTTTTGGGCAGCTTCAGCGAGGATTTCTGTGTCGCATAAAGGGAGCCTGTTACCGATAATTTTTTGACCTTGGACTTTCCCGAAACAACAGCGGTTGCTGCGGACAAAAGAAACACACAAATAATTAGTACGGAGATTTTGATATGTTTTTTCATGGATTATGTCCTCTTTTCCGTTATTGTTATTAATATTATAAGCCGTTTAGCTCCGGTATTTCTTCCGGATGCCAATACCATGCATCTTTCTTAGGATTCTTCAGCTTTTCAATCTTGCCGTCCTTATAATTGGCTTTGAAAAAGTCTATAGCGTCATGGAATGCTGCCGTAGGAATACCGTGGCCTATTCCCTGGTAAATGTGGAATTGAATGTTTTTGCCAAAGCCCAGTTTTTTCATTAATTCCTCTTTTTTTGCCCATATCTTCATCGGGTCTTCTGTTTTATATATGTTGTGCATGATTTCCGCGTCATAGGCATTGTAGTCCTCAGCTGTCTCAACAATTCTGTCATTTTTGTCCAGGTCTCCCGTATAGACGAATTGAACCACCTTTTTATATTCACTAAGGTTGAATTCCTCTCCCGAAATTTCCTCGATATCAGCGGTACCCAACGGGTAATACAGGATATTTCCGTCTATTTCGTCCGTGGGATACATTGTGAATCCGCCATGGAATACCGCCCGTACATATTCAGGATGCAGCACCGTAAACCTGTTGGCAAACTGACCCGATGCGGAAAAGCCGGTCATAAATATTTTCTTTTCAAGCTTTATTCCGTTGCTGTCCAAAAGCTCCCGGGCATCCTCAATCATGGCTATCAGCTGAAGGTCTATCCTTTGACCGTCTCCGGAGGTTTTCTGCATAACAACCCTCGGCAGGGTATGATAGTAATTGTCCCACCAGTCGGTCAGCGGCCTGGGGAATACCGGAACCAGCATGGGCATTTTAAGAACTTCTGCTACATATCCTCCCACACTTCCACTAATCGCCGTATTATACGCGCTTTCCTGGTGAACGGCCAATACATCGCTTGGTCTTCCCGTATTATTGGTTTCAACCATTAAACGTTTATATTTGCTTTTATCCATGTCTTTCTGGATGACCAGGTAATAAGGGAAGTTGAATCCCTTTTCCGGCTTGGGAGGTATCAGGACAACCGTCCTTTTCGAAAAGTCAATGCTTTTCAGGTCATAGGCCTTTAACTTAAGCTCATATTGACCGTCATCACTTGTGAAAATCCTTAAGTAATAAGTTTTTTTGTTCTTCAGGTATTCGGACGGGGTTATTGTTATAATATTTTTGTTGACTACCGCATCAATTGGGATAAACTTGTCATTATATACCAGGGATATCCCATCGATCTGCTTTTTCTTGAAAGCATCAGGCAGCTTGACGGATGATGAACCCACCGTATTCAGGTAACTATCGGATTTGATGGTTTGAAATGAATCGGCTGCGGATGCTTTTAGATAAGAAATTGTTAAGCAGGACATGCAGGTTAAAAGAATAATAAGCATATTTCGTATGTTTTTTTTCATTTAGCTGCTCTCCTTATTGTGTCTTATTTTGTCGCAGTATGTCGACTTATATAACATTATATACCGAAATAGGTATCATTTGCTATCCTTTTTTATTTTTTTGCATATAAAAACCGGCGCAAGGTTCGGGGCATGTAACCCGTAATTTGCACCGGCAAAATGCATAAACCTTATTGTAAATTTACCAGCTTTGATTGATAACCGGAGTAGCCAGGTATATCCTGGTCTTATCAGCAGCCTCATCGTATGTCATGGCTATCTGTATATTAATCCTGCATCCCACGGTTTCTATATACTCATCAATCAAACCCGTATAAGCATAAACCGTATAGCTTTCTCCCTGCCGCCAGTCAAACGCCTCTTCACCCTGCAGCTCCCTAATAAGGAATTGCGCCATGTCTTTCCGTGCATCCCAGGACATAAGGCCGTCAATCACGCCCTCGTATAAAACACTGACCTGCCTGTTTTTTGCACCTACATCATCCAATGCCTTTTCAATCAGCCTTCGGTACCTGTCAATGCTTTTGATTGACTCCCTAATCCTCAGCCTCACAATAATATAGTGCTCCACCTTGATTGTCGAATCCTCTTCCAGATGCGTACTTACAAGCTTAAGCTCCGTCTCCGCCCTTTTCGCCTGCTTATGATATGCATATTCCGTCCGTTTTTCTTCCCGGACAATATCAATGTCGGAGCTTATTTTGAGCCCGATTGCATTTGCTATATGGTATATGATATCCTTTTTTTCCGTTTCGCTTAAATAATCGCTTTTGTGCCGGGCGACAACCTCAAGGCTGCACTCCATATCCTCTGTATTTGCCTTCACAAATGCTTCGGTGATTCCGAGGTTCCTGAAAAAGACTCTGTTCATTGCTATCTGTGTAATGACGGCTATCCAAAGAACCGATGCTATATATAATGTGACTTTTGTTTTCTTTATAGTAAGTACACGCTGCATGCTTTCAATAAAATGGCCAAAAAGTTCCAGGGTCTCCACCTCCATATAAAACCTGCCATGCAACGTTAGTATTCCCATAAATCATATAAAATATACTTTGACGCTGTTTATTCCTCTTCCAGCATCTGAATCCTTCTTTTATGCCTTTCTTCCTCCGAAAACCTTGAATTCAAAAATGTGTCCACTATTTTAACGGCCAATCCGGGACCTACCACCCTTGCGCCCAGGGCCAAAACATTGGCATTATTGTGTTCTCTTGTGGCCTCGGCGCTGAAGCAGTCATGACAAAGGGCCGCACGGATTCCTTTCATCTTGTTGGCCGCAATTGACACTCCTATACCCGTTCCGCATATCAGGATTCCCAGGTCGCATTCCTTCTTCTGAATTGCCCTTCCCACTGCCTTGGCATATATGGGATAATCGCTGGTCTTGAGCTTGCCGCATCCGAAATCCTTATATTCGATATTATTCTTCTCCAGATACTTGATTATCTCCAATTTCAACTCATATCCTGTGTGGTCGTTTCCAATTGCTACTACCATGTCATCATCTCCCGTGTAATTTGATTTTATTATTATGCTCCATTATCCTCCATTATTTTATAAACAGTCTTTTTTACCAGCCTGGCAAGCTCTATGTAGCATTCCTCATAGTCAACCAGCGAGCCGCCGTAAGGATCAACCACATCACCCTGCTCTCCGACGTATTCCTTTAATGTATATACATTCAGTGCATTCGGATAGGTGTTTATTATTTTTCTTTTATGTGCCTCCGTCATGGTCAGTATTAATGTGTTTTCATCAATTTCCGATTCCTTAAGACCTTTTGAAACATGGTTTTTTATCTCCAGGTCATGTTTCTTCAACACCACTTCGGCCTTGGGGTTAATCGGTTCCCCGAATAAAACCACCAGGCCCCTTGAAGACACCTTTATATTGCTTTCCTTGTCGAGATTCCTGTATATTGCTTCCGCCATGGGGCTTCTGCACGTGTTGCCGGTACATACGAAAATTAATTTATTGTATCTTGCCATATGCAATCCTCCATAAAAGAATCAGTCCACCCTTACCACTCTGTAGCCGGCCGCTTTAAGCAGCCTGTTCATGATAGCCTGTCCCAGGTTGCCGCCGAAAAAGCTTTCTGAAAAAATATATTCCGCATGCATCTCGTCAAAATCACGCAAAACGGCGTATAATCCCGCTGCTATGGAATCCTCGTCCTCTCTTTTTCCCACAGATTTGACCTCCCCGTACTTATACAGGTCTTTTGTCTCCTCCGTGGCAATTACTCCCACCCTTTTGCCTGCCCGGATAAACTCCTCGGCTTTTTTATTAATCTCCTCCACCACCCGCCGCATATCACCTTCATATAAGGTCAGGTTTCCCTCCGGGGCGTAATGGCGGTATTTCATACCCGGCGCCTTGGGTCTGATGCTGTCATCCGGATGCTTTCCAAGCACAGCCTCATCATATTCAACCTTTCCTATGACATTCTCCAGCATTGTCTTGGTAATGCAGCCCGGTCTCAATATTACGGGTTTGTCGGGTGTCAAATCAATAATTGTGGATTCCAGGCCAAGAGTTGTCTTGCCCCCGTCAATTATCATGTCAACCTTGCCGTCCAAATCGTCAATTACGTGTTCGGCTCTGGTAGGGCTTGGCTTACCGGATATATTTGCGCTTGGAGCGGCAATAAATCCACCCGAACACCTTATAATATCCCTTGCTGTTCTGTCTGCCGGAAGCCTTATGGCAACCGTGTCAAGTCCTCCCGTTGTACTCAGCGGAACGATATCCTTCTTGGCCAGTATCATTGTCAAAGGCCCAGGCCAAAAAACCTCTGCCAGCTTGTATGCCTTATCGGTTATGTCTTTTGAAATATACTCAATATGATTTGGATCCGCTATATGGACTATCAGGGGATTATCCGAAGGCCTTCCCTTTGCCTCATATATTTTCCTCGAAGCTTCGGGATTAAGCGCATCAGCTCCCAATCCGTAAACCGTTTCAGTGGGAAAAGCAACCAGGCCGCCCGATTTTATAATTTTTGCGGCCATTTCCAGTTCTTCATCGCTTAACCTGCCGTTTTTCGCATGTATAATAATTGTTTTCATCCTGAATGTATTCTCCTTTTAGCATGCCCAAAATAACCGGACATGCGGGCTTATAAACTACTTTCCCATATTAGTATGTCGGATATGTGAGATTATATCACTTTAATTCATACTAATCCACTGCATAATGCCAAGATGAATAGCCCATGCCATTTTCTCCTGGTATTCCTCGTCCAGCAAAAGCTCAGCTTCCCTATGATTGCTGAGATAACCGCATTCCACTATTACCAGCGGGCAGGTCGTATGCTTAAGCAAATAGTAACTGGTGTTGGATTTTGCCTTCCTCCGGTTGCCGTCATCTATGGTTTCAATAAGCTGCTTCTGCAGGATTTCGGCAAGCTTTCTGCCCTGCTCGGATTGGCTGTGATAGAAGACCTGGGCGCCCTTAACACCCGACTGGCTGAAGCTGTTTTGATGTATGCTGACCGCGAATAAAGCCCCGCTGGAATTGATAATATCTATCCTTTTGTCTAAATCGGACTTCTTCTTATTGGAATCATTTTCAGAGTATAAACCCGTATCTTCCGTTCTGGTCATTATTACCCTGACATCATTCTGCTCGAGAAGGTTCTTCAGCTTCAGGGCAATGGCAAGATTAATGTCCTTTTCCAGCGCTCCGTTAACGCCTACTTTTCCGGGATCCCTTCCCCCATGCCCCGGATCGATTACCACGGTTGGCATGTCCTTTTTTGCTTCTGCTCCGCCGCCTGCCAGCAGGCTTTTCATTGCATCTATGGATTTATCGGAGACAAGCACTCTTGCCGCCGCGATAAAAATTAAAAACAGGATGCTGAAATATCTTCGTTTCATATATCTTGCTTCCCATACCGGTTTCCATATATCCTATGAACAGATATTGCATCCTATTCTTACACAGTATATTAAAATCATGGGGGTTACAGCTTTCTTTCAGTTCAGGTAGCGGATTATGACGTTCCATACCTCTTCTTTTTCAAGCCCCAGCTTCCATGCCCCTACACCCGCCACACCGGCTTCATAGATAACCTTCATTTTCTCTTCTATGGAACGGGCATCCTCCAGCCATATTTTATACAAGGCCCCATCTTTTTCAAATTCACCGTAATATGATCCGTAAGCTTCGCTCCACTTCGGTTCAATCCCGTTGTTTGTAAATACCTGGCTTGCCGGCGTCATGGCAAGGCTTTCGCTCGAAACCTCGTTATCCGGCGTTTCCTTCCACAGTCGTGAGTAGAACGGTATGGCGATGATTGTCTTTTCCTTTGGAACCTCCTCCAGGGTGTTTCGTACAGCGTCCCTGACAAATCCTATGGAAGCCACCGGTCCTGCGACATCGGAACCGGAATGGTACTCATCGTATGCCATGACAATAACATAGTCGATAATCTCTCCCTGTTCCTTCCTGTCATAATATTTATTATATGGAGCCGGGACATAGTTATCCACGGACAATACAATGCCGTTATTCCTGCATTTAACGGAAAGCTCACGCAAAAACTGGATGAAATGCTCTCCTGCCTTTGAAGGTATGTTTTCAAAATCTATGTTTATTCCGTTCAGCTTGTTTTCTATGGCCGCTTCAATCAGGCTGTTGGACAGGTTCTCCCTCCGTGATGTGCGGGACAAAAGCTCATACATATCAACCTCTGAGTTAAAATCATCTACCAAGGCCCAGACTTCAAGACCCAGTTCCTTAGCCTTGTCCACATATTCCCTGCTTGCCAGGGATGTTATTGATCCGGATACGTCTTTTACACTGAACCAGGTCGGTGATACAACATTAACCCCCTTGGTCTGCTTTATAAGCTCTTCCAGCTTTTCACCGGTATCCTTGCTGAATACCTGGTGGAATACCAGGTTGATTTTTTCCGGCCTGGTCTGGGCCGTATACACGGGTGGTACGAATGAGCCTTGAACCTCCTTGTAGTAAGACTGCTTCACATGCTTTTCCTTTACATAACCAACGATGCCGTCCTTTGTCATGACCTTTGCAAAGCCCTTTTTCGGGGCTTCGTCCCTGGTCAGATACATAAGCTCTTCTCCAATCGGAAGCTGCGCAAGAACAGGGCTCTTAATGTCTGCATCCAATCTAAGCTGGGTTGCTTTTTCAACCTCGGTAAACAGATACTCTCCCCATTTATACTCAATAACCACGCGGCTGGGTTCCACATGGAATGTATATCTTAAATCGGAATACTTTTGTACGAAATCCAGGGCAATATAAACCTTATCCCCATAAATTTTCACGATTGGGTATTCCGAAACGGTTTCGGTTTTTATCATGCTTTTTGTTATGGAGTATTTGTTGGTTACGGCTTCCGCCTGAATGATTTCCGTAGGGGTTGTGTATACCAGTACATTCTCGTTTTGATCCCAGTAAAATCTATGATTAAACTCCCGTATTACCGTTTCATAATCTATATATACGTTCCCGTCCGCGATAATACCAGGCTTGTCATATATCTCATCCTGCAGGATAATCAATACCTCGCCGTCATCCACCTTGTAATAGTCGGTCAGAAGCATAACCTCATTGCCCGGTGTTAACTTCTTTACAACGTAAATCCCTATTGCCACGGCAAGGATTATAACTGCAGCCGAAATACCGGCAATTGCAATCTTGGCTTTTTTATCCATGGTTCCTCCGTTGAATTATGCGTAGGATTATATGCATCATAAACAAGCTTTTGCTGTTTTATCTCCGCTTATCGTGAACATTATACCATTTTTTCATGTAATCGTCATTACCTATTTTCGACGGTTTTCGTTGCGGAGCAAAAGGTTCGGCGCCTTAAGAAAGGCCTTAAGGCGCCTCGCAAGCATCCCTTATATCGGCCCGTCCTTAAGAATGCCGGATTTGGCTGCATACCTGCAGCAGCATGGTACAGAGGGGTTTAGGTCCGTTTATTATGGCGGCAATCTTAAAAGGAAGGGGCTCGTTCGTCTTCAGCTTCATACTCTGATTATTGCCGTTTTTTTATGTTATTAGAATCCTGTAAGTCCACGGAGGTGTCTGAAATGTTTTGTCCAAAACCGGATAAGGAGATTAAAATGTGATATGTTATGCTTATCCCCGACTCTTAATAACATGTAAAAGCATCATGGTTCCGAGATGATTCCTTTAACCGAACAAGAAATTGAACAGCTTGAAGGTTTCTTCAGATATTGATGTGGGATCGGGTTCATATGGAAGCCTGTAAATGCTTCTTTTTGCCATGTTGGCCAGCCTGTTGACCGTTTTCCGCCCAGCTAAGGGAATCAGGAATATCCACTCCTTGTTTCCTGTTATGTTTTCCGCCGCCTCAAGGAACGACAGCATTCTATCCTGATTCCACACCGCACCGTCTGCGACGACGATTTTATAGGTACAGCGTATAAACTCATCCATATGGGCTGCGCAATCGGTACCAAAGTCCAGGATAAAGCAATCATAATCACCGCTTAAAATTCCGGGAATTCGGCCGCAATCCGCCTGCTTGTAAAATGTAACCTTTCCAAGGCTGAATGACACTTCATCTTCCCTGTCCCATTCATAAGCACTCTGCAGCCTTGAAAAATCCGTATGGTTGTTGCATTCAAGAAAAGCCGTTCTCATTCTTTTCTCCGAACCGAAGTAACCGGCCAGAAGCATTCCGGTATAGGTTACACCGCAGCCCCGGTTAATACCCGCAAGCCCGATTGTTACCTTGCCGGTATGATTACCAACTGCTGACAGCCTTTTAAAAAGCATGGGTTTTCTTTTCATGACCATTACTCCTTTGTCCGAAACAAAGATCGGCCAGCTCCCGGAAAAACTCCCGGCTGTTCTTATCTTTAGGCAGCACAAACGGATCGGGTTCATAGGGTATTCTCAGGCAGTTTCCTGCAGTCATGCTTTTAACAGCTCTTCTGAACTGCCTTCCGTCAACAAAATTAATCAAAAAGACAACATCTTTATATTCTGATATTAATTCCAGTGCTTCTTCGGAATAATCCAACTCCCAATCCTTTGCCCCCAGGACAAGAATTTTTACATCGGATTGCAGAAATTGATCCCTGTTTGCTATGTCCAGCTTCCCGTAATCCCTAACAACCGCTTTAAAATCCGGGACATCCGTTTCCTGCATCCTGTCCGCAGCAACCATCATAATGCCGTTCATCTTAATAATGCCATCATCATCCTCCGGTCCGAAGTATCTTCCGGCGGCACGCCGAAGGCTGCGGCTTCCGCTTTGCTCTACATACAGGCATTTCACATTCCGCTTGTTTAAGTAGCTGCAAAGCCTGAAACACATGTGGGTTGTGCCTATTCTTTGCTGTGCTCCCGCTATCCCGATTTCCACCGATGATCCTTTGTGCGGAAAGTTCCTTTCCTTTTTCATGATTGCCGATAAATGCCGTTCCAGTATCGATACGGAAGCATACCTTTGCGAAGGGTCATATCTCAGACACTTGCTTATTATCCTTTTCAGCTTTTTGCGGCAGATTATAAAATCCACATGCCCGCTTTTCTCATCCACAGTGCATAAACTTCTGCCCGTTGCCATAAAATACAGCAGTGTACCAATACCATATACATCGCTTCTCTCATCGGGACTGTCACTGCCGTACAGCTCGGGAGCAGCATAGCCGATTGTACCGTAATGCTCGGCGCATAATCCCGCTTCGTCGCGAAACATTGCGCTTCCAAAATCCACAAGCTTTAATGTGCCGTCGGATACAATAATATTGTCAGGCTTAAGGTCAAGGTATAGAACCGGCCTTTTTACACTGTGAAGATATTTGATAAGGCCACAGAGCTGAAGAGCAAAATTAACAACAGCATTACTGTCCAGGCAATTCCTCTCCTCAACATATTCCCTCAGAGTTACCCCTTCGAGATATTGTTCGACAATATAGGAACCATCTTCATCTTCTTCAATATCATAGATAATAGGTATACATGGATGCCTGAGATCTTTTAGGATCTGCGCCTCTCTAAGCTGAAGCTTGTATAAGGGATTATACCTTGAGATGTGTTTTATTGCGCGAAGTGAATTTAACTTGATATGCTCTGCGAGATATACCTTTGCCGTACCGCCCCGGCCAAGAAGCTTGATTACGCGGTATTTGCCGAACCATATTTCCTGAGGCATACTCTCCTTTCCTATCGGCAAACTATGATTAAGGATCATCCTTTATAATTATAGGCATTTTATGGAATATTTACAAGATTTTTCTGGTGTTCAATATAACAAACTTTTTAACGTTTTATGTACAAAATGACGATATAAATATTGGATATAAATGTATTTTGCGCATATTTATTCTATATAAAAATTATATCCTGCCGTATTGACTTTATTTTCTTTTTAACTTATACTTTCCTTACACCGATGGTTGATTTTAGTTGTAGCTATTAATCAGTTCCTGTTTTTGAGAAAGGGGTGTGCTCTATGAAAATAGAGAAGATAAGTGACAACCAGATCAGATGTACCTTGAACAAAAACGATTTGATAGACAGGGACTTGAAGATAAGTGAATTGGCTTATGGTACGGAGAAAGCAAGAGCATTGTTCCGTGACATGATTCAGCAGGCTTTTTATGAGTTTGGCTTTGAAGTAGATGACATCCCGTTAATGATTGAAGCTATTCCGGTATCAACCGAATGCTTGATCCTGGTTATTACGAAGGTTGAGGATCCTGACGAACTGGATACCCGCTTCTCGAAATTCTCATCCTTCAATACCCATGATTTTTCAGATAGATCGGATGATTTTGAAGCATATACAGATGAAACGGTTAATACTTTTGAGCATTTGGCTGATTTTTCAGAAGAAGTGGAGGATGGCGCAAAGGAAATAATAGCTGCTCCCGGTGCTTCTTCAGACAGTAAAAATATTGTTCATATACCGATTAATCTGACCAGGGTTTATTCATTCCGATCCCTGAGCGAGGTTACCCGATTAGCCAATGTACTGCAGGGTACCTATAGGGGCAACAACACCCTTTACAAGGATCCTGCCACATCAACTTATTATTTGGTCATTAGCATTATAAACCATACACCTGAGGAATTTAACAAGATCAGCAACATTATCTCCGAATACGGCAAGCCCGAGCGCTCAAATTACGCCACCCAGATTTACTACGACGAGCATTTCGAGGTAATTGTTAAGAATCAGGCCCTTCAGGTCCTGTCAAAAATGTAATGTATAGGTACACAGATTAAATGGTTAATATTAGCTTTATATCGGTAGAACAGGCCGGAATTAAGTCCGGCCTGTATTTTTTACCCGTCGCGATGCATAACCACCGGTAAGGGACTCGGCCTTCGCAGCGGTTTGCCCAAATCCACCCGGATAAAAAGACGTATTGCATGCTTTTTGTAAAGCTTAGCAATACGTCCCAATGCCATATTATTCTCTATTTACTTATTCCCCAATCTGAGCGTTGATCCTGTCAATCAGCTCATCAGGATCCACTCCATGCACGAAAGCGGCCTCTTCAAGAGTCTCGGCCTGTGCGGAAGGGCATCCCAGGCAGTGCATGCCTATATCAAGCAGTATAGGAATAATATTCTGATCTATGGCAATCGCCTGCGCAATTGTCATATCCTTGGTTATCGCAGCCATATTAATACCTCCTTAGGTTAAATTCGATCATTGCATTAAGGCTTTTAAATAGCCTAGGCAACATTATATTCTATTCGCCTGAAAGCGTCAAGAATATATGTATGTTTTACCCCTTGAATAATCCTTGTATATATTATAAAATAAAATGGATTGGTGATACAAAGGAGGTAAAATACTATGGCATACATAATCAGTGATGAGTGCATCAGCTGCGGAGCATGTGTTGAAGAGTGCCCTACCAATTCAATTTCCGAAGGTTCTGCACATTATGAGATTAATCCTGATACATGCATAGACTGCGGCGCATGCGCAGAGACCTGCCCTAACGCTGCCATTTCTCAGCAGTAATATATAATTTTGTTATATAACGGCTGATTTGTAAACATGCAAAAAGAACACTCACGATAATATGAAAGTCTTAACCTTTCAGGTTATCGTGGGTGCTTTTATATTATAATCATCATATATGAATTCTATGCTTTTTAAAGAATTTTGATTTCCTTTTTTTCCTGCCTTCGAATGCGGCTGCGGCATGCATTCTGCTTCTCTGGTAATCCCGAAGGGTTGCGTCAAACCTGCGGAAGCGCTCCTCCTCCTTTTCCTCCTGCAGGCGCATAAGGTAATTCATTTCACTTATGACGGCGTTTGTAACACTGCTGCTTATCTCCCCGGATAATTCCAAGTTGTTTTCCTTCAGCGCGGATTTTATAATCTGGCTCATTACGGCCCTGAACTGACGCATCTTTTCATGGGGCTCCTCGATCTCATGCATCCTTTCACCGGATGCCAGGCTTGTCTCTTCATTATCCACTTGCCCGCAGGTCTTTTCTTCCTCGTTCATGTTTATCATCCTTTCACCCAGTTCATTTTTTAGATTTATCAATGCTTGACTATTAAAAGCTCCGGGCTTGTCCAGGCTCGGCAGCAGCATATTTATGGCTTTCAGTTGAAATCCCTTCTCTTTCAGCTGCTTTATCGTAATTAACAGGTCAATATCGGACTCTTTATAATACCGATGTCCCATTTCATTTCTTCCAATGGGTAATTTAAGCTCTTCTTCCCAGTATCTTAGAGTATGTGATTCTACCCCGACTTTTTTTGAAGCCTCAGAAATCATATACCTGACATCATCCATCGAACATCCTCCATTACTTTTACCCACTGTAATATTTTACCATCTTTTTTCATTATATCACAGCAAGGCTCAATTGCAATACATATCATTTACATTCCGCTTGAACTTGTCGACAAAAAAGGGAGGCACTTCTTAGAAGTCTCTCCCTGTCAACACCATATAAGGTTTTTCATTTATATCTGCTACCTGTTTTCCCTGTTGGCAAATTTCATATACTGTGCCAGCCATGCCAGTTTAATGGTTCCGGTAGGACCGTTTCGCTGTTTTCCAATGATTATCTCGGTTACTCCGGGTTCCTGGGAATCGTGGTGGTAGTAATCGTCACGATAAATGAACATTACCACGTCCGCGTCCTGCTCAATCGCGCCGGATTCCCGCAGGTCGGACAGCATGGGCCTCTTATCCGGCCTCTGCTCAACCGCGCGGCTTAGCTGGGACAGCGCTATGACGGGTACGTTTATTTCCCTGGCCAGAGCCTTCAGTGAGCGGGATATCTCGGATATCTCCTGCTGCCTCGATTCGGCTCTTTTATTTCCTGACATAAGCTGCAGATAATCTATAATAACAAGCCCAAGGTTTCTTTCCAGCTTAAGCTTCCTGCACTTTGACCTTAACTCGCTGACCGTAATGGAGGAAGTGTCATCTATTATCAGGCTGGAATTTCCTATTATCCTGGCGCTTTCCATCAGCTTCTGCCATTCTTCCGCTGTCAGGTTGCCGGTTCTTATTTTCTGGGAGTCAACCCTGGAATTCATGGCAAGAAGCCTCTTTGCCAACTGGTCCTGGGACATTTCCAGGCTGAATATTGCTACGGTTATATTCAGGCGGAGCGCCACATATTCGGCGATGTTAAGCGCAAATGCCGTTTTCCCCATGGAAGGCCTTGCGGCTATTAGAATAAGGTCCGAGGGCTGCAGTCCCGCCGTTTTGTAGTCCAAATCATAGAATCCCGTTGCGATGCCCGTTACGCTTCCTTTGTTTTTAGCGGCGGCTTCAATGCTGTCAATTGACCGGAGTATAATTTCCTTTATATCGGTAAATTCCCTGGCACCGCGGGTCTGAGATATATTAAATACCTCTTTTTCGACTTTTTCCAGTATGGTATCAAGATTTTCCTTGTCAAGATAGCAGTTGTTTGCCGTCTCCTCCGAAACCTTGATTAATCTTCTGAGGACCGCCTTATCCCTTACGATCTGGGCATAATATTTTACATTGGCGGATGTAGGCACGGCCGCCACGATGTCACCTATGTATTCAAGGCTGCTGATCTGCGGGGGGACATCCTTTTCCTTAAGCTTGTTCTGCAG
Organism: Clostridiales bacterium; assembly: GCA_012735495.1. Classification (GTDB taxonomy): domain Bacteria; phylum Bacillota; class Clostridia; order Lachnospirales; family Lachnospiraceae; genus Mobilitalea. The sequence continues at coordinate 7,945 of JAAYHD010000043.1, read as the reverse complement.
CGTTACCAGGTCCACCGGTTTTCCTTCGTTGTACAGATCCAACATTGCATCAAAAAGAATGCCATGCTGCTGCTCATAAAAATCACTGCTGCTTATTATTTCAGAAGCAACAAGAATGGCATCTTTATCCATTATCATGGACCCTATGACAGCCTGCTCGGCTTCCATACTGTGCGGTAGTATCTTCTTTATGAAAGCTTCATCCATCGGTAATCCCCCTATAGTATCGGTACGGCATTATACCGCTTCAACTACAACCTTCAGCTCTGCATTTACCTGAGAGTGCAGTTTTACGTTTACCATGTATGTGCCGGCATTTTTAATTGGCTCGGAAAGCTGTATTTTTTTCTTGTCTATCTCCAGCCCCGTCTGCTCGCTTAATGCTGCGGCAATTTCCTTTGTGGAGATAGATCCGAAGGTCTTGCCGCCTTCTCCGGTTTTTATCTTTAGCCTTACCGAAGAAGCCTCCACCTTTTTAGCCAGTTCCCTGGCTTCCTCCAGTATCTCTTTCTGCCTTTTTTCCTCAGCTTCCTTTTCAAGCTGTAATTTATACAAATTCTGTTTTGTTGCTTCAACGCCAAGCTTCTTGGGAAGGATGTAGTTACGGGCATATCCGTCGCTGACCTTTACGATATCTCCCTTTTTGCCCAGCTTCTTGACATCTTCCAGTAAAATTACTTCCATATGGTTTACCCCTCTCTATAACGATATATTGAAAACATCTAAGACATATATCAGATATCGCCTTCCTTGACCATTGTCTCAAGCGTGTTTTTCAGCATGTCTTTGGCCTCTTCTATTGTACAGTCCTCAAGCTGGGTGGCGGCCACGCTCAGATGACCTCCGCCGCCCATTCTTTCCATAACAAGCTGGACATTGACCTCATCTATGGATCTTGCGCTGATATGAATTTTATTGTTGAACTCGGTAAGAACAAAGGAAGCTTTGATATCCGCTATGTTAAGAAGCTCATTAGCCACCTGGGCTCCCAACACGGTCGGGCTCTCCACTCCGGTGTCCGAGCATATTGCTATTGCAAAACAGTCCATGAAAATCTCCGTACTGCTTATGGCATCCGCCTTTTGCTTAAACTCAGAATAATCGCTTCTGAAAATCTTGCGCAGCCTGGTTACATCAGCGCCGTTTCTTCTTAAATATGCCGCGGCCTCAAAGGTTCTGACACCGGTCTTTGTAAGGAAATTATTCGTATCCACCATTATGCCCGCATACAGGGCATCCGCCTCAACAGGCCTAAGCTTTAGGTTTCCTCCTATATACTGCAGGATCTCCGCAATCATTTCACATGTTGAGGACGCATAAGGCTCGATATATGACAACGCCGCATTTTCAATTGCCTCGTTTGTCTGCCTGTGATGGTCGAATATTATTACCGACCTGGCATAATCAAGCAACTCCTCGCATTCCAGCAGGCTGGGGCGGTTTACATCCACAATGACAAGCAGCGTATTTACATCGACAACCTCTTTCGCCTGCTCATTGTTTAGGAACAGATCTTCTTCATAATCCGGATTTCCCACGAACCTGCTTATCATCGGCCTGAGAGATGTGGTAATATCATTTACAACTATATGGACCTTCTTGTTAAAGGTCTTACCTATTCTATAAACACCTATGGCGGCTCCGAAGGAATCCACATCCGCCAGGGCATGTCCCATTACCACGATCTTGTCTTTTCCTTCTACAAACTCACGGAATGCATGGGCCTTGACCCTTGCCTTAACCCTTGTGCTCTTTTCAACCTGGATGCTCTTGCCTCCGTAATAGGAGATCTTGTCCCCGTCCTTTATTACGGCCTGGTCTCCGCCTCTGCCAAGGGCCAGATCAATGGCCGCACGGGCATAATCATATCCTGTTATATAGCTGTCGGCATTTACGCCAAGCCCGATGCTTATGGTAACCGCCATTTCATTTCCGATATTGACGTTCCTGACCTCCTCCAGAATGGAAAACTTTGTGCTCTGAAGAATAGGAAGGTATTTATGCTGGAATACAAATATGAACTTGTCCTTCTCCAGCTTCTTGACAATCGCATCAATGGCCTGCATGTACTTATTAATTTTCCTGTCAACCAGGGCGATAAGCAGTGACCGTCTGACTTCGTCTATGCTTTCCAGTGCCTCGTCATAATTGTCTATATACAGCAGCCCTACAATCAGTTTCTGATCCTTGTTCTCCTTTTGAAGGGCAATTATTTCGGTTTCATCAAACATAAACATGGCTATCAGGGCATTCCTGGTTTCCCATGCCTTTTCCGATTCATAAAAGCTCCAGTTGGCGTCATCATCAAAATTGGGTGATATTATTTTACGAAGCACCGCCCTGTAATTCCGGTCGTTCAGAACAAAACGGATCTCCTCATCGGCTTCGGCCTTTGGCAGCTTGTCCTTTGTAATTTCAGGAATTATATCCGTTATAAGCCGACCTACCACCTTTTTGCCTGAAATCAGATCCATGAACTCGTTGTTGCCCCATTGAAGCCTTGCGTCCACATCAAGAAGCGCATACGGAATTGCCATTTCTTTAAGCAGGCGCTTCTGCACCTGGGCAAAATCCATGGCATACCGGACTAAATTTGTTTCAATTTGATGCCTTCTAAAATAAAAAATAAACCCTGCCAATAGAAAATAAGCCAGAACAAAACCGGACATTACATGACCGGCTTTTTTATCTATAACGTATATGACCAGGTTCATCAGCAGCAAAAGCGCCGTAAGATAGACCGGCCACATAAGATAAGCCTTTAAAGCACCGTTCAGCCTTGATTTTCTACCCATGATATGACTCCTTATTAATTGCTCGCTTAGCCCAACCCGCCTTCATTGTAACATAAATCGGGAATCTTTTAAAGTTTTTATTTTTATAATGGTTTTTAGAGCAAAATAATAGCTGTTGCATGAGCTAAGCAATGTGCTTTTCACTTCGTCTATAACAGCTGCTGCAAGAGCCGCCATAAGCGCAGCGGAATACTTAAGCTGCTTAAGCACAAGTGAAACACGCCCGCAAAGAATGCCTACAGCACAGGCATCCAAGAGCTCGCGAAGCGTGTTTTCCGGTTTATTATATGCTTTTATCTCTTTTATCTTTTTGGTCCGCCATCCTTTTGCAGTTCGGGTTTTACCGGCGCAGGCTCGGACTTTGACCTCTCCCTTGTCTGTCTTTGCATTTGCCCGGACGACATGGATCTGCTCCTTTGCCTGATAGAAGGTGTTTCTCCGGCTTTTGCCGCTTCGCGGGAAAGGTCCTTTAAGTCAATCCTATCCCTCTTTGAGGCTTCTGTCTTTCCCTGCTCCGCCCGGGGCATTGTACTCTTTGATTTTTCTTCCTTCCGTTCAAATTCAGCAAGATCTTTAATCAGCTGCGCTCTCTCCCAATCTCTGTTGAAATAGTCACCTTCCATATCAGGTGTCCCGCTGAAACGTGAAAATTCAGGTTTTGCACCAAGTGCATATAAGTGAGTGTTGACAATAGTATTGGCCATGCTGGTGATATTAATATAATCATCAGTGGTTAATTGAGATGTCGGTTCTTGTCCTGCGATTGTTTCCAAATCATGTCTGATTCCTTCATAAGCCGTTCTTCTTTTATCTCCCAGGCAACTGGTATCAATCTGGAATCCGTCCATAAACTTCAGGAACTCCCTGATCTCCTGGCGTACCATTTGGGGATTGGAAGATCCGGCACCGGATTGTCCCAGTATCTGTATCATCGGATTTATGAAGGTCGTTGTTTTACCGCTGCCCGTTGAACCGATGACCAGGCTGTGCATTCCGGGAACCAGATTGATATCAATATCCTTTTTCTTTTTGTTATATACAGCATAAAGCGGAATTCCGTCTTTCTTCTCCCCTCCAAGCTTGGAAAACCGTTTTTGAGGATAGAGCTCATTGATTTCCTTTTTCGTCATAAAACGGGAGTTTTCCAAAGGACTCTCCAATCCCTTTGCTTTCGTATTCATCAGCTTCTTACCATGCTTGGCACTGGTACCGCCGTAAATAGACATAAGAAGGATGCCTAAAACGGTTAAGATGAACCCATACAGATAGGTGTTTTTATCAAGGAATAAATCCGGCTGCCAAAGCAGTGAGTAGTCCTTTGTTTTCAGAATGTCGTCCATCTGCTCAAATACTACATTTACTCCATATCCCAGAATAACTGTGCCAAGGATGATCTTCTTGCTCTACAAGCAGATATTCGCGGTTACTTCGGCTCTTGGACTGAAGCGTACTCTGATGCGCATTAGGCTCCATTCTGCCCAGATCACTTTTCTTTCTGTTACCTTTGTTTATCTGTCCCTTTTCCTTAACTGTATTCAATATGTTTTCCGAGGTCATAAAAGCCGGACCGCCGATGGATATCTGGATTTTCTTAATAGGAGAATGCTGAGGGTCGTCCAACGCTTTCTGGGTCATGCATACCACATCAATAAAGCTGCAGCCCTTTTCCCACATGATCTGAGAGGCAGTCTTACCATCCAGCAAAATGCCATCACGGGCATAGGCTTTATCCTCGGCCTCTGCCCATTCGTTAATAACTCCGATCAGTCTGGCGTCAAAGGTATTGGCGATTTTAATAAACTTCCTGATCTCCTCTTCATTATGCATGTCGAAATAAAGCGAGTTCCTTTCCGAGTTTAAGCAGGAACGTATAAAAGCCTCCGCATTTATCTGTTCCTCCGGTTCAACAAGATCCGACTGAAAGGAATATATCATGTCTTCATAATAATATTTGCGAGGAATATACTCGGTTCTCACAGCTACCCCCATCTTTGGATAACCACTACTCAATCGTAAATAAGCCTGCAAAGCCGGTTACCTCAAATATCTCCATAATCTTTGGCTTTACATTTTTTATTACCATACTTCCTTTTGAGTTGCGGATTCTTTTCTGTGCAGCGGCAAATGCTCTTAAACCGATTGAACTGATATAAACCGTATCTTCCATATCAATTACAATATGGTTATTGCCGCTATCCAATATCTCCTTCAGTTCCGCATCCAGCTTTGGAGCAGTATTGGCATCAATACGCACCGCTGTCCTTATATATTTCTCAACCATTTTCTTGTACCTCCAATCATACATGAAATTCCTAATTTGTATCAGGGTAAGCAAAAAATGCAGCTTTCCCGACAAATTTGGAATTATAATCTCTTAACTACAGTCAACACATTACAATTGTCTTTATATTCATAATAAACCTCATCAAACAGTTTCCGGACCAGAAATATTCCCAGCCCGCCTATAGGACGTTCTTCGATCGGCAGATTTGTGTCAGGCATCTCTCTTTCCAGCGGATTAAACGGAATCCCCTGATCAATAAATGAGAACCTGCAACGTAACGGTGCCTGCTCAATTCCGCCCTGTACCACTACCTGTCCGGTTGTTTCAGGATATGCGTAATTAACAATATTGGTAAACAGCTCCTCCACCCCTAACTCCAATGCAAACTCAACGTGGTCTGTATCATATCCGTTCAGGCACTCTTTTACAAAGGACATAACATCATTAAGATATTCAATCTTAGCAGGTACAATTATTTCATTCATATGTATTCCTCATATCGTAATAAACGAATTACTCTTTACGAAAGCTTCATATTTTTGTCTTGTCATCTCCTGCAGAGCCCTTGATATCGGAAAAACACTGCCGTTATAACAAACCACCTCAGAAGCCGAGATTTCGATATGTAAATGCCATTAAGCAGAATCGACTTGTGAATCCTTATAAACTGTTCATCATTTATGGCCGCTTCACAATTATCAAGCTTCCCATAGGTTGTCAGGGACCCTCCGTCAACCATGTTAATGATAATCTTATGGGCATTGCTCTCTATATAAAAAATATTCCGCAGCAGAATATGATACCAGCCATCCTTTAACTTCACCCTCAGAAAGCGGTTATCCCTTTCCTTCAGATATTGCTCCGCTCTTGTAATAATCCGACTGATGTCCTTCTTTAACGGAGGTAGCATCAGGTAATAAAAAGCTTCAATACTCCAGGCTGCCATAGCATATTTATCCGACACGGAATATAATACAAGAAGACTATTATCACGGTACCTTTTCAATTCTCTGGCAAGCTCAACGCCGTTCAGACCACTCATAGAAGCATTGATAAAGTATAAATCGAAATTGTCATCATGAGTCGCTCCATCCAACATGCTGAAACCGTCAGAATAACTTCCGATATAAAAAGTTTTATATCTGGTAGAGAGTTCCTGCTGCAGTTGTCTCTTCATATATTCGCAGGTTCTCATATCAGATTCACAAATCGCTATCTTCATTAGATTTCCCCTTATCCTCCCATATCTTTATATCTACTCGTCAATGAAGCAGCAATTGTCTATTAAATTATATATAAAATAGTATCAAAATTCACTATTTTGCTATTTCGAATAAATATACATAATTACATAAGCATTATACCCTCTTCGACAGTAAAAAACCATATTTTTTCTTTTTATGTAATAATTTACCATAATTATAACATTTTTCAAGTAAAAAAATAGCTGTTACATGATCAAAGCGACGTTCTTCACTTTGTCATATAACAGCTATTAATCTTCTTTATTGAATTTACTCTCTGCCCAACTGCTCAGCCGTGTAGGGCAATAAACTTTTTACACTATTCTGCCGTGTAGGGCATCAAAGCGATATGTCTTGCCCGTTTAATCGCAACTGTCAAAGCCCTCTGGTGCTTTGCGCAGTTTCCGGTAATTCTTCTGGGAAGAATCTTTCCTCTCTCTGAAACATATCTCTTTAATTTATTTACATCCTTATAATCGATTTCTTTGAATTCCTTGTCTGCACAGAACACGCAAACCTTTTTCCTTCTGCGGGCAAAGGTCTTTTTCTTGCTCTGGGCATCGGTCTTTTCACTCTTGTTTACAGACATGCCTTAACCTCCTGGATTAATTATAAATTACATCATACACAACGGAGGTTTTAACCTCCTTATCCGGTAATTACAGTTTTATATTAAATTAATTAAATGGCAGTTCTTCATCTATTCCGTCGGGGATATTCATAAACCCTTCACCCATTGCTGCGCTGGGTTCGGGCATGAAATCCCTTGGATAATCGTCGCCGACTGCACCTGAGCTGCTTGACTTGCTTTCAGCAAACTCAACCTCTTCTACAACCACATCGGTGGTGTATACCTTCTGACCCTCATTATTGGTATAGCTTCCCGTTTGAATCCGGCCGACAGCAACCATTTTCATGCCCTGCCTGAAGTACTTCTCAACAAACTCCGCCGTCTTTCCAAAGCTGACACAGCTTATGAAGTCTGCGTCCTGATTATCACCGGCTCTCTTGAACCTGCGGTCTACGGCTAAAGTATACCTTGCTACCGCCACCGAATTTTCCCCCTGGGAATACCTTATGTTGGGGTCCCTGGTCAAACGACCAATTAAAATGACTTTATTCAATTTACTACCTCCCTATTAATTATTCGCCTTAGGTAGTACTCTATTATGCATTCTTTTTAACGCACAAATACCTGATTACCTTTTCCAGTATACGAACTCTTTGCTCGACTTCGCCCGGAACAGTTGAATCAGCATCGAATTGGATGAAATAATAATAGCCTTCATTCATCTTCTGAATCTCATAGGCTAATTTCTTCTTGCCCCAGTCTTCAACGTTTGTAACAGTACCGCCGAATCTGGTTATGATGTCCTTTGCAGCCTCAAGGGTTGCAATTCTCTCTTCATCCTCGACTTTTGCATTCACAACTAAGGCTAATTCGTACTTGTTCATAGTTGCTTTGCACCTCCTTTTGGACTTCTGGCCCTTTTTATGCATTCAAATTTATGCATTTTAAGAGCAAGGAATATTTGTATAACATATCACAGGTTAATATATTAGCACAGGTTTCAGAATAATACAACCTTTTTTTATTGGTGCCAGGCACCATAATTATTTTT
>JAAYHD010000042.1 GCA_012735495.1 Clostridiales bacterium | reverse complement strand
GTATTATTATGTTGACTCATTTCGGTTCCTCCAATGTTTTTTGTATGGTCACTTAAAACATTATCAGAAATTCCGAAGTGAGTCACTCTTTTTTATTATGTTTGGGCAATTAATTTTACAACTTACCGATTTTTTAAATTTACTTGCCAGTTTACGGAAGGGCCGCCCCTTCTCTCACAAAATGGATTTGGGCGGCCCGATTAGTTTATGTCATTGCTGCGGATTCCTTACCACAACCTTGCAGGTTGCTTTTAGCCCGCTGTTTGTCCTGGCGGTTATGGTGACCGTGCCTTCCTTAAGCGCGGTAACCTTACCTTTATTATTAATGACAGCGATACTTTCATCCGAGCTTGTGTAGGTGATAACGTCCGTTGTGTTTGCCGGCTTGATTGATGCCCTTATATAGGATTCCTCGCCAACATTCATAACCGATTCTTTTCGAATGAACTTAATGTCCCTCGCTATTATGGTCTTTACATCAATTATCTCCACCACCTGGTTTCCGCGGTTGTCAATGGCATAGAGGGTATAAATCCCGTCATTGCTGACATTAAACGATACCTTGCCTCCTTTAAGCTCCAGTTCAACTCCCGATCCGGCCGGAAGGAAACTGGACGCATTTCTCTTTCCCGGCATATACTTCACTCTTCGTATGCCGCTCTGACCGTCGATTACCCTGATATTGACCGTCCTCTGACTATAATCCTCCGAAATCCGATAGCTGTATAGTATAACTGGCGGTGTGACATCATCTTCTATATCATATCTCTGGACAATTTCATTGCCTGCGTAGTCGGAAGCATATATCGTGTACTCGCCCGCTTTTGAAATGCGGAAATAATTGTTATTGGCTTCAAGTCCAGCCGTACCCCGGGCGAAATCTTCTGTTTCCCATCTGCCGGCCAGCCATCTGATTACCCTTATCCCCGAACCTTCATCCGTCACATATAAAGGAACAAGAATATTTTCTTTATCAAAAACAACATCTATATCAATAACCGGAGGTGTAATGTCTTCGCTGATATTTGCCGCCTCCCGAACCGCATTATATGCGCTTGGTATGCCAGGATACAGCAATTTGCTTTCAAGCTCCGGGAAAGGCTTCAGGGTTTTGATTATTATATCCTTTACCGCCTGCGGATACATGTTTTTATTATATGAATATAATAATGAAGCAACAGCGGTGACATGCGGCGCCGCCATCGACGATCCGCTTAAGGTCTGATACGTACCTACCGCGGTGCTCATAATGTCAACTCCCGGAGCGGCAATCTCCACGGAACCTTTTCCGTAATTGGACAATTTCGTAAGCTTCCCGTTGGGATCCAAAAGTGTAACCGAAATAATATTATCGAGCATAAAGCTTGCCGGATATACCGGCCTGGTGTCGTTATCCCTGCCCGAATTACCGGCCGCCGCCACAAAGAGCATGTCGGATTCCCTTATTGCTTCTTTTAATACACTGGAATACTGGGTTGTTCCCCAGCTTATATTGCATATGTCAGCTCCCATCCTGGTCGCGTACTTTATGGCAAGCACCGCGTCGGATATGCTTCCGGTTCCGCTTGCACCTCCGTTAATCTTTAATATCATCAGTTTTATATCTATATTGGATGCTATTCCTGCAATGCCTATTCCATTATTCGCGACTGCGCCGATTATTCCGGCAATATGGGTCCCATGGTCGTCATTATCCTCCGGCAGTGCAAGGTTCAGCTTTAAGACGCTGTTATACTTGTAATGGCATACGCTGGCATCATCGTTATAGAAATCCCAGCCGTATATGTCATCAACATAGCCGTTCTTGTCATTGTCAATGCCGTCTCCCGGAATCTCATCCTTATTGACCCATATATGATCCGCCAAATCCGGATGGGTATAATCCACGCCCGTATCTATTATTGCCACAATAACTTCCTTTCGTTCCGCATTCTCCTGTTCCATGAATTCCCATGCTTCTGCAACATCCATGTCCACATCCTTGGCGGAAAGGATCTCCCTGCTTTTATTGCCCGAATATACGGAATAATAACCGGGGTTGTAGATGGGCCATTGGGCCGAGGTATATGTATCCTTGGTATACTGCATAAGCTGCACCTCGGCATCCGGTTCAACCGATTTTACCACAGGATTGTTTTCCAGGTAATTGACAACTTCCCCGTATATCCCGTTGTCCTTCACTGAAACAAGCAAAAAGTCATCCACATGCTTTTTTATATCGACACTTTTTTCGTATGGCCCGAAAACAGCAGTAAAATCCCCTTCATCCGGTCTCTCGTTAAGAAGAAGTATTAAATCCCTGTAGTTGCTGCCTGCGGCATATGTATCCAATGCGCCGCCGTCTTTGCCGGACAGCATTGATAATGCCGCAATAACAACCAATATGGTAAATATTATGGGTACTGCTTTTCTCTTGTGCATATTTACAACCATACCGCTAATACCTCAATTCAAGTATGTATATAAAAATTTGCCCGTTGCCTATTTGGTATTTTATTCACTTATATTGGCATATATGTGGCAAAAAGTAAAGATATTTCATTACTAAATCCACTTATTGCTATATATTTTTAGATTTACCCACATATAAAGCGTGCAATATTATTAAATTAATGTTATAATTTAAAAAAATGCTATTTTTTCGATTCGTCAAGGAGTGATTTTATGAACCCCGCTAAAACGGACGATAAATCAAAGGAAAGTTTGCACAAGGATTTCTGGGATAACCTGCATGCGGAGTTGGCTAAAACCAAAAACGCGTTTTCCATGACAGATATATTATCTTATATAGAAAAGAATTTCATATTTTCATTATTCTATAGAGGGGCGTCCCATAAGGAGATAAATGCGTTCAAAAACATACTGGGCATTAAGGATTTGGGATATATAATCCTCTTTGAGTTCCTGCCTGAAAATAATACTGACATTATCGATTTCGACATTGACGAGCTTTCAATGTATCATTTTATCAAGAACGAGCTCAGGGGGATATCCACGACAATCGGACCCATTGTCCACAACCGGTTCTGCATTCTCATTTCTGATAACGCTTATGCTCCGGTTTCAGATATTGATAATTGGAAATCCGACAGCATGTCCATTGCCGTTAGGCTGCTTAAAGCTATTGAAGCCAGAATTCAGGTTCCGTTAACCGCCGGCATCGGCAATGAACACAGCATACATTCCATATATACCTCATATTTTGAAGCTCTTTCATGCATACAGTACAGTAATCCCGGGGAAGCAATCCATGTTAAGGATTTGGAGAGCCATGAAAGGTATTATAATTTTGAATACAAGGAAGCGGAAAGGAATATGATGGAGGCCGTACGCCACAGAAAACCGGACGCATTTAACTACTTCATGGTAATGATGAACCGTATCGGACCGCTTAATGACGCTGCAAAGAGAAACAAAATAATAGAATCCCTGGTACTTGCTTCCCACGCATCCAGAATGGGAAGCATGAATGAAACAGATTATTTCGATTACACCAGCCATATAAACACCCTGATGAGCCTTCAGGGACAACAGCTTATTGAATGGGCTTTCCAGCAATTTCTTGATATTACCGGCCAGGTTAAAAAGCAGACCACCATAGATTATTCAAATAAAATTGTCCAGGCCGCCAAAGAATATCTTGAAGCTCACTACACCGAAGAGATTTCCCTTGAAGATGTTGCCGAATACGTAAACATAAGCCCCCAGTATTTCAGCAAGCTAATAAAGAAGCATACGGGATTAAACTTTATCGATTGGCTTTCGATGCTCAGGGTAAACAAGGCCAAGGAACTGCTGGCCAATTCCTATCTGACCGTCAAGGAAGTCTGTTATATGGTCGGTTACAAGGACCCTAACTATTTCAGCAGAATATTCAAGAAAAAAATCGGGTTGACTCCAAGCGAATATATAAAGAAAAATACTTTCCAATGATTTGCCTAATAAAAAAGCGGGGAAAATCCCCGCTTTTATTACATTAATCATATAGCCTGCTGCTTTATTACCTTGGTCGGGCAGACCTTTACACATGCACCGCAGTTAACACATTTATCATAGTCTATCTTTGCCAGGTTGTCATTCACATGTATCGCATCATATTCGCAAGCCTTTACGCACAGCTTGCATCCGATACATCCTATTGTACATACCGTCTTGACATCCTTGCCTTTATCCAGCGAACTGCATGAAACTTCTGTTCTGGCTTTGGCAGGTATCATCTCTATGATTTTAACCGGGCATTCGGCCGTACACATTGTACAACCCGTACACTTCTCCTTGTCCACAACAGCTATGCCGTCTATCACATGTATGGCATCAAATGCGCAAACCTTGACACAGGAACCGAATCCGATGCATCCGTAGCTGCATGCCTTGGAACCGTTGCCGCCTACGCCTGCCGCCAGCTTGCAGTCCCTGGGCCCGAAATAATTGGCGCTTGTCTTCGCTTTGTCACAGGTTCCTGCGCAGTTTACGTAAGCCACCATCTTCTCCGAAACCTCCACGCTGCTGCCGATGACCTCCGCAATCTGGATATGAATGTCGCTGCTTGCCACAGGGCATGCATTAGCAGGAGCCTCTCCCGCTGCGATTGCCTTGGCACAGGCATCGCATCCGGCATATCCGCATCCTCCGCAGTTGACACCGGGAAGAAGCTCTCTTACCTTTTCTTCCTTCTCATCCACGGGCACCTCAAGCTTTTTTGACGCCACGCCCAGAAACAGGCCAATCAACAGCCCTATCAAGCTAATAACACCGGTAGCCACACCTATGCCTGCATAGTCAACGGCTGCCGCAACACTTGATATGTCTGCAAAAACACTTCCTATATTAATAATATTCATTTTAAATCCTCCCGTCTATACCAGCCCTTTAAAGCCATAGAAGGCCATTGCCATCAAGGTTGCAGTTATAAGGGTAATCGGAAATCCTTTTAGGGCCTTGGGAATATCGTTATGAACCATCTTTTCACGGATACCGGCCATAAGTATTATGGAAATGGTAAATCCCAGGGCTGAGGCAACTCCGTTTACTATACCTTCTACCAAATCGTATTCCTTTTCAACATTAAGAAGAGCAACGCCAAGAACTGAACAGTTGGTTGTGATCAAAGGAAGGTATACCCCAAGTGCATTATACAGGGCGGGACTGATTTTCTTGACCACCATCTCAACAAACTGTACCAGGGCGGCAATAACAATAATAAACACAATTGTCTGCAGATACTTTAGATCCATGGGATCCAGAATGTAACGATATATGAGGCTGCATATCAATGAAGACGTGGTTATGACAAAGATAACCGCCAGCCCCATTCCAACAGCAGACTTTATCTTGTTTGATATTCCCAGGAACGGGCATATTCCGAGGAACTGGCTCAGTATAACGTTATTTATCAGCGCCGCAGTAATAAATATAATAACCAAATTAGCAAAGTAGCTGTTCATTCAGATCAGTCCTCCTTTCCTGCAGATTTTTCTTTTTGGGGTTCTTTTGTGTTAAGCTCATGGTTCATGGCAAAAACTTCACCCTTGCAGTTGGCGCAATCCCCTCCGCAGGAAAGGGCGGTTTTTTTGACGGAACCGTTGGTGGCAGAAGGCAGCTTCAGCTTATTCTGCAGTGCCGTAAGCATGGCAAGAACCAGGAAAGCTCCCGGCGGTTGTACAAGCATGGATATCGGTTCGTAGCTCTCCGGCATAACCCTTATGTTGAACCATGTACCGGCACCCAAAATCTCACGGAATGAGCCTATGAGAATTAATGCTACGGTAAAGCCCAGTCCCATTCCTATGCCATCAAACAGCGAAAGCCCTACGCTGTGTTTTGCGGCATAAGCTTCGACACGGCCAAATATAATGCAGTTAACAACAATCAAAGGTATATATATGCCCAAAGCCTCGCTTACATCCGGAACATAAGCCTGAAGCAGAAGCTGGACTATTGTAACCATGGAAGCAACAACTACTATGAAATAAGGCATTCTCACCGTATTCGGAATGAACTTCCTTAGTGCCGCAATAATAACATTTGAAGCAATCAACACTACGGTGGTTGACAGACCCATTCCCACTCCGTTCATGGCTGAAGTGGTTATCGCCAGTGTTGGACACATTCCAAGCATGAGGACGAAGGTGGGATTCTCCTTGAATAACCCGTTAACCAGTCTCTCAAGATACTTATTCATTTGCTGCACCTCCTATTCCCTCGGCATACTTATGCAGGAAACCGATTCCCGCATTGACAGCCTTGACAACCGCTTCTGTTGTTACGGTTGCGCCGCTGTATACATCTATATCATTATCATTTTTTGCGCTGTTTTTTGTTACGTTGAACCTGTCAGTCTCAACGCCCTTGAACCTGTCCTTGAACTCCGGATTTGTAAGCTCAAGGCCATAGCCGGGGGTATCGTTGTCCGCCAAAAGCTCAATACCCTGCACTACACCCTCCAGTGAGTACCCTATTGCCACCGATATCGTGCTTGCGTATCCCCTGGTATTTGCTTTCACTATATATCCGATAATGTTTCCTCTTCCGTCCAGGGCCTGAACAACATCATCAATTTTTACTCCGCTGAAGGCTGCGTCCAAGTCCGACAAATTGCTTTCAACTGCAATCCTTACCAGCTCTTCATCGGTAACAAGGCTGTCCGCCTGCTCGAATACCACCCGGTATCCGGCATTTTTCTTTGCGTCTTCCTGGGCTTTAATCGGATCCTTCGTTATCTCATATACGAAAGCCAGGGCAAAACCGCAGATTATTGTTATAATCGTCAGGGAAAGGGCGTCATGCAGTATGGTTGATTTTTTATTTTTTGCCATTTTTTACACGCTCCTTCCCAAATGCCTTCGGCCTTGTCAAATTATCAATCAGCGGCACCAGCAGGTTTCCAAGAAGGATTGAATAAGATACCCCCTCAACACCGGTACCGATAATTCTAAATATGCCTGTCATGATTCCTATAAATACTCCAAATATAACTTGTCCCTTTAGGGTTATCGGGCTGGTTACATAATCGGTCGCCATAAAAAGCGCTCCCAGCAGAAGCCCTCCGCCAAGAATATGACCAAGTATGTAGTTAGCGTCAAATCCATGACCTCCAAAGATAATCGCAAATACTGCAAATGACAGAATATAAGATAACGGAATTATAGGAGTGATTACCTTCCGGTAAAACAGGTAAGCCGCCCCGATAAGAAGAGCCAGCGCGCTTGTTTCACCAATAGTTCCGCCTATATTTCCAATAAACATTTTCATTAAATTCACTGTTTCTCCGGCTTTAATCTGTCCCAATGGAGTAGCTCCGGACACTCCGTCAATCACCAATGCACCGTGCCTTAAGAGTTCCTTGGTTGTCGGTGAGGCAATTTTCTCAAGCGCAAAAGCCGACATTCTGCCCGGAAAACTGATGAACAGGAATACGCGGGCTGCCAGGGCGGGATTTATGAAGTTCTGCCCCAGGCCTCCAAATACCATCTTGGCAATGAGTATGGCAAATACTCCGCCAAGTGCCGCCATCCACATAGGTATGCTTGCAGGCAGGTTAAGCGCCAGAAGCAGACCGGTTACTATATCACTGTAATCCCAGGGATTAACCTGCTTTTTCATAAGCCTGCAGTAAACATATTCCGTTACTGTACAGGATAATACCGTTGTTAATATGACAAGCAGCGCCCTTAATCCGAAATTATATATGCCGAACAAGCTTGCAGGAATAAGCGCTATGATTACGTCCCGCATTATTGTATTGGTCTTGGTCGGATATCTTAAATGAGGGGCTGCCGATACATTGTACAAATCGCTCAAAGCTTACACCTCTTTCATCTATCTAATGATCTATTCATTGGCTGCATGTTCCTTATGCAACTCGTACGCTTCATGCGGTACGTTTTTCTTCGCCAGAATCCTTTGCTTCGTCTGGACGATGGTCTGTGTCAGGCTTCTGTTTGCCGGGCATATATATGAACAGCATCCGCAGCCGCAACATTCCATTCCGTCCATCTCAACAAACTTGTCGTCTTCATTATTAAGCCCCAAAACCTGAAGCTTCATCGGCATAAGGTTAAGCGGGCATTTGAAATAGCACCTGCCGCAGGAAATGCAGGCCGTTTCCTGAACCGCCGCATCATCCTTAACAAATGCAATCAGTGCATTGGTCATCTTTGTAACAGGAATATCCAAGGTAAACATGGCATTGCCCATCATAGGCCCGCCAATTATAAGCTTCTTTGGCTGCACCTTGAATCCCCCGGCCGCTTCTGCCAATTCAGAAAAGCTTGTCCCTATGGGAACTCTGAAATTCCTGGGCTCCGCAACCGCATCTCCGGTTACTGTTACAATTCTATGGGTTAACGGCATGGACCGGGCAACAGCCTTATAAATGGCCGCTGCAGTAGCCGCATTATTTACTATACATCCAACGTCGGCAGGAAGCTTCTTTGAATTCAGCTTTCTTCCCGTAACTGCATAGATAAGCTGTCTTTCACCGCCCTGAGGGTATTTCGTTTTTAACGACAGTACCTCAATCCGTGGCTCACCGGCGGTAAGCTCCTTAAATTTCTCAATAACATCGGGTTTATTATCCTCAACGGCAATAACACCTTTTGCATTCTCAAATAAACGAAGCACAATTTTCAAACCTTCAACAACGGATTCGGGCTCCTCCATCATAAGCCTGTAATCGGATGTGATATACGGCTCACATTCTGCACCATTAACGATAACATAATCGATTTTACTGTCATTCTTTGGCGAAAGCTTAACATGAGTAGGGAAGCCGGCTCCTCCGAGGCCTACAATACCTGCCTCCTTTACCGCTTCCCTGATTTTATCCTTGGACATTTTCATATAATCACGCTTTTGTCCATAGTTATCAATTACGGTATTCATATTGTCATTGGCAATGACAATTGATTCTTCCATTTTGCCCGCCGGTGTCAGCCGCCTTTCAATTGCCTTTACCGTTCCGGATATCGAACTGATAATATTGGCTGAAACCATTCCGTCGGCTTCAGCAATAACCTGACCTGCTAATACTTTATCACCCTTGGAAACCACTGCTTTTGCCGGCGCCCCTATATGCTGTGACAGCGGAAACACCAAATCTCCCTTGGGTAAAAGGTCAGTTACGGGCAGATCCTTGGTCAATTCCTTTCCTTCCTCCAAGCGGATGCCGCCCTTGAATGACATCCTAGCCATTTTCCCTTTCCTTCTTTCTATAAATTTTTCGTTAAATATTATACAAAAATTTAACACTAGTATATTATAACATATTAAAAATACTTTCACATTATATTTTTTAAAATTGTATCAATTAATACTAATTTTTTTGAATCGCATAAAAAAAGTGCTATTCCTCCAAGCCCAAGCACACTACTTATGTCGCTGTCCGTATCGTTATCTGTATAGTAATCTGTATGTTATCTTTAAGGTTACCCTTGCACATGTTATCTGTATGTTATCTGTCGCTATCTGTATATCTGTATGATGATTATACTCTCTTTTTACAGGTATCGTCAATATCAAAAAAATGGTGTTAATTAAAAAAATAAAATTTTATCAAATATTATAATAATTTAGCCAAAAATAAAATTTTTATAAAATTTAATGAAATTGGTTTTAAAATATGATATAATTTGTTTTGCTAACTGTCATTTAAATTTTATTAAAATCTTAGTCTGAATATAAGATTTTAAATTTATCTAATGTACTTATTATTTAACAATTATCCATTATTTTCATCTCATTATATTATTTTTACTGTATATTCTTTTTTTCACAGGTAAAATGTTGATATATAAAAACCATTTTTTGGTTGAAGATGTGCTTCAACTTCTACTTTCTATTATCTGTTTTCAGGTATTTTCATACATAAATAAAATATAAGAAAGGATGATTGAGTTGAATTATTCAATTTTGTACGGAGGGTGCCATGAATAAGAGAATTAATCAAGCAGCCAAGTGGGAAAGAATATGCAAGACTGTTTATCAGAAAGTAGATTTATTCTCTGAAGCAAAAAAAGCACGAAGAAACTGCAGACGTCAACTGGCAAAAATAAAAGGAGGTTTTCGGGGCAGTAATTACCTGTTCAAAGAAAAGGTACTTTCTTTTTGGGGTCAATACGGCATAAAGCCAAAAAAAATGTGGTATGACCTTTATTGTAATAAAACCAAAGAATACGATCCCAGATATATACCGGAAGATATATATTGGACAATAATATATCCCGCCATGAACAACCCCGGTTTTCGTCATGCATATACAGACAAATGTTTTTATAATCAGTTGTTTCCCCATTTCAAACAACCACGTACAATCATTAAATGCAGTAACAATATTTTTTATGATGGCAGCGGTAATATTATCAGTTTCATGCAGGCAAAATCCATATTGGAATCTGAGAAACAGTTCGTACTAAAGCCATCAGTGTATAGCGGCGAAGGTGTTGATATTGTCTTCTATGACAAGAACGATCACCAAAACCTTGATTTTGAACATATATTAAAATTATACAGAACAGACTTTATTGTTCAAGATATTGTATCTCAGCATGAAGTCCTGGCATCCATACATCCCAAATCATTAAATACCATTAGGGTAATATCTTTTTTGTTCCAAGGGAAGATTCATATATCTTCAGCTATTTTACGGATGGGCGTAGATGGTTCCCGCCTCGATAATGTCTCAGCCGGCGGCATTGCCTGTCCCATTAACCCGGATGGCAGGCTTGCCCCAAAGGGTATTAACAAAAATTCAGAATGGATAGATCGTCACCCTAACGGTACAGTTTTTAGTGATGTCACAATACCATCTTATGAGAAAGTCATAGAAGCAATTCAAAAAGCCCATAAAAACATCCCTCATTTTCGTATTTTAGGCTGGGATTTTTCTATTGATGAAGCAGGTGATCCGGTACTTATCGAATACAATGGGGCTCCGGGTCTAAATCAGATAACCTGTGGCCCTCTTTTTGGGGATCTTACAGAACAGGTCTTGGATGAGATATTTAATAATAAAATTATTTATTCAGCAAACACTGTTACTGGTATTGAAACAAATAATGGCTCTGTTAACTTAGTATGAAAGAAATGAGATCTGAAAGGCCTCTGGTAGGTTTAAAAAAGGAAAAAAACCTACAAATGGAAACGACTATGTGTAAGATAACACGAAAAAAAGATACGTGCAAGCC
>JAAYHD010000008.1 GCA_012735495.1 Clostridiales bacterium | reverse complement strand
GTGTTGATACCATTCAATTATCCTTGTTTGTGTTACTTGAATTTTTCTTTGAAGTGACCAGTTTTGCATTATCTTTAAATCTTCTTCGGTGTATTTCATCATCTATCTCCTTCCTTTTAAACTTGAAAACCTCAATGTCGAATACATAAATCACTTACTCACCCTCCAATAACTCATTTGAGATTCCTGTAATTCTTCTTCCGTCCACCTAAGACTCATTTTCGATCACCTAGCATTTTGTATATCTGCTCCCTGTTTCTTGCATGCAATAACTCTTTCCTAAGCGCTTCAATTTTCAAGTTTTTCTTAGCAATCTCCAGTTCCAACTCCCGATTACGCTTCATTACTTTTTCGAGCTCCTCTTGGGTTATATCAAACTTTACATATCCCATGATGTGGCCCCCCTTTTTTAAGCAAGTCTATAGTTGAACTGCTTTCCCTTGCACATTGCCATGATCCTGCTTCCCAATGCCTCATCAAACTCTAAAAAATCCAGTAACATGCACTCAGAAGAAAATACTATTGGTGCCTGCTTCAAATATCGGTGATTTATAATATCAAACATAATATTTGCATCAGATGGATTTAATACGTTCTGACCATTAAATGCTTTTTTTACTGCTCCTTCGTTTTCCCCACTTTCCAGGTAACAAAAAGCCTACGTTAGGACTGCCTAGCATTAGTTGTCGTTCGCAACATTGGATTATTTCTTGTGGTGTCATTCTTCCTCATCCTCGCTTTACTCAAATATAGATATAAACCACCATGAAAGTTGTTTGAAATGCTGTATAATTTTTTACGCTTGTTTCTGTAAACCACCATCAAATTTGTTTACCCGTTTTTTTATGTCTATACTTCGTACCCTCTAACAATTCTCTCAAGTTTTTGAAGAGCTTCGGGTAATGACTTTCCCTTAACTTTTAATCTTGGTCCTGCATACCAGCAACAAATCTCCCAATAGTCTTTGCGGTTATATATTGCAAGGATCCTATGCCCGTATTTTTCTAGCAACTTGTCTGTGTTTTTTATTAGTCTACCCCGACTCATACGTTTTGACCTCCCTCCTCCTCTAAGCACGCTGCAAGGAGTAGTAAGTAGTTCCGCGCATCAGCAATACGTTGTTTTAAACCTTCTCCGCCTTCGGTGGTCCACGCCCAAGTATAGTTTCCGGTTCGTACAGCAAGCGCTATGCTTTGGATATGTTTCAGCAACCATATCAGAGCCACCTCTGACAATCGGAGTCCAGTCAATGCTGCCACTTCGCGGAAGTTCTGCAGCCTGTCCTCGTTTGGTGAATACTCTCCTCGTTTCCAGTCCAGAATCCTGGCTTCGTGTGTCAAAAACTCGTCGCGAAGGTTTTCAAATTGTTGCGGTGTCATGTATATCCCCCCTAATCCCAAAGTTCTTGCCCTTCAAATTCTCCCGATGCCTTTTCCGTGTCTATAATCTCAACCTCTACCCTTGGTTCCTTCCTATCCACTTTAAACCGATGCACTATCCCCTTGATGTGTTTCTGACTATCATTCGGTATCGCACCTGCCGCCACAAGGCCGTCCAGTATAAACTTCTGCCCTGCCATAATGTTGTCCGGGTCCCGGCGCCTGTCGGGCTCAAACCAGGTGATGACCAAGTAGGCCTTTTCAAACTTTGGCAACCGGGCCTGTTTCGCCAGCCAGGCCACTTCTTCGGTGTACTCCTTCT
>JAAYHD010000007.1 GCA_012735495.1 Clostridiales bacterium | reverse complement strand
GTCAGCCCATTTCTGAAATCGCCTGCTGAAATCATACAATTATTCCTCCTTAATATTAACTACAACTACTAAGTGTATAATAAACGGTCATGATTTGCAACAATTTTTTCCCTTTAAGCTATAATTCAATCAAAGTTTTGTCGGAATGTGTCAGGTTCTCATAACCGTCCCCAGTAACGACCACCAGGTCCTCTATCCTGACACCGCCGAAGCCCCTGATATATATTCCAGGTTCCACGGTTTCCACCATTCCTGCTTCTATTATATCTTCCTCATTCTGAGAAAGCCTGGGCTCTTCATGTATAAACAACCCGACACTGTGACCAAGGCCGTGGCCGAAGCAGCCTTCATATCCGGCATTATAGATTATATCCCTTGCCACCTTGTCTATTTCCTTGCCCTTCAGTCCCGGTTTTATGGCTTCGAGGGCTGCCAGCTGCGCCTTAAGAACCAGGTTGTATATTTCCTTCTGCCTGTCCGATGCTTTTCCTATTACTATGGTTCTTGTCATATCCGAACAGTAGCCGTTATACACGCAGCCGAAATCCATGGTAAGAAAATCCCCATATTCGATTTTCTTTTCGGTGGGTACGGCATGGGGCATGGATGAATTTACCCCGGACGCCACAATGGCAGGGAAACTGGTTCTCTGGGCGCCGTAAACCTTAAGCAGGTACTCGATTCTTGCGGCAATCTCAAGCTCCGTCATTCCGGGCCTGATAAAATCCAAAATCTCCGCAAACACCTTGTCACCAATGCTTTCGGCCTGTCTTATATATTCAATCTCCCTCGAAGTCTTTATTCTGCGCAATCTTGTTATCTCATCGTTAACAGGAACCAGCTCGTCCACATTCAACTTGTCCTTAAGTTCCCGGTACTTTGAATAAAGCATGTCCTTTGCTTCAAATCCAAGGCGTTTTACATTATCATTCTTAAGGATTTCATTTATGGCTTCCTCGTAGCCGCCGCTGCCTATGGTTACAATCTCGTAACCTTCCGCTTCCATCTCCGCCTGGTAGGTATAGCGGAAGTCGGTTATAACCATATGATGCCTGTCGGATATAAAAAGATATCCTGTTTCGCCGGTAAAACCGCTTATATAGCGCATATTGCAGCCATTCGATACAAGCACGGCATCCAGTCCAAGCTTTTTGTTAATCTCCTGTACTCTCTTATAGTTGTTCATAGATATCCTTCCTATTCTTATATGATTTATTATTATGCCCCGCGTTACTTGCCTGTGCAAAGCTTTACCATCTCTTCCATCGCCATCAGGTACCCTTCCAGTCCGTGCCCCATAATCTGCTTGTTGCACACCGGAGCGGTCACGGAAATTCTCCTGAATTCTTCCCTCTCATGAATATTCGATATATGAACCTCAATCTTCGGTATGCTGTGAATCGCCAGGGCATCCCTTATGGCATAGCTGTAATGGGTATATGCGGCAGGGTTTATGATAATTCCGTCAATGTCTTCAAAATAGGCCCTTTGAATCCTGTCAATGATTGCCCCTTCACTGTTGCTCTGGAAGGTTTCGGCTTCTATGCCCATCTCCTTTGCCTTTTGCTCTATCATTTCAACCAGCGCGGCATAATCCCTGCTTCCGTATATGTTTTTCTCCCTTATACCCAGGAAATTGAGGTTTGGACCGTTGATTACAAGAATTTTCATAATGACCCTCCGTAGGTTCTTTTTAGCTGTTGTAAAGTTATTCATCATCCGTAAGCTCTAATCTCTGCGAATGTGCATCTTTATTTCATTAATAATTTCGTCAATGGTTTTTCCGTCGGTATTGATTGTTATGTCGGCTGCCCGTTCATATATGGGCTCCCTTGACTTAAGCAGCCTCTCCGCCTTCTCATCCAGGTTGCCCTTAAGCAGCGGCCTTGATTCATCACCATGCAGCCTGCCTATAATCGTTTCCTTGGATGTTTTCAGATAAAAAACCTTTCCCATGGAACGCAAAAGCCCGGCATTTTCTTCCCTTACAGGCATGCCGCCGCCGGTGGAAAGAACCGTTCTGCGAGTTTTTTCGAGCAGGGATTTAAGAAGCTCTGTCTCCAGGTCTCGAAAATGCTCTTCTCCGTGCTTTTCAAATATATCCTTGATTTTCATTCCTTCAGTTTCTTCTATTATTTGGTCGGTGTCCGCAAAGCGGTAATTCATATCCCTGGCCAGTTTTCTTCCGACCGCGCTTTTACCCGACCCCATGAACCCAATTAAGATTATGTTATCCGCACTCATCAGTTACCCCTTGGCAGTTCCTTTTTTGGTTCGTTTTAAGTATCTTCCGTAATGCCACAGCACTATTTTTTCAAGCGCCCGCTTTATGAGAATCTGTATCTGATAATCATGCCCGATGGGTTTTACAAGGCAGGACAGCATACCCACCCTGTTGGCGCCGTATACATCGGTAAAGATCTGATCGCCTATGAATACCGTATTTTTTATATCGGTTCCCATGAGCCCTGCCGCCTTTATCAGGCTTTTTGAGGATGGCTTATTGGCGTTGTAAATGAAATCAACGTTTATGTCTTTGTTGAACCTTTCGACCCGCTCCTTGCTGTTGTTTGAAATCAGGCATATTTCGAACCCTTTATCCCTCAGCATTGATATGAGCTTAATAGCCCTTTCGGAAGCATCGGCCCCGTGTTCAACCAGGGTATTGTCTATGTCAAATATGATACCCCTGTATCCTTCGTTATACAAGCCGTCATAATCAATGACATACGGTGATTCCGCCATTCGTGCCGGATAAAACCTTTTCAGCATTTTACATCTCCATTTCAACGGTATGTTTTATTCTATTACTTTCTGCTTACAATCTTAACCAGTTCGTCGCTTATTACGGCCGAATTAATATCCACCAGCGGGAAGCTCATAAGCTTATAAGTCCACACCGCCCTGCCTATCCCATATTCTATAAGCAGATCGCTCAAATCCCTATGCCAATTTAACCTGCTGTCCATGGGAGCCCGGTCTATTACACCGTATTCTCCGCAGTAAAGAGGCACATTCCTCTCCCTTGCAAAATCAAGGGCGGGCTGCATATATCTCCTGAGGTATTCCTTGTCGACCACCTTGCCGAATAAATACCGCTGCCTTAATCTTTCAGGATAATAAACCTCATACGTTTCCTCCGTCGAAGGATATGTTACGTCGACTTCCAAATCCTTAAGCAGCGGCTCCCAACCGGCCTTTTGATGGGTAAATATATGCGGCTCATAAAAATGGAATGTGTAAACCAGGTTGTCGTCATCGATCCGGTCAAGCTCATGCAGGGTGTTGACGCTGTTGTAGAGGTTGCCGCCGATTATTATTTTGCGGTTCCTGTCAATCTTGCGTATTTCTTCAACCGTCCTTTTGCTGAGATTGTTCCATCTGCTGCTGTTTGGTTCGACCAGCTCGTTTAACAGCTCAAAGACCAGGTTGTTTCCATAGCCCTTATACCTTTCGGCCATGCATCGCCACAGCCCGATATACCTTTTCTGCATGTGCTCATCCGTGAACAATGTATTCTCATTTAAAAAGTAAAATGCATACCCCGGCGCTCTGTGAAGGTCCAGTATGATATTCAGGTTATGTTTTTCGCACCACCTGATGCAGCTGTCCACATAATAAAAGCCTTCTTCCTTGTACTCAAATGGCCTGTCATCATCTTCAAGCACCATGTAATCGATGGGGAGCCTTACATGATCCATTCCCCAGCCTGCAATCTGCCTGATATCTGTTTCTGTAATGAAGGTATCGAAGCGTTCCTTTCCAGCCTTGCCGTATTGTGATATCCATCCCCCAAGGTTTACTCCCGCCATGAAACCGTCAAATTTCTTCATCTTATAATCCTTTCTTATCTTCTTATTTATCTATATCAGCCGTGCAGTGAGGGCATTTGGTAGCTTCCTTGTTAATATCCGAATAGCAGTAAGGACATTTTTTTGTTGCGGGAGGTGCGGCCGGTGCCGGTTTTTGGAGCTTGTTGATCCACCTGACCAGCAGGAATACCACAAATGCCATAATAACAAAGTTCAGAACATTGGACAGGAACAGCCCGTACTTGATTACGGCCGCCTCGGCCGCTTCCGCTGCCTGCAGTGTATCATAGCGTTTCCCGTCCAGCGGTATGAACAGGTTGCTGAAATCTATCTTTTTTGTCAATAATCCAAGCAGCGGCATGATTATGTCATTCACCAATGAATTGACAATCGAGTTGAACGCTCCGCCGATGATTATACCAACCGCCAGGTCAATCATGTTGCCCCTTAGTGCGAACTTCTTAAACTCCTTCAGCATACCATCCCTTCTTTCATTAAATTGTTTACTTAATATTATCACATATTATTGCCTTTCACCATAACATTTTTGTATCGGTGCAAGGTACCGGTGCCAGGCACTATTAATTAAGCACCGCCGAAGCGGTGCTTAATGTTATCTTAATTCGATGTTCCTGCTCTTCAGCTCCGCGAGCAGGCCGTCCACCATGCTTTGAACCTCATTGCTTTCGAGAGTGCGCTCCATGGATACGAATTCGAAGCGGATGGTTACGCTCTTCTTGCCCGGAAGCAAATTCTCGTCTTCGAATATATCGATAAGGTAGTATTTGCTGAGGTACTTGCAGGGATAAATGTCGATATAGCCGCGAAGCGTCTCGTAGCGGACATCCTTGTCGACAAGCAGGCTTAAGTCCACGGTGACGCCGGGATACTTGGAAACCTCTTTGTATTCCAGGTTCTCGGGCTTTATCTTCTCCATGTCGTAAAGGTCTATCTCGGCAAATACAACATTCAGCTTCTTGTCTATATTGTCCCTGATAATCGGATTAAGGACCGAAAGGTACCCGATTTCCCGGTCCTTCAGGTATATCTCCGCCGAGTTGACCGGATGAACGTAATTATATTTTTTATATTTGCTGTTCTCGGTAAACCTGGCGGTTACGTTCTTTATGCTTAATGTCATATGCTCGATTACTTCCTTGAGCTTGAAGAATACCTCCTTCTCGGTAAGCCTCTTGCTGGCAAGCACGATGCCAAGGCGTTTTCTTTCATTGCACATGCCGTCCTCATTCAGCCCGTCAACAACACGGCCTATTTCGTAAATACCAATCTCGGGATATGAATCCACATTCTTATATACAATTCCGAGCAGGCTTGGAATCATTGTGGAACGGATGGTATCGTTCTCGGCCGTAACGGAGTTTATGATGCGGACATTGGGCTCGGTCCTGATACCCAGTTCCTTGTTCAGCTTGGACTCATACCAAATGTAGCTGTGGACCTCGTTCATGTCGAACTTGTATGACAGCATGGTCTTGATCTTGTATTCGTTTTCCCTTTCCGCGCTTTGACGAACGGGTGTAAGCAGGCTCCTTGTGGAATAGGCGTTGAAGTTGTCATAACCGTAAATGCGTGTGATTTCCTCGACGATGTCGGCCTTAATGGTGACGTCCTTGGTTGCGCGCCATGAAGGAACTCCGACGCTGAAGGAATCACCCTTTCTGTTAACCTTAAATCCCAGGGCTGTCAGGGTCTCTTCAATCATGTCCGAGGAAATGTCTATACCCGTGTATTTATCCACATATGCCTTGTCAAAGTCGACCACAATGTCCTTGTAGCGTTTTACATAGGAGTCCGTAAGGCATGATGTAACCCTGACACCCGGATCGACATCCATAAGTAGCTTCATGAAGCGCTCGATGGCAGGCACCGTCATCTCAGGATCAAGGGTCTTTTCATACCTGGCACTGGCATCGGTTCTAAGCCCCAGTCTTACAGAGGATTTGCGGATGCTTGTGGCATCGAAATTAGCGCTCTCCAACAGTACCGAGTTGGTGTCGTCCGCAATCGACGATAGCTCTCCGCCCATGATTCCCGCAATGCCTATGGGCTCCTTCGTGTCACAAATCATCAGGGTGTTGGTATCGATCTTTCTGTATGTGCCGTCCAGGGTAAGGAATTCAAAGGGTTCGGAGAATGTCCTGACCCTGATGTCCTTAACCTTTCTGTTGTCATAAGCATGCATCGGCTGGCCCATCTCCAGCATCAGGTAGTTGGTAAGGTCGGCAAGCAGGTTTATCGGGCGCATGCCGCAGTATGTCAGGCGGATCCTCATATTCACGGGTGACCGGTTCTTGCTTATATTCTCCATGGTTATGCAGCTGAAGCGGTACGTTTTATCCATATCCTCAACCTTAAGGTCAATGGGCGGTAAATGCTTGTAAACACTTGAATCCACCCGCTCCAGGGGTTTTAACGGCCTTTTTATAAGCACGGCGATTTCTCTGGCTATGCCATAATGCCCCCACAGATCGGGTCGGTTGGTAAGGGATTTGTTGTCAACCTCAAACACTATATCATCAAGCTGCATGAACTCCTTGATATCCGTGCCAAGAGGATAATCCTCCTCCAGTATCATGACGCCGGAATGGTCGTCGCTTATGCCAAGCTCCTTTTCGGAACAGCACATGCCACGGCTGACCACGCCTGCAATGGAAGCTTCCTTTATCTCCAGGTCGCCGACGCGGCCTCCCAGCTTGGCAAAGGGCACAAGGGCACCGACAAAGATATTTGGCGCGCCGCATACCGCCTCCACCACTTCCGTGCCAATATCCACCTTGACAAGATGAAGCTTCTTTGAATTGGGATGATCGCTTATCTCAATGATTTTGCCCACAACCACGTCCTTGATGTTTTTGCCCATCTCGTATACGTCCTCAACCTCGGCGGTAGACAGGGTAAAACGGTTAATGAGCTCCTTTATATCCACTCCGTTCAAATCGGTAAATTCCGAAATCCAATTCATTGATATTAACATATTAATCCTCCATTCTCCTTGCTTGTTATCTGGTAAACTGTTTAAGCTGCTTCAAATTACCGCTGTTGAACAGACGAATATCCTTGATATTGTATTTCATCATGGCAAGCCTTGTAAGTCCGAGCCCGAATGCAAATCCCGTGTACTTCTCCGGATCAATTCCGCCCATCCTGAGCACGTTCGGATGAATCATGCCGCAGGGCAGAAGCTCAAGCCATCCGGAATTCTTGCATGTCGGGCATCCTTTTCCGCCGCAGATGGCGCAATTAATATCAAGCTCAAAGCCCGGCTCCACAAACGGGAAGAAACCCGGCCTTAGCCTTATCTTGACATCCCTTTCGAACACCTCAGTAAGCAGCACCTTCATGAAGTATATGAGATTTGCTATGGAAATGTCGTCGCCGATCATCATACCCTCCAGCTGGAAGAACGTGTTTTCGTGGCTTGCGTCGACATTCTCGTTTCTGAAGCATCTTCCGGGGAACAGCACTTTAAGATGCTCTCCCTTCTTCGGAGCGCCGTACTTTCTCATAATAGTGTTCTGGGCTGCCGAGGTATGGGTCTTAAGAAGCTGTCCGTTTTCCAGGTAATAAGTATCCTGCATGTCCCTGGCAGGATGATCCTTCGGAGTGTTGACCGCTTCGAAGTTATTGTATTCAGTCTGTATCTCAAGGCCGTCTTCTATGATAAATCCCATGGTCATGAATATTTCTTCGATTCTTCTCTGGACAATGGTTATAGGATGAAGCGTTCCCAACTCCCTGTTGGTCGGGATCGTAAAATCATAACGCTCAGCGCCTTCGATCTCCTTCCGGTACTCCTTCTCCTTCAAAGTACCCTGGTAGCTTATTATGGCCTGTTCAATTTCATCCTTCAGGCTGTTGACCATCATACCCGCCGTCTTCTTCTCTTCCGGTGTGAGATAGCGAAGGTTTTTAAGCTGCTCCGTAACAAGCCCCTTCTTGCCCAGGTAAGCAACCCTTACTCTTTCAAGCTCGGCATAAGAGTTTACCGAGTTCAGCTCCTCATAAAACTGTTTCTTAATGTTATCAAGATTCTCCGTCATTGATAAACCTCCTATAATATTTAATAAAACTCCATTCATCAAAAAAAGCTTTCATCCGCAAGGGACGAAAGCATTCGTGGTACCACCCAATTTCAAGCCTTTACCGGTTTGGCAAAGACTCCTCTTATGTGATAACGGTACATGGACCGGCCTTTCTTTTATCGGTTTCCGCCGATATCTTAAAGGCAACTCCGGTGTCGAAATTCGGAATAAGTCTGAACCTCGGATATGCTTTCAGCCGGTGACACATCCTCTCTGTGAGGAAGAAATACCCTACTTAACCACCTTCATAGTTTTTGACTTCTATTTCGTTTTAGATATATTAACTGACAAAAATGGAAAAGTCAATACCATTTTCGCTTATATAATCAGCATCGCATCACCAAAGCTGAAGAAACGGTAACGCTCCCTTATAGCCTCCTCGTATGCCGCAAGAATGTGCTCCCGCCCCGCGAATGCCGATACAAGCATAAGGAGCGTGGACTCGGGCAGATGGAAATTGGTTATCAAACCGTCCATCACCTTGAAACGGTAGCCCGGGTATATGAATATGGAAGTATCGCCGCTTCCGGCAAGCACCCGGCCGTACTCATCACAGGAGGTCTCAACGGTGCGGCAGCTGGTGGTTCCGACACATATCAGCCTGCCGCCGGCGGCCCTTGCGGCGTTCATCTTGTCCGCCTCCTCCTGCAGCACCTGGTAGTATTCCGAATGCATATGATGCTCCTGGATATTTTCCACCTTCACTGGACGAAATGTGCCCAGTCCCACATGCAGGGTAACATATGCAATATTTACGCCCCTGGACCGTATTTCATCCAGCAGCTCCGTGGTAAAATGCAGCCCCGCCGTCGGAGCGGCGGCCGAGCCTTCATACTTGGCATAGACCGTCTGATACCTGTTCTTGTCGGTCAGCTCGTGGGTAATATAAGGAGGCAGGGGCATCTGGCCAAGCCTGTCAAGTATCTCCTCAAATATTCCCTCATATGTGAACTTAACCAGCCGGTTACCTTCATCCACTATATCAAGGATTTCCCCGTACAGCAGGCCGTTTCCGAAGGATATCCTTGTGCCTGGTTTTGCCTTTTTCCCCGGCTTTACCAGGGTTTCCCATATATCATTTTCTTTTCTCTTAAGCAGCAGAATCTCAATTTTTGCGCCGTGAATCCCCTCGTCCGCTTCCGCATCGTCGCGTCCGTATACTTTTTCGCCTATCAACCGGGCCGGTATGACCTTGGTGTTGTTCAGCACCAGGCAATCGCCCTTCTTAAGATATGATACGATGTGCCTGAATTTTCTGTGCTCATATTCGCCCGTATACCTGTTTAAAACAAGGAGCCGTGAGTCCGCCCTGTCCGGCAGTGGGTCCTGGGCAATAAGCTCCTGCGGCAGGTCATAATAAAAATCCTGTGTTTTCATTTTGAGTCCTCGTGTTAAAATAATAAGTCGGATTTCTTCCTTAACAGTTTTCCCCCGTTAACAATAAGAAATATCCCCGTCACCAGGCCTAAACATATCAGCAGGATACCAAGAACAAGGTTCCAGACGCCAACGGATTTCATCGTATTATAGATTTTCTCCATCATGATTGCATCCTCCTTAATTAAATTTTTCAGGACCATACAGCTTGTAATACTCATCTATCTGTTTCTTCAGTTCATCGTCTATAATGATTTTCCCTTTGTACGGCTTGTTGCAAAGATGCTCGACCACCTCGTTCATAGTCACGATGGCAGCGGTTTTGAAATTATAGGTTTCTTCGAGTTCCTTAAGCGCGCTGACGGAGCCCTGGGCTCTCTCCATCCTGTCCACGGAAACAACCAGGCCGAGAATTTCAACACCCTTGGAACCGCCGCCGGCCTGCGCCTGTATAATCGGCATGGTTTCCCTGATTGATGTGCCGGCTGTGGTTACATCCTCGATAATAATAATCCTGTCCCCGTCATTTATCGGGGATCCCAGAAGAATGCCGGTCTCGCCGTGATCCTTTGCTTCCTTGCGGTTAGAGCAGTACCTGACTTCCTTGTTAAAATGCTCGCTTAACGCCATGGCCGCGGCAACGCTTAACGGGATTCCCTTGTATGCCGGCCCGAACAATACATCAAAATCCGTCCCGAATTTATCTACAATAGCCCTTGCGTAATATTCACCCAGCCTGCGAAGCTGTGAGCCCGTCCTATAAAAGCCGGTATTTATAAAAAACGGGGTCCTTCTTCCGCTTTTGGTTATAAAATCCCCGAATTTCAGCACACCGCAGTCAACCATGAATTCAATGAAATCCTTTTTATATTGTTCCATACTTACCTCCGCAAATCATCTGACGCATCCGATTAATTCATTTATGTCCCTTATATTCTTCCTGGCCATGTATGCCTCAATACCTTCAATAACCTCTTCCGTGGCCTTCGGATTGAGGAAATTAGCTGTTCCGACGGCAACCATTGTCGCTCCCGCCATTATGAATTCCAGGGCATCATCACCGTCCATAATTCCGCCCATCCCTATTACGGGTATCTTTACGGCATTGGCCGCCTGATAAACCATCCTTACGGCTATCGGTTTTATGGCTGGGCCCGACAGGCCGCCCGTTTTATTGGCAAGAAGAAAGGTCATTCTTTCAATATCTATCTTCATGCCTGTAATCGTATTTATAAGGGAAACGGCATCCGCCCCTCCCGCTTCCGCCGCCCTTGCTGTCTCGGAAATATCCGTAACATTCGGGCTGAGCTTTATAATTATCGGCTTTTTGGAATGCTTCTTTACCTGCGATGTTATCGCCTCAACCCGGGCCGGATCCTGGCCGAAGGCTATGCCACCTTCCTTGACATTAGGGCAGGATATGTTTATCTCAAGCATGTCCACATCGCATTCGGAAAGCCTTTCCGCCACCTCACAGTATTCCTCGGCGGTTTTGCCTATTACGTTGACGATTATCCTGGTATCAAACGACCTCAGGAACGGCAGGTCGCGCTTTATGAACACATCGATTCCGGGATTCTGAAGCCCGATGGCATTCAGCATACCGCCATAGGTTTCCGCCACCCTTGGCGTGGGATTACCTTCCCATGGAGTCAGGGAAACGCCCTTTGTGGTGACCGCCCCGAGCCTTGACAGGTTCACATATTCGCAATATTCCATGCCGGACCCGAAGGTTCCCGAAGCCGTTGTAACCGGATTCTTAAAGGTTATGCCGGCTATGGTTACTTCCGTTTTAAGCTTGTTCCTTTCGTCCATTTCATATCTCCGTTATTCGAAATTATGTACAATTACCCATCCCCGTCATCAAGTTTAACAGGGGAATATAACCGGTTTTTTTGCTATTAATGCCGCTTTAGTAAATGCTGCATTAATTCCGATATTATGCCCGTATAAATCTATGACATATATTTCATACCAATCTATAATATAATTTCATCCGCGTAAAACACAGGGCCTTCCTTGCAAACCCTTTTGCTGCGCACATTCAGATGGTGATCCGTCTCCACCGATCTGCAAACACAGGCGAGACACGCGCCGATACCGCATGCCATCCGTTCCTCAAGGGAAAGCTGTGCCTTTATGTTCCTTGATTCCGCATACTCCTTGACAGCCTTAAGCATTGGCGCCGGGCCGCAGGCATATATGATGTCGGCAGGAAAATCATACGCCTTGACGACATCCATGACGTTGCCCTTAATCCCTGCGCTTCCGTCCTCCGCAGCGATATATACTTCTCCGAAGCCTTCAAAATCCTTATCCAGGAATGTAACATCCCTGTAACCAAGTATTATTTTCTTATCACATTTCAGCTGCTTAGCAAGCTCCAGCAGGGGAGGGATGCCTATTCCCCCTCCGATTATCAGGGCCCTGGCCCCTTCCAAGGCAAAGCCGTTGCCCAATGGGCCGATGCATTCTATCTCATCCCCGGCTCTTAATTCGGAAAACTCTTTGGTACCCTTTCCTGCCACCCGGTATACAAGGCGGATTCTTCCTTTTTCCTTATCTGTTTCACATATGCTGATCGGCCTTGGAAGCAGCCTGCCTTCCCTTTTGCAGTAAAGGGATATGAACTGTCCGGGCTTGGCGGCTTCGGCCATCTTGCCGGCTTCAAGAAGCATGTCGTATATTCCTTCTTCAAGCCTTATATTTGCCAATATCCTAACGCTTTTCTTTACAGCAGCAGACATTGCGGTCTCCTTCCGGTTGATTGAGTTTCATTTCTGCATATGTTAAATCCTAACCCTCAATAATTTTTACATGAACCTTTCGTGTCCTCGGCCCGTCAAACTCCGTAAGATATATGCCCTGCCATGTTCCAAGCAGGAGCCTTCCGTTTTCAATTATAACGGTTTCCGAAAATCCCATGAGGCTCGATTTGATATGGGCCGCAGAGTTGCCCTCTATATGATGGTAACCGTCCGAAAACGGTATCACCTTGTTTATTTCCATAAGAAAATCCCTCACGACATCCGGATCGGCATTTTCATTAATGGTAATCGCCGCCGTGGTATGGGGTATGAACACTACGCAGATTCCGTTTTCAACCTTGCTCTCCGACACCGCCTCCTGAACCTGCCTTGTTATGTCAATCATTGCGGTGGCTTGCTGAGTCCTTACGTTAAAGGTATATACCTTGCTCATGTGCAATCCCTTCCTTGTCATTCATCGCATTTTGTGTTTTGAGGCTTTGTAATAAATGCCGAATTAAAACAACTCAATTATAAACCAGTAAGCATCCAAAATACAAGTTTGGCTTGCGGTTACCTGTCCCTTACATTCTTCTTGCTCATCATTGCCGAGGATAAAATCATGAACAGCACGCCGCTGCCAAACATGAGCACAAACTGCATCCATGGAGAAGGTGCCGTATTGCCGATTTTTAGCTCCATTCCGGTTGCTTCCGCATACTTGGATATGGCGTCCTTCGGAAGACCGGCAAATGCCTTATGCAAAGCATCATTCATAAATATCCTGCGCATCCACGCGCTACCCTGGGACATGGGTATGAAAGCAAGGATTCTTCCTACAAATTCGGGCATTATCCCGATAGGAACATACATGCCCGTGATGAATCCCGACAATGTATATACAAAGGTGGATATTCCGGAGTATGCGCTCCTTGTTCTTGCCATGCTTGTTATAAAGAACAGGAACGCGGTGGTTGAAAATGCATTCAGCACAATAAGGCCGAGCACCTTCAAAGCCATAATCGGGGTAATGAGAGCCCCTCCGGTAATAACCACTATTATCTCCGAGACGACTACGGTTACAACGCTGAAAATTATGCTGAGGCAAATGGCCGAAACCACGTATCCGGACACCAGCGCAAACCGGGATATTGGAGCCACATAATATGCCGCAAGCCTTCCGCTCTCTTCATCCCAGCTCAGCATGCTGAGCATTCCCATGGAAGCCGATATGCCGTTAACAATGGTTATTCCCGCAATAATCATTAAAAATACCAGTTCACGGGCATTTTCATTATCCAGTTCCGGGTTCCTTACACCCGGTACCAGGTACTCGGCAGGAATGGCGGTTTCCCGCATTAACTCCTCCATTTTTCTTATGACATCCTTGACCATGTCAACATTCATGTCTCCCAGGAAAACGATCATAAGCGTTATGATAATAAGCATGGACATGAATGTGTAGAATACATTTTCCTTGTCCTTGCAGTATACAAGTATATTCCTTTTAATAATTGCATTTAACGCTTTCATTTTCTTGCTCCCCATTCCGAAAAGCCCCGCATATGTTTTAAACAGCCTGTTCGAGCTGCTTTCCCGTAATATTAAGGAATACGTCATCCATTGTTCCCTGAACTACCTCATATGAATTTATGTGAGGTGAAAGGTCATTGAGAACCGGTATGGCCGACTTGGTATCGGGGACATATATCGATATGTGATTGCTTCTCTCCTTATATGATAAGCCGTGTTTTTCAGCTATTTTTATAACCATTTCATAGCTTTCGGCAAATACCCTGATCCGGTCCGAGGCATAGGTTTCCTTAAGGCCTGACGGTGTGCCGTAAGCCACAATCCTTCCGCTGTCAATAATGGCTGCATTCTGGGCCCTTGCCGCTTCTTCCATATAATGGGTGGTCAGGAATATGGTCATGTTATGCTCCCTGCGAAGCCTTTCCACACTTCTCCAGACCATTCGCCTGCTCTGGGGGTCCAGGCCTGTGGTTGGTTCGTCAAGAAACAGTATCTCCGGGCGGTTCATAATCGCCCTGGCTATCTCACAGCGCCTTTTCTGCCCGCCTGAAAGCATTCGGTACTGCCTGTCCAGCAGATCTCCGATGTCCAGCGTATCGCATACCATTTCCAGGTTCTTTTTAACAACCCCCGCATCCTTTTCATACAGGTAAGCCCTGCTTAACAGGTTCTGCCTTACGGTAAGCAGAGCATCCAGGGTATTGTTTTGAAATACCACTCCGAGCTTTGAGCGGATGGCATTGTTATCCCTGCCCAGCATAAACCCGCATATCTCCACTTCGCCTTCATCGGGTGAATAAAGGGTACACAGCATGTTTATGGTTGTCGATTTGCCCGCCCCGTTTACGCCCAGGTAACCGAACAGTTCGCCTTTCCGCACAGAAAAGCTTATATTGTCT
The DNA here is from genome assembly GCA_012735495.1 of Clostridiales bacterium. Taxonomy (GTDB): domain Bacteria; phylum Bacillota; class Clostridia; order Lachnospirales; family Lachnospiraceae; genus Mobilitalea. The sequence goes on along the minus strand of JAAYHD010000007.1, from coordinate 56,227 downwards.
ACCGCTTTTATTTCTCCAAAGCTCTTCGACAGCCCCTTAACCTTAATAATCTCATCCATAGGCGCATATTTTCCTCCTCATCCATATCAGCCTTAATTAACTATATAAGAATTGGATTTAAAATGCAATCCATTTGTTTCAATAATTAGTACATATTTCGGAAACACTAGATAATAACTTGACATTAATCTTCAGATTATGTTATAGTTACCACCGATACGTCAAGTACCGACTATAAATCAACCAGAAAGGACATAGATAACGGAAATGAACCCTATAGTTACTATTGAAATGCATAACGGAGATATAATGAAACTGGAATTATATCCTGAGATTGCTCCAAACACGGTTAATAATTTCATCCATCTAGTTAAAAGGGGCTTCTATGACGGACTGACATTCCATAGGGTTATCCGCGGTTTTATGATTCAGGGCGGAGACCCAAACGGTAACGGGACCGGCGGACCCGGATATTTCATAAAGGGTGAATTTACTTATAATAATTTTAAAAACGACCTTAAGCATACCGCCGGGGTTATCTCAATGGCAAGAACCCAGCAGCCGGATTCCGCAGGTTCACAGTTCTTTATCATGCACAAGGCCGCACCGCACCTGGACGGTTCCTATGCGGCATTCGGAAAGATAATCGAAGGGATGAGCGTTGTGGACAAAATCGCAAATACCAGGACCGATTATTCAGACAAGCCTATTGAGCCGCAGATTATGAAGAAGGTTACTGTAGAAACATTCGGTGTTGAGTATCCGGAACCTGAAAAATGTTAATACATTTTTCAGGTTCCTTTATCTTTTAGTTTATTGCTCGTTGATTTATTATTTATTGCTCCATGCCTTGCGCAGGTCTTCCTTCATATCGAGGACGGCTTGCCTTGCGGCATCTGCATAGGCCGCCTCTCCGTAATTTGCGTATTGCGGCATCTTGTATGCCGTAATTATTCCCCTGGAGGAATTAACGATGGCACCTTTACCATCCTTGCTAAAGTAATGCTTTAAGTCTTCGGCCTTTCCACCCTGTGCTCCATAGCCCGGTACAAGTATCAGGGTTTTTGGCATGAGCCTGCGGAGGGTCCTGCCTTCTTCAGGATAAGTGGCGCCGACCACCGCGCCGATATAGCTGTACTCTTTGCCCATGAAAAGCCCGCCCCATTCTGCAACCTTCTCTCCAACCAGCTCATATAAAGGGCGGCCGTCCACAAGCCTGTCCTGGAACTCTCCGCTGGAGGGATTTGATGTCTTTACAAGGATGAACAGTCCCTTGTTTTCCTGCTTGCAAACCTCAATGAACGGTATTATGCCGTCCGAACCAAGATAAGGGTTTACCGTAATGAAATCCTCATCAAAGCCCCTGTAATCCTTGCCGTTTATGTTAATCCTGCCAAGATGTCCGGCCGCATAAGCGGCAGAGGTCGAACCTATGTCTCCCCTCTTTACGTCGCCTATAACAATCAGCCCTTTTTCCCTGGCGTAATTTATAGTCTTTACATAAGCCTTCATTCCTTCAACGCCAAACTGCTCATACATGGCAACCTGCGGCTTAACCGCGGGAACCAGGTCGCAGATCGCGTCTATAATTCCCTTATTATATTGCCATATCGCTTCCGAGGCTCCCTCAAGGTTTTCTCCCCTGCTGCGGTATGCCTCATCCAGTATATGCTGCGGCACATAAGAGAGCATGGGATCAAGCCCCACCACTATTGGCGCTTCCAACTCCATTATCCTGTCAATCAGCCTGTTTATCATGATTGTCCCCCTGTCTTGCTTTCATATACTATTTGACCCGATACCAGGGTATACATGACTTTACCGTATACCCTTCTGCCATTAAATGGCGTGTTTTTCGACTTGGAATAAAACTTGCTTTTGTCTATAGCGTACGCCTTGCCGGGATCCATAATAACTATGTCCGCAGCCTTGCCCTCACCTATGCTGCCCCTGTCTATTCCCAGTATTCTTGCGGGGTTAAGGCTCATTTTCTCCACCATCTGCTTAAGGCTTAAGATTCCCGTCCTTACAAGCTCCGTATATGCAATGGGAAGGGCTGTCTCAAGCCCCACTATCCCAAACGGCGCTTCCGCCATGGATTTATTCTTTTCCTCAAAAGAATGAGGGGCATGGTCGGTTGCTATGACATCAAGCACACCATCTCTTAAGGCTTCTTTAATGGCATTGACATCCTCCCTGCTTCGAAGCGGAGGATTCATCTTGAAGTTTGCGTCATCTCCGGGGATATCCTCATCCGATAATGTAAAATAATGGGGACAGGTTTCCCCCGTTACCTTCAAGCCTCTCTCCTTGGCATGCTTAAGCATCCTTACGCTTCCTTTGGTCGAGCAGTGGCATAGATGAAGCCTTGCGCCGGTCTCCCCAGCAAGTATTATATCCCTGGCCACAATGACATCTTCCGCGGCATTGCTTATGCCCGCAAGTCCAAGCTCTTTCGCCTTTTCACCCGCGTTCATCACGCCCCCTGCCGCAAGGCTTTTGTCTTCACAATGGGCGAATACCACCGTATCCAGCTCTGCGGCTTTCAGCATGGCCCTGGCATACAAAGCGCTGTCCATAACAGACTTGCCGTCCTCACTTATGCCTGCGGCTCCTGCCTTTATAAGCCCTGGTATATCGGTAAGCTCCTTCCCTTCCTGGCCCATGGTGACAGCGCCTATGGGAAGGACGTTCACCAAAGCATTTGCCGCTTTGTCAATAACATGCCGGATCATACCGGGTGAATCGAGCGGCGGTTTTGTGTTGGGCATTGCGCATATGGTGGTAAACCCTCCGGCTGCAGCCGCCATGGCTCCCGTCTGTATGGTTTCCTTATATTCATATCCGGGTTCCCTAAGATGGACATGAAGATCAATGAGGCCGGGCATTATAAACATACCGGACGCATCAATAACCTTGTCGGCCTTAAAATCCTCATTAGGCCCAGCTGTCCCCGGCATAACCTTATATATATATCCGCCTTTTATGAGGATGTCATAATTGCCTTCGATGCACGAACCCGGATCAACTACGTATCCGTTCTTAATCAGCGTAAGCAAAGAGCTTTCCTCCCTTGCGCTTTATAATCAATAAAATTACATCTTCCCAGCCAGGTAATTAATAAACTGCTGGGCGGTGCGTCCCGACAATCCGCCATGGCTGAGTTCCCATTTAATCGCCATATCACACAGCTCTTCTTCGGAAAAATTGGCAATTCCATATCTTAATGCAAGCTGTTTTACGATTTCAAGGTACTCGTTACGGGAAGGCGAGTTATAGAAAATGGTTATTCCGAACCGCTCCACAAGGGACAGCTTCTCCTCCATGGTATCGGACCGGTGTATGTCCGTATCCATTTCCATGTCGGCCCTGTCGCTCCATGTCTCCTTAATAAGGTGCCTGCGGTTGGATGTCGCGTATATAAGCACGTTGTCCGGCTTGATTTCCAGACCGCCCTCAATGACAGCCTTGAGATACTTGTATTCCGTCTCAAAATCCTCAAATGAAAGGTCGTCCATGAATATGATGAATTTATAATTCCTGTTCTTAATCATCGATATGACCGCGGGCAGGTCCTCAATCTGGTGCTTGTAGATTTCTATCATGCGAAGGCCCTGATCGTAATACTCGTTTAAAATTGCCTTTACGGATGTGGATTTGCCCGTGCCGCTGTCACCAAACAATAGGACATTGTTGGCTTTCTTGCCTTCAACAAACGCCCTGGTGTTCTCCACCAGCTTCTGCTTCTGCGATTCATAGCCCACCAGGTCGGAAAGCCTTACGTCAAGGGTATTGGTAATTGGAACAAGCTCAAGCCTTCCTCTTTCCCTTGACAGCCTGAATGCCTTGTTAAGCCCTATCATCCCAACCCCGTGCTTCTTATAAAAATCCGTAACAATTGCATAGACCTCTTCCTCATCCTTGGCGGATGCAATACTTTCGCTTAACTCCCTGACCTTGTCGCTGACACTTCTGTTGTACATCCCGGTGCTTTTCTTAACCGCCTTGTAATCGGTGATAACCGAAAAGCAGTCAATGCCAAGCTCCTTTTCAATGAGGCTGAAATCGTAATGGAACAGCTTATGGAATATCTTAAAATCATCCTTGGCCAAACGGTTAACCGTCCCCTCCCTTGCGCCAACCTTTTCGCAGGTTATGGCAAATGGGCTCTCAATGTTGGCCAATGTAAACGCGATGTAATTCTGCCAAAGGTTCCGGTCGAACCCGAACCTTGTGGCAACATCCAACAGTTCGTTAATAACGGAATATATTTCCGAGACAAACTTTGCCCTCTCAAACTTGTCAAGCTTTCTTGAATCACCATGCTCTTTCTTATACTCCATCTCGTAAATGATGTTTGCAAGCTTGACTATGAGATTGTCTTCCCCAAGATTCTTGTATACCGATAATTTCGATATCAACCTGTACATACTTATCCACATCCCGTCTTAGAATCATATAAATCTATGTTATATGTCGTTAGTTGCCGGAAAAACGCGGTTACATCCTTTCAGGAGCTTCAAATCCCAGCAGGTTTATGCATGTCTTAAGCAATTCCTGTATAAGCGAAATCATGCTTATTAAGGAAGACTGCCTTTCTTCGCTGTTTTCATCGGATATTATCTTGGTTTCGTGATAAAAGCTGCTGAACTTGTCCGCCAGATCGTAAATATACTGGCATATCCTGTGGGGAGCCATCTCCTCATAGGCCAGATGCATCATGTCACTGAACCTTGTAATCTGCAGCATAAGATCCCTCTCCAAGGGCGTGCACGGCGGCAGTATATCCGCACCGGGATTTATGCTTTTTCCGGTTTCTTTGAACTTCTCCAGTATGGATTTTATCCTAACAATGGTATAGAGAATGTATGGCCCGGTATTGCCTTCGAAGGACGTAAAGCGCTCCAAATCAAATATATAATCCTTGGATGCCTGGTTGGACAGATCACCGTATTTCAACGCAGCCAAACCCACCTTCGCAGCAATGTCCCTGGCTTCGTTCTCGTCCATATCACGGTTTTCCATGATCTTGCGGTATACTTCGTCGGTAACCATCTTAATCAGGTATTCCAGGCGCATTACTCCGCCTTCCCTGGTCTTGAAAGGTTTGCCGTCTTTGCCGTTCATGGTTCCGAAGCCTATGAACTGAAGCTCTGTATTCTCATTAACGATCTTTGCCTTCCTTGCACACCTGAACAGAAGCTCAAAATGAAGCTCCTGCCTCTTGTCGGTGATATATAGTATCCGATCGGGGTTAAACAGCTTCATCCTCTCAACAATGGTAGCAAGATCCGTCGTGCTGTACAATGTGGCTCCGTCGGACTTCAACACCATAAACGGCGGTATTTCCTTGGTATCGGTTTCCTCCTTGACGTCGACAATCAGGGCACCGTCGCTTATGTGCGCATAACCGTTCTTTTTCAAATAATCAACCATGTCATTAACATACGGCTGCGCATCGCTTTCCTTCTTCCACAGCTCAAAGGAGACGTTCATGCTGTCATAAATTTTCTTTAAGTCTGTTACGGATACATCCTGCATATGCTTCCAAAGCGCCATATATCCCCTGTGGCCGTTTTGCATGAGATAGGTAATTCTCTTCGCCTCTTCAAGAAACTCCGGGTTTTCCTTGGAGTAGGCGCTGGCTGCAGGATAGATCTCCTCAAGCTCGGATATGGTAAACGGCGCCTCCTCGGGATATTCACCCGTATAGCTTTCATCAAAGTATACCAGGTCCGGTTTCCTTCTCTTTAACTCGGCAATAACAAGTCCCATGGGAGTTCCCCAGTCACCTAAATGTACATCGCCTATTGCTTCATTTCCCATGAATTTAAATATGCGCTTTAGGCTTTCACCAATTATTGCCGAACGCATATGCCCTACATGGAGGGGCTTTGCGATGTTCGGCCCGCCGTAATCAATGATAATCTTTTTAGGAGCGGGCTCCTTCTCACATCCGAAATCTTCGGCTTTTCTCATGTCATTGATGTATTCAGCCAGGAACTTGTCGCTTATGTTTATATTAATAAAACCGGGATTAAAGGCGGCAACATCCTTTATCTTTCCGCTGCCCCGCAATACCTCGGCTATCTCCTGGGCAATAATAATCGGCGCCTTCCTGTATTCCTTGGCGGCGGCCAAAGCGCCATTGCACTGGTATTGGCATAAATCCGGCCTGTTCGACAGTGTCACAATACCGTACTTTTCATCGTATCCCTTGAATACAAAAGCCTTTTTCACATCCTCCGACAATAAGTCAATCAACTTCTTCATGATTACCTCCAATATCATTTTAGCTTACTCAATAATTTATCACAGAGAAGCATAAATGTCATCAAAATTTTCCCGGATGCATAATTGTTCATTTGTATGCATATTTAGTTATTTTTGCACAATATGTCCTTTTTGTATATAAAAACAAAGATGTATACCCTATGTTGGCTAAAAATAATACACATATTTACAATTATTTGTGCATAATCCCGCCATTAAATCAAATTTTTGCTATTTTTTTTAATAAATACTGTCTTTTTTATTAATTTTGTTGTATATTATATATATCAAAATATTATACATACACAGGGCACGTTTTGCATCATCCAATACTATACTGCGCTAATAGGAGAAAGGAGAAGCATCATGTTCGGTCTATACTTTGGGGATTACTTATTGAAAAAAGGGAAAATATCTCATTCGCTATTAATGGATGTTTTAAGGCAGCAGAATACTTCTCATATAAAACTGGGCTTGATTACCGTAGCCGAAAAGCTGCTTACATCCAAGCAAGCCGAAGAACTGAACGAGCTTCAAAAGCATGAGGACAGACGCTTTGGCGATATTGCCATAGAGAAGGGATATTTAAAAAGGGAAGATGTAGAATACTTATTAAAGCTTCAAGGAAATCCTTATATTAAATTTGTACAGGCTCTTACCGAGAAAAATATAATGACCTTGGAACAAATTGAGGAAGCCCTTGAAGAATTCAAGAAGGACAATGGATTTTCCGACGCAGATTTAGTGGCTCTCAAATCCGGTGATATCGACCGTATAATTCCGTTATTCGTAAAAACAAGTGTTCCGTTTGCAGGTGAATGCATCTCATTGGCTATAAGGAATATTGTAAGATTTGCCAACAGCAACATTATGCTGAAGAAATCTTACACCGTCAGGGAATACTCCTTCCCTTCATTGGCTTATCAGCAGCTGGTCGGGCTGCATAACATATTCGTTGCATTTGCCGGTGAGGACGAAGCGCTGCTGAGTATAGCCAGCCCGTTTGCAAAGATGGAATTTGAGGCTATGGATGAAGATGCCTTTGACTCAGTATGCGAATTCATAAACTGCAGCAACGGGTTGTTTGCCTCAAAGCTGAGCAGGGAAGACATACATATCGATATGACACCTCCTAATTATGCTCAGAACAAAGCCCTTAAATGTGATGGAAACATATATGTTGTTCCCATCATAATAAATGGCAAGCAGACAGACCTGCTGGTTGCTGTCGACCAAAAAGTTGAAATAATATAGGGAGGGTATTGAAATGGCAAGAATTCTTATTGTTGATGATTCAAAAACCTCAAGAAGAATACTGAAAAACATTCTTGAGTCAAATGGCCATACTGTGATAGGTGAAGCAGCAAACGGTGAAGAATCGGTTGATAAATATATCGAGCTTAATCCGGACATAATTACCATGGATATTACCATGCCGGTTATGGACGGATTGGAAGCCTTGAAAAGAATCATGGAAGTCGACAAGAATGCCAAGGTTGTCATGGTAACGGCTGCAGGTCAGAAAACAAAGATGGTTGACGCCGTTAAGCATGGCGCGGTTGAATTCCTGACCAAGCCCTTCGAAGCTGAGCAGATAATAGAAATTATCGACAAGGTAGCAAATCAAGAATAAGTGCAGAGTAAATCATCCTAAATAAAGAATCGTCCCTGTCATCAGGACAGGAACGATTCTGTTCTTATATCTATCATTTTCAATTAGTGTGTTATCTTACAGGCATAATAATTGCCGCAGCTATATATACAAGTACACCAAGTATACCGGCACCGCAAAATACACTCAATACAACCCACAGCAGCCTCACTACCGTAGGATCCATATTAAGATACTCGGCTATGCCCTGGCATACGCCGCAAATCATCCTGTTCGTAGAAGAGCGATACAGCTTTTTAGGTTCCATACCATTACCCCTTTCAATATTTTATGATACCCTCTTTATTTATTATATCATCTCCCAAATCATAATCAATATTAGAGGGGCATGAAATTTATTATTCCATGCCCCTCTTCCAATAAGCACATCTCTCCCGTAAAAAAATAGCCCCGTATTGCCAGGTGGGAAATCCGTCTTTCGATACGGGGCTATATACTTTGAATTTACAACAATCCTATAATGTATTTAATTATTTATATAACTTACGGCCTTGTACGGCGTCCTGTAGTTGAAATCCTTTATGGTAATGCCTTCTCTCCTGCTTGCGGCGCCTACCACCTTGCCGTTTCCTATGTACATGGCCACATGGTTTACGACTCCGTTCCTGGTATAGAAAATCAAATCACCGGGCTTCATATTGCTAAAGGATACTCTCCTTCCGCCCCTTGCCTGTTCTCTTGATGTTCTCGGAATGTATATTCCGAATTTTTTCAAAACGGATTGGGTAAAGCCCGAACAGTCGGCTCCCTTTGTCAGACTGGTTCCTCCCCATACATAGGGGTTACCCAGAAACTTCAGCGCATAGTTTACTATCTGCTGCCTTAAAGATGAACTCTGCCTATTCTTTTCAAGATTTTCAATGGCCTGCTCCTCCTCCACAGAAACAGCCTGCTTAAACCCTGTTTCAATACCAACGTAGGCAGAATGTACATATCCGGTCTTGTCCCCGATGGAAACCTTTACCCAATCCTGCTGTTCATCCAGTACTTCCATGACAAATCCCTGCGGCACCTGGGTCACTATATCGTAATTGGTACCTGCCTTGGCCCTGACGTTCAGCACCCGGGCTTTGACGGTGGCGAGCTTTGTTTTTATGCTGTCGGCCATTTCATAAACCTTTTGACCGGTATAAAGATACCTTGACATTATGTACCCTGTTACATTTCCCGATTTTACCTTCGTCCATTCACCTTCCCGGGAAAGTACCGTGCATGTTCCATTGCTGTAGAGCTTTCCGACCAGCTTGCCGGCTGTGCTTGCTTCGCTTCTGATGTTGACATAGTTAGTAACATTTGCTATTGCCAAGTCGTGATATTCTATGATAGGCTCAATAATATCGCTTATATCCGTTTCGTTAAGCAAAACTACTATTCCCGCAACAGGTTCTCCTGCCGCATATGCTGTTTTTGCGCCGCCCGCCAACACCAGCAAGCCCATCATACAACACGCAGCAATACGTCTCACCTTCTTAGTCATACCTGCCTCCACTAATATCAGTATTTTTAATGCTGTAATTATTACATAATTATTAAATATGTTACAAAAGTATTATACAACATGCCCCCGCAAAAATCATGTGGTATTTTTTACATATTTCAAACGTTATGATACATATGGGATACGGTTTATGTTATAATGTTCACTGATAAACGGATATGATTGATCCGGGAGGTTCATATGGCACTTGATGGAATTGTTGTTGCAAATATCGTACATGAGTTAAACAGCACTCTTGCCGGAGGAAGGATAAATAAGATTGCCCAGCCGGAAAAGGATGAGCTGTTATTGACCATAAAAGGACAGGACAGGGATGCATATAAATTATTTCTGAGCGCAGGGGCTGGAATGCCGCTTATATATCTAACGGAAGGCTCAAAACCAAGCCCCATAACCGCTCCGAACTTCTGCATGCTTCTGCGCAAGCACCTGACGAACGGAAAAATCCTTGAGATTACCCAGCCCGGTCTTGAAAGGGTTGTCTTTATAAAAATCGAGCATATGGACGAGCTTGGAGACTTGAAGGTAAAATACCTGATAATAGAGCTTATGGGCAAACACAGCAACATCATCTTCTGCGACGACTCAATGACCATAATAGACAGCATTAAAAGGGTCAGCCAGTTCATGAGCTCGGTCCGTGAAGTGCTGCCCGGAAGAAAGTATTTCATTCCCGAAACCGTAAAGAAGCTTGATCCGCTGACTGCCGATTATAACGCCTTTAAGAAAAACATCCTGAGCAAAGCCATGCCGGTCGGCAAAGCCATATATACAGGCCTTACAGGCATCAGCCCATTAGCTGCCAATGAAATATGCTACAGGGCTTCCATTGATTCCGACGCATCGACCTCCTCGCTTGACGAAGCCATGGGGCTGCACCTTTATCGCAGCTTCGAAAGGATAATGGAACAGGTTAAGAACAAGGACTTTTCTCCGAATATCATAATCGGTGACAAGGGTCCGGTTGAGTTTTCAAGCATTGAGCTGACCTGCTACCCGGGATACGAGGTCAAGACATGTTCAACGGCGTCATCCATGCTTGAGACATATTATGCGGAGAAACACGCCCTGTCCGTAATGCAGCAAAAGTCCGCAGACCTTCGCAAGCTGGTCGCAAACTCGATTGAGCGCGCAGTTAAGAAATATGATTTACAGCTTAAGCAGCTCCAGGATACGGAAAAAAGGGATAAATACAAGCTGTACGGAGAGCTTATCACAGCGTACGGCTATGGATTGGAAGAAGGCGCAAAGGAGCTGGCTGCGCAAAACTATTACAATAATAATGAAGAAATCCGTATACCTCTTGACCCGACAATGTCACCAATGGATAATGCCAAAATGTATTTCGAAAAATACGGCAAACTTAAACGGACATATGAGGCCCTGTCTTCCCTGATAAAAGAAACCGAGGATGAAATCAGGCATCTGGAATCAATCCGGGTTTCCCTGGACATGGCTGCAAATGAGCATGATCTAAACGAATTAAAGCGCGAGCTGATGGAATATGGCTATATAAAGAAAAAACCCGATGCGGGAAGGCCATCGGCGAAGGACAGATACGGGAAGAATGCCGTTAGCAAGCCACTTCATTATGTATCCTCCGACGGATATCACATTTATGTGGGCAAGAACAATTATCAGAACGAAGAGATAACCTTCAAGCTTGCCGGCGGCGGTGACTGGTGGTTCCATGCCAAGAACCTTCCAGGTTCCCATGTGATAGTCAAGTCCGAAGGGACCGACATGCTTCCGGACAGGACCTTCGAGGAGGCGGCCCGGCTTGCGGCATACTACAGCAGCGCAAGGAATGCCGACAAGGTTGAGGTGGACTATACAAAACGGAAGAACATAAAAAAACCAAACGGTAAAGTTCCGGGTTTTGTAATATACAGTACCAACTACTCCATGGTGGTTGATACGGATATAACGGGTATAAGAAAGATTGAGGATTAATCTGCTATTACTAAAACAGTTACAGACGGATAAAATTAAACGGAATATATGATGCAACACACACGGAGGAAAATGATATGATTACGGCTGATTTTCATGTACATTCTGTCTTTTCCAGCGACGGAAAGGCCGCCATGGAAGAAATGATCGAGCAAGGTATCCTGCTGGGGCTTAAGACCATATGCTTTACCGACCATATGGATTATGACTTCCCCAACCAGTACAAATATACATTTGAGCTTAACACGGATGATTATATTGCCAAGCTTGAGGAAATGAAGGAAAAGTATAAATCCCGGATTGAGATCTTGACCGGAATTGAGCTTGGCTATCAGCCGCAGGTTATAGACCGTATGAAGGCCCTTGTTGAGAAATACCCCTTTGACTTTATCATTAATTCCGTCCATGTAATTGACCATATGGATCCGTATTACCCCGATTACTGGGAAAACCGCAGCGAAGAGGACGGCTTGCTCAGATGCTTCCATATGGTTAAGGAAAGCTGCGAGAATTTCCAGGATTACCATGTCTGCGGGCATATCGATTATATCGTCCGATACGCCCCAAGCAGCAAGATAAATTACAAGGAATATTCCTACCCGTATTATGCGGATGTTATAGATGAGATTTTAAAGACTGTAATAAAGCATGGAAAAGGCATCGAGCTCAACACCTCGGGATACAAGTACGGCCTCGGCCATCCCCATCCCAAGGCTGAAGTCATAAAACGCTATAAAGAACTGGGCGGCGAAATCATTACCATCGGTTCCGACGCCCACCAGCCCGAGCACCTGTGCCACGACTTTGAAAAGGCGGAGGGTTTGCTTAAGGAGTGCGGATTCAGATATTATGCTGTTTTCAGGGAAGGCAGGCCGGTGATGGTGAAATTATAAAGGTCACAGTCACCATTGGGGTATAATGGCCTTATAGCCGGCCCCTATTTATGGAATAGTCACTTATACATTTCCAGCGCCCCAAAACAGTCCGGTATCACTTCGCCGGTTTCCGGGTTCCGGGGGCTGTGTATATTGTACATGTATCCTGTTTTTCCGTATCTGCCAAGCTTTGATTCGTCATAATAGTCACTGTCCATGCAAATATGGGTAGCCCTTAAGGCCACCGTCACACTGCTGCTGCCTTCAAAATGCTCATGCTCCCATAAATATTCACATTCTATATTGAGAAAACACTCTGCGATCCGGGGTGCATTTATAGTCCTGGCTTTTTCAGCAGTCAGTCCTGACAAGGTAATTTCGTCATCGTCAAAACCGTTATTCTTTACTGTTAACGCGCATTTATCGTAAATATCATAGGACGGGAAATTTAGCACGCAACACTTAGTCTCCTTTAAGCTTTGATATAAATGCCCGCCCTTAGACACTGACCCAATAATACAAATAAACTCACCATCGCCACCGACAAAGGTTGACCAGGATTGCAGGCAAGCATTTTCTTTGCCGTTGGATTTATATGTAGTTACTAAAAAATATTGGCGAGGGAATTGCCGTGAGAAAATCCTGCCATGAATAAGTTATAAGCTCCCCAGGCCATAACTCAGTTATTTTTTCCGGTTTTACAGTAAATTCCTTTTTCATCTTTTTTTCCTTTCTTTTCTTATTAGTGATGCTGCTATTGAAGCGATGTAATTGGAAATTAGTTTTATGGTTTAAGTGCTACAATAGCATTACATTAATTTTACTATAATTTGCTATAAAAGTCATGGGAAAAATATTACAATACTTAAGATTTTAATACTGAATTCATCAGACTATCTTGAAGTTCAGACGATAAGCAACCTAAAAATGCTCAATTTTTTGCAAAATCATACAGGCTGCGATATTATAGATATTCGACTGGCTGTACTTTCTTTAGTCCTCTCCTTCATCGTTTCTATAAATAAAAGACTCCCATCAAGGAGTCTTTACAATCCATCTTTATTATTTATATTCTAATCATCTATATATTACAATATTCATCACATACATATACGAAATCCCTTAATTATACCCCATTAAATGGTATGCGATATCGTCCCTCCGCCAACTACATAGTCGCCATTATAAAAGACCGCAGCCTGTCCGGGGGTTATTGCCCTTTGGGGTTCGTCGAAGATGCACAGGATTTCATCTTCTCCCGTTCTTTTGATGACGCTTTTCGCTCCCGCATGGCTGTACCGGATTTTTGTCGTTACTTCCATCTCACCCTGCAGATCCTCTATGGCCATGAAGTTAAGGTTCTTCACATAGAAGCGATCTGAGAAAACATCCTGTGCTTCTCCCAGCACAACCTCATTGGCGGCTGGATTCAGCTTCATGACAAATACCGGCCTGCCCAGGGCTATATTAAGGCCCTTCCTTTGGCCTATGGTATAATGGGCCAGGCCCTTGTGCCTTCCCAGTATATTGCCCTTGGCATCCACGAAATTTCCGGGGGTAAACCCGTAGCCTGCCGCTTCCATGTCGGCCATATGCTTTGCCCGCTTTTCCTCAATAATCCTTCTGTTGTCCTCATCCTCAAGGTATTCCTTGATAAATCCCGCGTAATCGTTGTTCGCTACAAAGCAGATCTCCTGGCTGTCGGGCTTGTCCGCCACAGGCAGGTTAAGATCTTTTGCCATGGCTCTTATCTCATCCTTGGTATATGCCCCTACAGGCATAAGCGTATGCTCAAGCTGGTACTGCGAAAGGTTGTATAGCGCATAGGTCTGGTCCTTTGCCCGGGTAACCGACTTTTTTACAGCATATCTTCCGTTCGGAAGCTTTTCTATGGCGGCATAATGCCCCGTGGCAATATACGAAGCGCCTATGGACAGGGCTCTTGAAAGGAGAGATTCCCATTTTACGAACCTGTTGCATGCTATGCAGGGGTTCGGGGTCCTTCCCATTACATACTCCGATACAAAGTAATCTATGACGCTTTCCTTGAATTCCTTCCTGAAATTCATTACATAATGCGGTATGCCAAGGACGGAGGCCACCCTTCTGGCGTCCTCCACCGCCCCCAAACCACAGCATCCGCCATTCTCAGATATGGAGCATACATCCTCGTCCTGCCATATCTGCATGGTGACGCCTATGACATCATAGCCCTGTTCTTTCAAAAGGTATGCCGCAACAGAGGAATCCACTCCTCCCGACATACCGACCACGACCTTCTGCATCGGTATCTCCAATCTAGTATTAATAATTGGCCTTGTCCATTTCTTCCTCGTCCTCATGAATATCGGACTTGGGTTTCTTAAGGCCCTCTATCTTAATCCCATGCTTCTCGGCATAATCCCAAAGGGCGGCATGAATTGCTTCCTCTGCAAGCAATGAACAGTGAACCTTGACCGGAGGCAGTCCGTCCAGGGCTTCCATAACGGCCTTGTTTGTAACCTTAAGAGCTTCCTCAATAGTCTTGCCCTTTACCAGCTCCGTAGCCATGCTGCTGGTTGCAACAGCCGCTCCGCATCCAAAAGTCTTGAACTTTACATCGCGGATTATGCCGTTTTCATCTATATCCATGTACATCCTCATAATATCCCCGCACTTGGCATTTCCTACGGTGCCTACGCAGCTGGGGTTTTCGATTTCTCCCATATTCCTGGGGTTCATAAAATGGTCCATTACCTTTTGAGTATACATAATTATTCCTCCATTTATCTGTTGGCATTTAAGCTGCGGACAAAATCCTCATAAAGAGGTGACATCTTCCTTAGCTTCTCTACCGTTTCCTTTATTACTTCAACCGTATAGTCCAATTCCTCAAATGTATTCTCATGGCTTAATGTAAGCCTGAGAGACCCATGGGCTATCTCATGGGGCAGCCCTATCGCAAGCAGCACATGGGACGGGTCCAGGGAACCCGATGTGCAGGCGGATCCGCTGGATGCACAGATATTCTTCATATCCAACATAATAAGCAGTGACTCGCCTTCAATAAACTGAAAGCTGAAGTTGGCATTGTTGGGGAGCCTCTTTGTCCTGTGGCCGTTAAGCCTGGTGTAAGGTATCTCGCTGAGAATCCGCTTAATAAGATAGTCCCTAAGCTGTAATTCCTTTTCAGTCCTTTCCTTCATGGTTTTTACAGCAATCTCAACCGCCTTTGCAAATCCAACGGCATAAGGAACATTCTCGGTTCCCGCGCGCCTTCCTCTTTCCTGTGCTCCGCCATGTATGAACGAGCGTATCTTGACACCCTTTCTTATATACAGAAAGCCTATTCCCTTCGGTCCGTTAAGCTTGTGGGCACTGGCACTAAGCATATCAATACCCAGGTCCTTTACGTTGATTTCCAACTGCCCAAATGCCTGAACGGCATCCGTATGGAATAATACATTATGCTTTTTGGCTATTTCTCCAATTTCCTTGATAGGCTGAATGGTTCCTATCTCGTTATTGGCAAACATGATGGAGATTAAGGTTGTTGTGGGACGAATAGCCTTCTCAAGCTGGTCCAGCTTTACAATACCATTCTCATCCACATCAATGTACGTCACTTCAAATCCTCTCTTCTCCAGGTACTCACAAGTATGAAGCACCGCGTGATGCTCGATTTTTGACGTAATTATGTGCTTTCCCTTTTGCTCGTATGCTTCTGCAGTTGCTATAAGCGCCCAGTTGTCCGCTTCCGTTCCGCCTGATGTAAAATATATTTCCGAGCCGTCACAGCCCAACGCACTTGCTATGGTTGCCCTTGACTCGTCAAGTGCCTTCTTGCTGAGTGCCGAAAACTCATATACACTGGATGGATTACCATATAGCTCACCGAAGTAGGGGAGCATAGCCTCTACAACTTCCGGCCTGGTCTTTGTAGTAGCTGCATTATCAAGGTAAATCTTCTTTTCCATGTGGTCATCTCCTAAATCCAAATTTATGTTATTAATCCATCATAAGCTTAACAGGTTTGTTTGGGTTGATTTACTTGTGTACTTCCCGCTTCCGCTTGAACCCTCCTGCTTTCAGCCACCAGGTCGGAAAGCTTGATTTCATTAACCACAGCATTTATACTATCACTTATACGCTTCCACACATATTTTGTTACACATGTGTCTGCGTTGCTGCATGGAGGTTCATTGCTATTCAGCTCATAACAGTCGACGGGATTCAAATCACCCTCCAGGGCTCTTAGGATATCGCCGACGGATATCTCCTCCGGAGGCATGGCAAGCACGTATCCGCCCTGCGCCCCGCGGACACTGTCGACAATCCCCGATTTTTTCAGCTTTGCGATAAGCTGCTCGAGGTAATTTACGGAAATGCCCTGCCTTTCTGCTATCTGGCTTAAGGCTACCGCCTCATTCTCATAATTAACTGCCAGGTCAATAACCGCTCTTAATCCATATCTTCCCTTTGTGGTTAGCTTCATTTCCATTCTCCATTCTCTAACAAACTGCAAATACATCCTGCAGCAATCAGTTTATGGGCTGCTTAAATCCTACTAATTTAATCCCTATTAATTTACTCGGTATTAACTATAGCACTCCCTATCTTAAATGTCAATAAAAATTATTAATTTAACCATTACGGGGCCATCCGCATTACGGTGCTTATCATAAGTTTCAAGCATGGTAAATATATTAAATAAAGAACCTGACACCGGAGTGAATGATATGAAAATCAGGCAGGCCGCCATAGCAGGAAGCCGGCATATCAGCAGAAGCAACATTCTTAGAGGAACGCTTATACTGACGCTTGCCGGCTTTATCACCAGAGTCATCGGGTTCTTGTACAAGATATTCTTATCAAAGATTATGGGTGCCGAATGGCTTGGAATATACCAGCTCATTTTCCCCGTCTATTCCATTGCATTCACCATCTATGCCACGGGTATTCAAACGTCCGTATCAAGGCTTGTTGCTGCCGAAATAGGCCTTAAAAACCACCGGAACATCGGTAGAATAATTCGGCTTGGAATGCTGATGTCCGTCTGTGCGGCATCGGTGCTGGCAATTCTATTGTACCGGTTTTCGGATACCGTTGCCCTCCGCTTCCTGCTGGAGCCCAGGAGCGCTTCGTCATTGAGAATCATGGCTGTCGTCTTTCCGTTTTGCGGCATCACCTCGTGCATCAACGGTTATTATTACGGGCTTAAAAAGGCCGGCATACCTGCCTCAACGCAGCTGCTGGAACAGATAATCCGCGTTGTCTCCGTTTATATTTTGGCTTATATGGTTGGAAAGGGCGACCATAAGGTCGTATGTGAAATGGCGGTGCTGGGGCTAGTCATTGGCGAGATAGCGTCAAGTATTTACAATTTCCTGTCTTTGTTCATAACCAAATCCCCAAAAACCATGATATATCCCGAACCGGCTCAGAATGCAGGCATGCTTGAAAGAAAAGAGATCGTAAGCAGAATACTGCATTTCAGTATTCCCCTGTCGGTTAACCGGCTCCTAATAAATATTTTACACAGCATTGAAGCAATACTGATACCTGCCATGCTGCGGAGATACGGCCTGGGAAATGCCGAAGCCCTCAGCACGTACGGAACGCTGATTGGCATGTCCATACCATTTATTATGTTTCCTACCGCCTTGATTAATTCATTGGCGGTCCTTCTGCTTCCTACGGTATCGGAAGCACAGGCTATGGATAATGATACTTTGATAAGAAAGACTTCTTCCGCATCCATAAAATACAGCCTGATTATCGGTATCTTCAGTACGGGCGTTTTCCTGCTGTTCGGCAGGTATCTCGGAATCACCATATTCAACAGCAATGAGGCGGGCAATTACCTTGTTATCCTTTCGTGGCTCTGTCCGTTGATCTATCTTCCGATCACCCTTGGCAGCATAATAAACGGGCTCGGGAATGCAAATATAACATTTATCAACTCCATCATAGGGGCTGTTGCAAAAATACTGATAATCATCCTTGTAATACCTTACAAGGGTATCAGCGGGTATTTTATTTCCCTTCTTGTCGGGCAGCTGATAATTACGGTAATGGATTCGGCATATATAATAAAAAATGTCCGCTTTTATTTTGACGCAGTAAACAGCCTTTTAAAGCCCGGAATAATCGTTGCCATGTCGGGCTTCCTGCTCGAAAGGATATATGACTACCTGCGAAAAATAACGCAGATACATCAGGCAGTTTTCCTTTTGTCCTTCTGC
This sequence comes from Clostridiales bacterium, assembly GCA_012735495.1. Classification (GTDB taxonomy): domain Bacteria; phylum Bacillota; class Clostridia; order Lachnospirales; family Lachnospiraceae; genus Mobilitalea. The sequence goes on along the minus strand of JAAYHD010000007.1, from coordinate 37,732 downwards.
CTGCTGTTCTGCGTTGTTTGCATGGTTTTATTTATAATTACCGATACGATATCAAAATCGGATTTCAAGCAATAGCCGCGCGCTTTTACTCCAGTTCGTAAGGAGTCACCTGGTATACGTAATAGTTCAGCCAGTTGGTATAGAGCGCATTTGCATGGGCTCTCCAGGTCAGGTGCGGGCGCTTGTCGGCACAATCGTTCGGGTAGTAGTTTACTGGAAGGTCAATCGGTATGCCCTTGCCAATATCCCTTTTATATTCCTTGTCCAGGGATATCCTGTCATATTCGGGATGACCCATGATGTAAAACTGCTTGCCGTCCTGGGCCATTACTATAAATACGCCAGCCTCGTCGGATTCCGCAAGAATCATCAGGTCATCATGCTTTAGGATATCCTCCTTCAGCACGGTGGTATACCTGGAATGGGGAGCGTAGAAAATATCGTCAAATCCGCGGACAAACGGAATCCTGCGGTTCATGACCCTATGCTCGAATATGCCGAACATCTTCTTCTCAAGCTTTCTCTTGGGGATTCCGTAATGATAATACAGTCCCGCCTGGGCGCCCCAGCAAAGATGCAAAGTGGATGTTACATGGGTCTTTGACCATTCCATGATGCTCTTAAGCTCTTCCCAGTATGCCACCTCTTCGAATTCCATCTGCTCAACCGGTGCTCCGGTAATAATCAGCCCGTCAAATTTCCGCTTGCAGACGTCATTGTACGTAAGGTAAAACTGGTCCAGGTGGCTTATTGGAGTATTCTTTCCGACATAGGTGCTGGTTGTCAGCAATGTTATGTCCACCTGCAGGGGCGTGTTTGAAAGGCTTCGAAGAAGCTGCACCTCTGTTTCTTCCTTGTTGGGCATCAGGTTTAATATAGCTATCATTAACGGACGGATATCCTGGTGTATGGCCCTGTGTTCGTCCATAATGAAAATATTTTCATCTTCCAGTATCTTTTTTGCAGGCAAATCATTTTTAACCTTTATCGGCATCGGGTATCACCATCCTTATTATAGAATCTTTTGATTGTTGATTATTAATTCGAATTCCAGACCAAGCTTTCCTGCTGCTCTTTTGCAGAGCAGCATTCGATCAAGGAAAATTTCGAAATAATCCATTACCGGACTGATTGTAGTGTCTATCGCAAGCTCAAGCCTGAAGATTTTATTATTTATTATGCTTACTTTCGAATCTTCAACAGCATAATTTACCCTGTCATGAATATCGAATGCAGGAAGCTCCGGATTACGCACGCGGCTTCGCCGGACATCTGTTTTGTCCGCCAGTATCAGGGCTGCCGCAACCGCGCTGACCGGAACAGCGGTTTTCTCGTCATGGTTGCCTATGGCGGAAATAATCGTGGCTATTTCATCAGGCGACGCTCCCAGCTGATTCAGCAGCCAGAAGGCCATAATCGCTCCGCTCTGCTCGTGCCCTTCGCGGTTGACAATATTGCCTATATCATGCATGTAGCCGGCAATCTGTGCTAGCTCCGTTTCCCTTTCCGAATACCCAAGGGTTGCAAGAATATACTTTGCCACTTCAGCCACCCTTGTTACATGCGCCAGGCTGTGCTCGGTATATCCCAGCTCAGCCAGCGTCCTGTCGGCATGCATGATATATGATTTTATCGTCCCGTTTTCCTTAACTTCCCTGAACGTAATCATCTATCCCCTTCCTTACTCTCCTAACATGTTTCGCTTATTCTTCCTTGCCCTCCAGCATTTTAAGAAGTTCTTCCTCGGACAGCATCCGTATACCAAGCTGCTGAGCCTTGGCCAGCTTGCTTCCGGCATTCTCCCCGACAATAAGGTAATCCGTATTCTTGGAGACACTGCCCGATACCTTGCCTCCATGCTTCTTGATAAGCTCCTCCATCTGCGGCCTGCTCATGGACGGCAGTGTTCCCGTGATTACAAATGTCTTTCCGGATAATACGGCTTCTCCCTCGATCTGCTCTTCGATCTTCTCAAAATTCACTCCCGCCTGCTCCAACCTTGACAGGATGTTCAGGTTGTCGGGATTCTTAAAGAACTCCACAACCGCCCTGGCGCTTATGTCACCCATGTCCTTAACTTCAAGCAATTCCTCATAAGTAGCTTCCCTGAGCCTGTGTATCGACTTGAAATGGTCCATTAACTCCACTGCTGCCTGTTTGCCTATGTTGCGGATTCCAAATCCCGTAATCAGGCGGTCTATATTGTTCTTCTTGCTTTCTTCTATGGCCTTAAGCAGCTTGTCGGTATTCTTCTCTTTGCCGATCAAGCCCTTTTCAATAAGCTCATCTCGATATCTGCCCAGATAATATATGTCGGCAATGTCTTTCACATATCCTTCCCTGACAAGGGCCTCAATGTATGCTTCCCCGAAGCCCTTGATATCCATGGCATTTCTTCCAACGAAGTTCAGAATATGCTGTATAAGCTGTGCCGGGCATTTAAGATTTATGCATCTGATGTCCGCAGTATTCTCATCCTTTACAGCCGGAGCATTGCAGGACGGGCAAACCAGCGGAATCTTGTACGGTTCCGCGTCCGCAGGCCTTTTCTCCCTGACCACCGATACCACTTCCGGAATTATCTCCCCGGCTTTTCTTACAACTATGGTATCCCCGATCCGGATATCCAATTCATCTATCCTGTCCTGGTTATGGAGTGTGGCCCTTTCCACGGTGGTGCCGCACAACCTGATGGGATCGAATATGGCAGTCGGGGTTATCCTTCCGGTCCTACCCACTGTAAGACGGATTTCCCTAAGAACTGTTTCCTTTTCCTCCGGAGGATATTTGTATGCCACAGCCCACCTGGGTACCTTTGATGTCGCGCCGAAATATTCCCTGTCCGCCAGGTTCTCCACCTTAACCACAGCTCCGTCTATATCATAGGCAAGGCTTCCCCTTGATTCTCCTATTTCGGTTATGGCCTCCCATACCTCATCTGCGGTCCTGCATATCCTGTAGCCCTCGATTACCTTCATGCCCTGCTCTTTCAGCCACTCCAGGCTTTCGGAATGCTTGGTGAATGTTATTCCCCTGACATCCTGCACATTGAATATGAATAGGGAGAGCTTTCTTTCCTTGACTATCTTCGGGTCAAGCTGCCGAAGCGTTCCCGCCGCGCAGTTTCTCGGGTTGGCAAATATCTTCCTGCCCTCCGCCTCAAGCCTTTCATTCACGGCATTAAAATCCTCAACCTTCATATATACTTCTCCCCTTACCTCAAGGTAAGGTATAGGTGTTTTCAGGCGGGTAACCACATCATCAAGCATCCGAATGTTCTCGGTGACATCTTCACCGTAATTTACACCGTCTCCCCTGGTAATGCCCATTACCAGGTCCCCGTCCCGGTATCTTAAGGAAACGGACAGCCCGTCTATCTTTTTCTCAACCACGAATAAGGAGTCTTCCTTTTCCTTAAGAATCCTGTTCACAAAGGCATAGACCTCTTCCTTGGAGAAAACATCCTGCAGGCTGAGCATGGGAACGTTATGCTTTACCAGTACTCCCGCTTCCCTTTTTGCAGTACCTCCCACCTTCTGGGTTGGCGAGTCCGGGGTAACAAGCTCGGGATGCTCCTCCTCAAGCTTTTTCAGCCTATGGTAAAGCATATCATACTCGTAATCGGAAATCTCAGGGTCATCCTGGTTATAATACCTGTCATTATGGTATCTTATCTGCCTGCGCAGCTCTTCTATCTCTTTTTTTACATCAGTTTCATCCATGTGCTTCACCCGCCCCTTCATGTCAATATTTTTTTCCGGCAAGCAGCCTGGCAAGCTCGTCCATTTCCTTTTTTGTGATATGCCGCCAGGTTCCTGTCTTAAGCTTGCCAAGGTGTATATTCATAATACGTACTCTAACCAGTTTGGTAACTTTATATCCAAGCTGTTCGCACATGCGCCTGATTTGCCTGTTCAAACCCTGGGTCAGAATGATCCTGAAGGTGTTTTTATTTATCACCGTGACCTTGCAGGGTCTTGTCACCGTTTCCTCAAGCGGCACTCCCTCCGACATTTGCTTTACAAACTCTTTGGTTATCTCCCTGTTGACGGTGACTATATATTCCTTTTCGTGCCCGTATCTTGCCCTTAATATGCTGTTAACCAGGCTGCCGTCGTTCGTAAGCAGGATCAACCCTTCCGAATCCTTGTCCAGCCTGCCGACAGGATAAATCCTTGTCGGGTAATTAATATAATCAATTATGTTATTCGGTTCCTTCTTTGACGTGGTACACACAATCCCAACGGGCTTGTTAAACGCAATCAAAACCCTTTCCTCGGTGCCTTTAACAGGCTTGCCAAGAAATGTGACTTTGCTTCCGGGCATCACCCTGGAGCCCGGTTGGGCCTTGATGCCGTCAATCTCCACCTTGCCCTCCAGAATGTACCTGTCGGCTTCCCTTCTTGAGCAAACCCCCGCGTCACTTAAGAATTTGTTTATTCTAACTCCCTTATCCGGTACCGTATCATCCGGCTCAGACAGACTGAAGGAATTTTTATCTTTTTCCATGGTTTGCGCTCTCTTGATTAACCAATATAATTTGAGAGTTATTATACATAATTTCATCACATTAGTCTACTAAAAACATAAAGAAAAGGCATCCGAAATTGCAAGCCCGCCTCGGACCATAAGTCCTTCCGAAGCCCTCATATTCGGGTGCCCGTAATTATGCATTTGCCGGTGCATAAATTATCCATTATGCGCCTTATGCTTTCTTCACTGTTTTTATGACAGGATTTTGTGAAATTACTCACCTATCTGATCTTCCTGTCCGTTAACATCGCCCTGCGGTTCCTGGGAATCCTGCCCTGATTGCTGTTTTTCCCGGCTTTTTACCAATTCGTCCAGCCCGTTCCAGAACGCCATTAGATCCTCGTCCTTAGCCTTGGCTTCTTCACCCTTTGCGTTGGTGGTCCTGATTAACTCAAGCACATCCTCATCTTCGTTTCGTGCGTTAAAATACTCCTCAACCTCAGGGGCCAAATCGCTTACGATCTTGAAATTGCCGTCATCATCGGTTATTACATAGAATTTTGACAGCCCCGGTGCCAGGGTGTTGATGCCTGAGAACTTAATCTCATGGTAGGCATATACGATATAAGCGCCCTCTTCAAAGCTTTTCTTCGAATAGGTCTTTATATTTCTGTACTCTTCTATATACTGTACATTTCTCTGAAGCTCTTCCCTGGACCATACCTTGCTGGGATCGTAATATAATGTTTTCAGCTTCTCGATATCACAGGCTGCCTTGGCTGTATAGAACACCTCGATAAATGCATCTATCCCCTCCATTTCCACCAACGGGTAAACCGGATACGGTGTAGGAGTAGGAGTCTCGGTAGGCGTGGGTATGGGAGTCGGTTCGGTTGTTGCCTCCGGTGTCGGCTCGGCATCCAATGCCGCATTCGCCGCTTTCACAAACGCATTATTCTCATTATCATCATTTTCCTGTGCATCGGCTACAATACCGCTTGCAGTATTTATATTATCCTCTGCTTTGGGCCTCCCCTGGGTGCTTATAGACAGTGTTAACAGGCCTATGCCCATTGTACTAAGTGATGTTAACAGAATTATTTTTTTATACCTTAATTTCATATAGGAATAACTCCTTTTCATGCTTAAAAAACCGGTTAATATGCTGCCTTGTCGATAATGGTATTGTAGCAGACTGCTTATCATTAGTCAAGCAATTGCTTAATCTTTATGTAACATTGTTAACAAATTTGTAACAATTTATGACCTTTACTTTATCGGGCAATTGGTTTATACTGTTGCAGTAGCACCTGTAGCTCAGTGGATAGAGCGTTCGCCTCCGGAGCGAAAGGCCGCTGGTTCGAATCCAGTCAGGTGCATTTAGTATGCATATTCCCATTCGACATCAATCTTGTCTATTTCCACAGTATTCTCGAATGATTTGAATTTCTTCACCCACCAGGGCTGCTCGGGTAGGTTTCCGGACGGTTCCGTTTTCTCGACATAGGTCACATACTCATCCTCAATGATTGTAATACCGTTGAGCGCCCACCATTCCTCATCAGTCAGGCGCTTATCGCTGATAAATTCATAAGTGCTGTAAACCGCGCCCCTGGACAGGTACAGCTTGCCGTCCACAGGTATTACAACGAATATCTGGTCAAAGTATCCCGTGCCCAGTGTCAGGTAAGCACCGGGATTGGTGGCAATATCGGCTGCCAACATATCCGAGATGTCAATCGATTCATAATCTCCCGTCGCCAATGTAAAGCAATCGGTGATGTATTCCATGGCGGCTCCGTAGTACAGCAGCCTGTTGTACTCTTCCTCCGACAGCATCTCATTCCTTAATTCCTTTATGCTGCAGTTTATCAATAACTCAAGAAGCTCCTTATAGCTTTCCGCGCCGTTTTCCAGGCTCCGTTCCAGCATGTTTCTTTCCCTCAGGACCTTAATTGTATAATCGGTCAGGTACAGAAGCTTGTAATACAGCTCCACATTGGGCTCAACATAGTGGTAATGATTCTTGAATATAACGCCGTTACCGCCCTCGGCCGCAGCCTGCTTGCCGTACAGGATTGTGTCATGCTTAAGCTCCGTATAGCTTCCAAGAGCCGCATTCAGTGACTTGTACCTCCATGCTTCAGTGGTCATGAAGAACGGCATGCCGGAATCCTCATCGAATTCCGTAAGGTTCTCCTGAATTGCCCACAGCCATCCGTTATACAGGTTCTCTCCCCAGACATCCGTATCGTAACCGGCCACTTCTTCCTTTAGCCCGTTGTATTTTTCGGTATATTCAGGCCACTTCTCCTGCGGCTTGTAATAATTGAACAGCAAATCCTCGGCTGTTTTGCTTCCAAGCACGCCCATTACATCAAGGGCTGTAGGCATGGGCCTGTCTATAGGATTAATCAGTTCCTGCATAATATAGCTGTCCATGATATAGCGCTGTCCCATATAACGGAACTGCTTACCAGCAGGAGTCGTAATCGGGTCATCCGCCAAGGCGGTGTCGCTTATATACTTTGCCATGATTTTCGGCGAAGGCAGATCCTTAACCCCTTGTATGAGCTTGTCATAATACTCTTCATCATCAAATATATTCGGATTGTTAGCCTCACCGAATACCTCAAGCCTTAACCCGTTCATCCTAAACACGTTAATGTCATCGGAAGCCCCTACAAACTGCTTTGTGGGCTGGTAGATATTATTCCAAAGCTCCGCATCACAGATATAGTCCGTATCCATGAAGGTGGTGTATGCAATCAATAGTGCCTGCAGCACATTGTCATAATCGATGTTTCCACCGCTGTCCATCAAGGGAATGGGGGCCAGCCCGAACCACATCATTACCTTGAAGAAACGCCCTAACTCCTCGCTTCTTGTATAGTGGCCCCTTACGGTAAACTGTGAGTAATCAAGATCAAACTCAAACAGCGGTGATTCCTGGTAACCCTCCGCCTTGTCTATCAGTTCATATTCACTCCTGGCTATGCTTTTCAGTTCCTCATTAACATCCGCATCCATATCCGGATTGTTAACCATAAGCATCCTGGCCACAAGAAAATAAACAATATTCTTTTCCTGCAGTTCCTTTAGCTTATCGCTGTCCAGATAACCGGCCAGGCGGATGGACTTCTCAAGCATCTGGCTTGTCAAGGTATCCAGGCAATTATATAAGAAGTTGGTTTCAATATACATCAATGATTTGTCATAGAACTGGTGATAAAGATGAAGGACCGAATCGGTCGTAACGAAGTTCGGCACCTTGAGGTACTCGTTATTGTCATATATATAGCTCATCTTGGTCCTTCCGGCAGGAATGACAACAAACCCGTTCTTAACAAGCATTTCCTTCTGTTCATTAGTAAATCCGTGAAAATATTGAATATTTTCAATGTTGGACAAATCCTTGCTGATTGTATACGGCTCCACATCCGCCATATAATTGGGCAGCATATAATCCGGCCGGTTGGCCCCCGCAAGCGTTACGGCCGCCCATTCCTCATTCAGCTTAAGCGGATTTGAGATATCCACAGCAGCCGGATCATCCGGAGCATCTGCGGATGCCGTATCATCCGCATCATCATCGGAAACGGTATTATCCTGCTGCCCAAAAGGCGTAATATTGTCGTTTCCCGATGTATGATCTTCCTGCTTATCGCCCTTTCTCCCGGAACATCCTGCTGCCACAAGACATATGCACAGGATGACCGATATCAGCTTCTTCATTACGCTTACCTCCTTGAGAACCTGCTAATATATCATAGCTATGCTTAGTTAATCCTGTTTCGGTACCAGCTTCCCGTTAACCGTCTCCAATTGGACGTTGTATTCCTTTTTGCCTTCGCGATATGTAATCTTAAGCCGGTTTTCGCTAACCATGGATATGTTTTGAATAATCTCATATCCGTCGCTGTAAGCCAATCTATGAAACCCGAAGTCAAACCATGAATAGACGCTTACCCGTTCCTTGCCCTCATCCGTCTGCTCGACGAATAACAGCTCGTATCCCGGCGGAGACAGAAAATCCATCACATAAAAATCCCTCCAGATTCCCGCAATCTGCGAACCGGTCCATTTTCTTATAAGCTTATTGTCCTCATAGTTAAATATAAACATCCGGTTCTTAATTTCCCGGTCGTAAGGCGTCTTTTTTCGAAGCGCTGTCAGGATTTCCGGAATACCATCGCCGTCTATGTCGGCCGTTTCGACCTTCCAGGGCATCAGGTTCTTGAAATCATTTTCATAAACCCTTTGCCACTCATCATCGGCCTTCTCAAACACCACGAAAAAATTGCCGTATTCCCTGTTTCCATCTTTGTTGGTCAGTGTGTAAGCAAAGGCCCCGCCTATGGCATAATCTATAAGCACCTCGTTATTCTCGAGTTTGAGCGCCTTGGGCAAGTCCTTATTTGAATTCATATGCTGCAAAATCAAATAAATGCATAAAAAAAGTATAATGGCAATATCCGCTGTAAAAAGGAACTTTCTAAGCCTCAGTGTTTTTTGTACGGTGGGCTTGGTATCCGTCATATACAACTCCATTCCGTTATTTTCATATCCGCCGTATCCCTATGCGGTTTTGCAACCGCATTAATTGAATACTTTGCCTTTAGTTAAAGGATACCATATTTTAGCCCGTGATGTAAATATCAAAATGGCGGACAGGCACGCAACCATTCGCCATAATATTACATAATTTCATTCATTAATCCGTCCGGCCTTGCCCATAAATATAATCGTATCTGTGACATCTTCATTTATTATAAATATAAAAGGCCGGTCGGCAATAAATGTTACAGGGTCCCTCATGGCTCCCATTATAAACTCGACAATCGTTGCAGCCGATGCCTCGCTGCCTTCCTCGTTGACCTCAATTATCGCTTTGTGCAGAACACGGCTTATATACACATCATCCGTTATTACTGAAAAATCCGCATTTTCGCCGAAAGCTTCTCCCATACCAAGGGAAGTCAGGCTTTTAACTAAATCCTTGGTGCCATATTCCAGCTTGAATCTAGGGATTTTAACAAAGACATCTTCTGTATCCTTAAGGCATCCTCTTATTTCATCCCATTTCTCGGCTGTCATGCCAGCAATGAAATCATTTATATTCGTGCCTTCCGAAGGCAAAATTACATACATTGCAATCTTCCCTTCCCCATAGGGAAGCCTAATCGCTTTGTACTCATCCGTCCCGGCATATTTCACCGAAGCTTTAGGCTTGTTCATCATCTTGACTTTCTGTAAACTTCCGTCTACGGCTGCAAAATGGCCATCATAAGTATACTTCGGGTTAAACTGATCGCTCCACTTGCCCTTAAAATATATCGCATTTATTAGATACATGACAGCATCATCAGGAATTGGCGGATTGAGTATTCCGGTTATCATGCCTTTCGTGGCCTTATCTATCCATTTGTTTATCGTGTCAACAGCATTGTCGCCGGAAAAATCCAGGGTGTTTACCTCGGCATTGAAATAATTTTCATTGGTACGGATAAATTTGCTTTTTACATTAACCCCTTTTCTTACCCATATGGAATTACCATTGGCCAGCTCAATCTTGTTATCAGCCGATTCTATATAGTTCATAAGGTTAAAATAGCTTTCATTAACTATATCCCGTTCCGTTTCTGAAAACCCCAGCACCTGCTCCATGGCCTGCTTTGTGGTTGTATCCGCTCCGTTGTATGCCATTGCAAGAGCCTGTGAAATGCTAATCGGCGATATGAACACGTTCTCATTCGCATCCTCTTCGTTAAGTTTCTTAAAGATGTCAAATGCAAATGTCTTGTTGCCTGTAGTTACATCATGACTGACCTTTTGCAAGTCATATTCCCCTCTTTTTGAATTACTGCCTGGTAAAATGCCACAGGCAGTCAAAAAGACCGTGAATAGAAGAATACATATTAAAAACGTTTGCTTCTTCATGAAACACCCCTCACTTCACTTCAATATTCTTTGGTTCAGCTAATCCACATATTCTTCCGTATTATCCGCCATGAACCCTTTTTTAACTTAGCCTTGGCATCCCAGCCAACGGCACCCAGTCCGCTTCTCCATTTTTCGATTGAGCACTCTATTACATCCTTATCCTTATTTATTTCAATATCGGCAATTGTAATAAGAATACCATCCTCAAAAAACAGGTTTTCCTTGTCTATCAGGCCCTGCCCGGCCAACTCGTCAAAGGTGCCGACCACCACCTCAAACCCGTATTTTTCACCGACTGTGTCCAATATGATTTCTGTTTCGACTTCAGTCAGCATTGCCCATTCGGACGTATCGAAGGCAATAATTGAAATATTGCCGTTCAGCCCGCTGTCCGCCTGGTATATGTCGTCAATAAGGGAAAGGAAACCGTCTATAACATTATTGCGCCCCAAAACCTCAATCCTGGAGGCCTTAATCTGCGCAGGATATGATTCCGCTATCAAGCCGTCATAGGTAACTTTTATCCTGTCTCCGGGCTCAAGCATATCCAGGCTGACCGCATTGCCCTTGCTGTCGGTAATCTCGGCTTCTCCCACCGAAGCCATAATCCTGTCGGCAGACAATGCCTCGGAACTGTCCTTGTCCGGGGCAATAAGCAGCCCGCCATTTGCCTCTATAACATCAGCAATAAAAAAATGCTGCCCGTTGCCCTTACCGGAATAATCGCCATCGTCCCTGCTTCCGTTTCTGCAGGAAACCAAACCGATGAGTAATACCAAAATCACCGGTATAAACAGCCCTTTTCTTTTCAATATTTTCCCCATAAACTCCTCCTGATTAATTTAGTGTTAATTATTTTATCTGTATATCCCGAAATAATTCCATTATTTGCATTTCATAAATTAGACGAAATGCCCTATATAGAAGTTGCAAAACAGGGCGGGATATTTTACGAAAAAAAGGCCATACCTGTGGCCCCGAAATATACGTTTATGAGTAATGGATAACCCATTAACCATATAAGCGGTGTCACAGATATGACCCTTCCGTATAATGCATCCTGCTTTTGACGGCAATAACTAGTTAATAACTACGCCCTTCTGCAGCATTATGTTGGCATACAGGGCCTTCTCACCGGTTGCAACAATCGCGTACGCGTTTTTCGCTTTTTCGTAGAATGCAAACCGTTCGATGTTTCCAACCGTCTTGGCGCCCCTGTCGTCATATTTTGCTATTATGTCATAGTATGTATTCCATATGGGTGTTTCAACCGGATCCGACGGAACAACCTCCATGAGATTTACCGGATGCTCCACATAGGTATCCAGCGGGAACAGTTTAAGTATTGCGTCCAGCAGCTCGGGAACACCATGCCCGTCGCAGCGTATTACTATGGAGTTCCTGCCAATGGACTCCGCCGGGAAATTTCCATCGGCAATCACTATTATGTCCCCGTGGCCCATTTCACATAAAACCTTGAGCAGCTCAGGGGATAAAACATCAGGAATTCCTTTTAACATAAGCATTCACTCTCCATTTTTTTATAAATCATATGATATGCATTTCCTGGCCTCTTCCAGGCTTCCAAACTCGCCGCAGCTTATCATCTGGCACATAATATTGCCGATGGCCGTTGCCTCGGCGGGACCTGCAATTACTTTTCGTCCGGTGAATTCTCTTGTCAAGTCATTCAGGTAAGAAGCCTTTGAACCTCCTCCAATAATATTGATGCAGGGATAATTCCTGCCTGTGATGTTTTCTATTTCACGGAGGGTATCCGCATAGCACTTTGCCAGGCTGTTATATATTACACAAGCGATTTCGCCCAAAGTTTGCGGAACTTGCTGGCCTGTTCTTGCGCAATAATCCTTCACCTCATTAACCATGCTTTCGGGAGCAAGGAAACAGATGTCATTACAGTCAACAATTGATGGTATGCTCTCCTTAGAAGCCATATCGCAGATTTCTTTGTATGACATGCTTCCTCCGATTTCCCTGCGGACCGACTGTATCATCCAAAGCCCCATGATATTCTTAAGAATCCTGTACCTGCCCTGGTATCCCCCTTCATTCGTAAACCCTCCAAGCCTGCATCTTTCTGTACAGTTCGGGGTCTCGGACTCAATTCCCATGAGAGACCAGGTACCCGAACTTATATACAATGTGTCCCTATCGCAGTTCGGTACCGCCATAACGGCCGATGCCGTATCATGGGAAGCTACGCTTACAACCTTGCAGTCATATCCGACAGTCTCCCGTACGCGGCCGGATAAATTGCCCAGTAAGGTTCCCGGCATGTGAATCTCTCTAAACAGCTTTCCAGGCAATCCGATCCTGTCGATTATATCGTTGTCCCATGTTTTTTTATATACATCCAGCAGCATGCTGGTGGAAGCTATCGTATATTCCTGCCCTTTTACGCCTGACAGCAGGAAGCAGTAATAGTCCGGTGTAAAAAGCAGCATATCCGCCTTATCAAGCAGATCCGGTTCCCTATCCTTAACCGACATAAGCTGGTAGATTGTGTTGTATACCTGGCTTTGAATCCCTGTTCTTTCGTACATCTCCTGCGGGGATATCAGCCCGTCCAGCTTTGACGGATAGCCGGCAGTCCTGCTGTCGCGGTAGCCCACGGCTTTTCCGACGGCATTGCCTTCCCTGTCAATGAGAACAAAATCCACTCCCCATGTATCGATACCGACACTGTAAGGGATCTTGCCTATTTCCCTGCATTTTTTCATACCCGCAAGGATCTCTTTAAATATCCTTTCGGTGTTCCAACAGTATGACCCGTCTACATACTCCATGCCGTTGTCAAACCGATAGACCTCCTCAAAGCGTATCCTGCCGCCCTCAAACCATCCCAGGATATGCCGTCCCCCGGATGCGCCGATATCTATTGCCAAGCAGTATTTATGCATATTAACCTCCATGGCCGAATATTAATATTATTTCTTATATAACGGTCCGTAGGTCATACAAGCCCTGTAGTCCTGGCCTTCCCTGTCCATACCGAAAGCATTCCATACGGCGGGCCTGAAAATTCTCTCTTCGGGAACATTGTGCATTGCAACCGGGATACGCAGAATTGAGCAAAGTGTAATCAAGTCCGCACCAATATGTCCGTAAGAAATGGCTCCATGGTTGGCTCCCCAGTTGTTCATTACATCATAAGCCGATGCAAATGCCCCCTTGCCGGTAAGCCTCGGGGCAAACCAGGTACAAGGCCATGTGTAATCCGTACGGCGCCATATAGTATCGGCGACATGATCCGGAAGATTTATTGTCCATCCTTCGGCTATCTGTATTACCGGGCCCAATCCCTTGATTAAATTAAGCCGTATCATGGTGACAGGCATCTCAGCCTTTGTCATGAACCTGGACGAGAAACCTCCGCCCCTGAAGTAGCCCAAATCTGCCGGATTCCATGTCGTTGCATTAAGAATGGCTTTCATATCATCTTCGGTAACCTCATACCATGGCTTGACTACGCCGTTGCCATTCTCGTCCTTTGCCTCACCGCAATAATCAAGGGATGCTGCGCCTGAATTTATAAGATGTATAAAGCCTCCGCTTTCCCTAGCCTTGCCTTCAAGCTCATATCCGGTAGCGGCTTTTACAGCTTCCGGGCTCCAGTATGTACGGACATCCGCAAAAAGCTGAGCCCTGTTGGTCAAAAGCTTCATAAACAACATGCTTATCCCGTTAAGCACATCATTTTCCGTAGCCAATATGTAGGGCTCCCTTACGCCATTCCAGTCGAAGGAGGTATTTAATAATGCCTCCGCAAAATCTCCGTTGGGATAGAAATCCGTCCATTGCCTCTGGCCTTGGAATCCTGCGCATATCGCATTATGCCCCACCGCCTCTTCTTCGTTTCCCAAAGGCAGCTTATCATTGCCATTCATCAGGTCCTTGATGATTATCATCATCTTGACAACAAACTCAAGGTCCTTTTCCTGTTCTGCGGCGCTCTTTTGAAGATGCGGCGGATTCTTGTCAAATCCGATCCGGCAGTTTTCCTTGGTCCATGCAAGAGCTTTCCGGAATTCTTCTTCATCATAAATACCATGTGTCATCCTGCGGATTATTTCAACCTCATCCACCGATTCGACCCTCATTCCAAGGTAGTCCTCAATAAAGTGCGGATCAATTATTGATCCTCCAATACCCATGCATATCGAACCAATCTGAAGATAAGATTTGCCCCTCATGGTGGCCGCTGCAACGGCAGCCCTGCCGAAACGCAGCAGCTTTTCCTTTACATCCTCGGGAATTGTCGTGTCATCCTTGTCCTGCACGTCACGGCCATATATACCGAAAGCGGGGAGCCCCTTCTGTGCGTGAGTGGCAAGCACCGATGCCAAATACACCGCTCCGGGACGTTCCGTTCCGTTAAAGCCCCATACGCCCTTTATAGTCATGGGGTCCATATCCATGGTTTCAGCCCCGTAGCACCAGCAAGGAGTCACGGTCAGGGTAATATCAACTCCTTCTTTCCTGAACTTCTCGGCACATTGGGCACTCTCCGCCACACGTCCTATGGTTGTATCCGCAATAACTACTTTTACCGGTTTACCATTGGAATACCTAAGATTCTCCTCGAATAACCTGGCGGCAGCCTTTGCCATGTTCATGGTCTGCTCCTCCAATGATTCGCGAACTCCCAGTACACCTCTTCTCCCGTCAATCGTAGGACGGATACCTATCACAGGGTAATCTCCTATCAGCCTGTCCCTTGCCATGTTACACCTCCAATATTAACTGTTACGCAATTATTAGGATTCTTCCAATAAAAACATTTTACCATGCCAGGTATGCTAATTCAATGTAAAAAGGTACCCGTCATGAGCCTCTCATGACGGGTATCATGTTATTTATGCCGTATTCATATCAATAAGTTTATGCAAACATTATTCCTGTCCGCCGGCTTCATCAGCAGAATACAGAGCCTCAAGCTTCTTGAGATGTTTATACTTCTCTGTTGACTGCTTTTCAGCTTTCTCGAACAGTTCCTGGGCCCTTTCAGGATTCTGTCTGATCAGAGCGCTGTAACGCACTTCATTTTTAAGGAAATCCTGGTAGCTGCCTGTAGGAGCCTTGCTGTCAAGCTGGAACGGGTTCTTTCCTTCCAGGAGCAGTCTCGGATCATAACGGAAGTTATACCAGTATCCTGCAAGCACGGCTTCCTTCTCTTCGGTCTGGGACTTGCCCATTCCGCCCTTGATACCGTGATTGATACAAGGTGAGTAAGCAATTATCAGTGAAGGTCCATTGTAGCTTTCAGCCTCGATAAATGCCTTCAAAGTCTGGTTGTAGTCGGCGCCCATAGCTACCTGAGCTACATATACATAGCCATAGCTCATTGCTATCTGTGCCAGGTCTTTCTTCTTAACCTCCTTACCGGCGGCTGCAAACTGCGCAATTGCACCGGTAGGTGTTGCCTTGGAGGACTGTCCGCCTGTATTGGAATATACCTCGGTGTCAAATACCAGGATGTTGATGTCCTCACCGCTGGCAAGAACATGGTCCAGACCGCCGAATCCGATATCATAAGCCCATCCGTCACCGCCAAAGATCCACTGGGATTTCTTTGACAGGTATTCTTTGTCCTTAAGAATCTCCTTGCATTCATCGCATCCGCAGGCTTCCATGGCTCTTATAAGTGCCATTGTAGCTCCGGAGTTCTCACGGCCGTTTTCATAAGTTTCAATATATCTCTTAACCGCAGCCTTGATATCCTCGTTGTCGGTCTTTTCAGCCAGAGCTTCAACCTTTGCCCTCAGCCTGTTCCTGATTGTCTTCTGGGCAAGCATCATACCGTAACCATACTCTGCGTTATCCTCAAACAGCGAGTTGGCCCATGCGGGTCCTCTTCCGTTCTTTGAAGGAGTATAAGGTGTTGCCGGCATGGAGCCGCCCCAGATGGATGAACATCCGGTTGCGTTGGCTATTAACATCCTTTCGCCAAACAACTGGGTGGCCAGCTTTGCATACGGTGTCTCGCCGCAGCCTGCGCAAGCGCCTGAGAATTGAAGCAGAGGCTGCTTAAACTGGCTTCCCTTAACTGTGGTATCCTTGAATTTCTCTGCAACTTCAGGCTTCTCCTTAAGAGAGAATCCGTAATCGAAGTTCTTCTGCTCGTGGAGGTTCTCCTCCAGTGGTGTCATAACAAGTGCCTTCTCGCCCTTCTTGCCCGGGCATACATTCGCACAGGAACCGCATCCGGTACAATCAAGCACTGATACGGTAATGGCAAATTCCAAATCCGGAAGTCCGGTCATTGCCGTTTTCTTCATTCCCTCCGGTGCTTTTTCAGCCTCTTCCTTGGTCATTACAGCGGGACGGATGACCGCATGAGGACATACATAGGAGCAGAAGTTACACTGTATACAATTCTCAGGCTTCCAGCAAGGAACGTCCACGGCAATACCGCGCTTCTCGTATGCCGAGCTGCCCTGCGGAAGAGTACCGTCGGCATTGTCTACGAATGCAGATACAGGAAGCTCGTTGCCCTGCTGCGCATTAACAGGTGTAAGAATATTGTTGACAAAATCAACAAGCTCCTTGCTTCCTTCGGTAACCTTTGTATGAAGCTCCTCGTACGGAGCATCCTTCCAATGCTCAGGAACCTTTATTTCCTTAACATCCGTAATACCACGGTCTATCGCGTCATGGTTCATCTTGACAACAGCTTCACCCTTCTTGCCGTATGAGGCTGTTGCCGCATCTTTCATATATTTTACCGCATCTTCTACAGGTATGATATTGGCCAGCTTGAAGAACGCAGCCTGAAGTATCGTATTTATACGGCCGCCAAGTCCGATTTCCTTGCCTATGCCGATACCGTCAATGGTGTAGAACTTGATATTGTGCTCTGCAAGATAGCGCTTGACCTGACCGGGCAGGTGCTTTTCAAGCTCTTCCATATTCCAACTGCAGTTAAGCAGGAATGTGCCTCCATCCTTAAGCTCCTGTACCATGTTGTACTTTCTTATATATGCCGGGTTATGGCATGCCACGAAGTTGGCTTCAGTTATAAGGTATGTGGACTTGATTGGCTTCTTGCCGAACCTTAAGTGGGACATGGTTACGCCGCCGGACTTCTTGGAGTCGTAATCGAAGTACGCCTGAACATACATATCCGTATGGTCACCGATAATCTTGATGGAGTTCTTGTTCGCACCGACCGTTCCGTCAGAGCCAAGCCCCCAGAACTTGCAGCTTATTGTGCCTTCTGGCGTTGTTGTGGGCGCTTTCTCCGTATCAAGTGACAGGTTGGTGACATCATCCTTGATACCGATTGTAAATGTCTTCTTTTCGGTATTCTTATATACTGCAATTATCTGTGCAGGAGTTGTGTTCTTTGATCCAAGACCGTAACGTCCGTTATAAACTGGAACATTCTCAAACTTGGTTCCCTTGAGAGCCGTAACAACGTCAAGATATAAAGGCTCACCAATTGAACCGGGCTCCTTGGTTCTGTCAAGAACGGATATCTTCTTGACCGTATCAGGAATAACCGAAATCAACTTGTCCGCACAGAAAGGCCTGTACAGCCTTACCTTTACAAGGCCTACCTTGTGGCCGTTGGCATTAAGGTAATCAATGGTTTCCTCAATAGTATCATTGACAGAGCCCATAGCTATGATTATCTGGTCAGCATCCTCGGCGCCATAGTAGTTGAACAGCTTGTAATCGGTACCTATCCTGGCATTGATCTTGTTCATGTATTCTTCAACAATAGCAGGCAACTCATTGTAATACTTGTTGCATGCTTCCCTTGCCTGGAAGAATACGTCGGGGTTCTGGGCGGAGCCTCTGAGAACCGGACGCTCAGGATTCAATGCCCTGCGCCTGAACGCGTCAACGGCATCCATGTCAACCAGTTCCTTCAGTTCCTCGTAATCCCAAACCTCAATCTTCTGTATCTCATGGGATGTTCTAAAACCGTCAAAGAAATGTATGAAAGGTACACGGCCTTTTATAGCTGATAAATGAGCTACAGCACCCAAATCCATTACTTCCTGGGGGTTGCCGCTGCAAAGCATGGCCGCACCGGTTTGTCTGCATGCATACACGTCGGAATGATCGCCGAAAATTGAAAGAGCGTGGCTTGCCACAGCACGGGCGGATACGTGGAATACGCCCGGAAGCAGCTCACCGGCGATTTTGTACAGATTGGGTATCATTAATAATAAACCCTGGGATGCAGTATATGTGGTGGTTAAAGCACCGGCTGCCAAAGATCCGTGAACCGTACCGGCGGCACCGGCCTCAGACTGCATCTCGACAACTCTAACCTCTTGCCCGAATATGTTCTTTCTGCCCTGTGCCGACCATACGTCGGTAACTTCAGCCATAACCGAGCTGGGGGTTATCGGATAGATTGCTGCAACTTCGGTAAATGCGTATGCGACATGGGCGGCAGCAGTATTACCATCCATTGTTTTTTTAATCCTTGCCATTGAAATGTCCTCCTTATATTTAGTGCAACAAATATTATGTTTTTATCCATCAGTTAATTATTATAACATATCATAGGCGATAATAAAAGAAATAAAACCATAATATTTATCAAAATAAGCATTAAATTTGCATAAACATTTCGGATGCGCATTTCCAATGGCTCGGCCATTTACAGGAATATCTGGTCGGACTCCAGGGAATATATATATACATTATCCGACAGGATTTCATCCGGCGCAAGAATGACTGAATTTACCTCTCTCACCATCTTCTGCAGCTTCTGCCTGTCGTCAGGGTTCCTTACCGGCATGAGTATTATCTCATGAACACTGCTTGGCAGGATGAACAGGTCGGCATCAACATGATATGCAAACTCCCTGATTACATCCGGGTACAACAGGCTGGAGGCCCCATGAAGCCCCTTTTCATTGGTCAATACATACATGGATGCCCCGGAGCTCTCATTGCTGTCAAAATCCATATTGTCTTCATACATTACATCCGCTGAAACTTCCCTGATCGCTTCCTCCATGGGCTTGATTACCGGCGGAAAAAGCTTCCTGGTATTCTCTGCCGCAAGCTTCATCAGGTCATTTCTTGTTACCTGCCATTCTTCCAAATGCCTGTTAGAAATTCGGATGGTGCCTATGTTTTCCTTCTCATTGCGGACCAGGCAGTGGAATGTTATGGCCAGATCGAGGAATTTCACATACGGGATCTGTGAAAGGAGTTTTTCATTCCTTTTAAGATTAATCAGCCGGAAGAAAATATACGGCCGCATCCTCTCAAACGTATACTCGAAATCCTTGCGCAAAACCGGAATGGAAAAATTCTCATAAGCCTTGCAAATACGGTCAATAATGCCGGTCAGGGGAGTGCCTGACAAATAGGATTCATAATAAGGCTGCAGGTATATATTAGGAGCGGAATTATCACCGTTCTTGAGTACGACAAGACTGTCCAGCTCAACGGAATTATTTTTCATCACCCTGATTACTCTAATGGTGTAATCCTGTCCCATCCTTTCGGCAACTTCGTTCTTGATAAAACTCACAAATGAAGCATAGTCGAGTAAATCCTCTTTAACTGCGTGCTGCAAAAAATCACCTCTTTTACATAATAATCTGATAATTGTAGGGTTTTATAAAAGAAAAAGCATGAAGAAAGTAAAGGTAAAACGGACCGGATTTGATAATATGTGAGTTTACTGCCAAGAACTGAACATCTGTGAAGATATTTACAGTATAACAAAAAGGGTTGCCAAATGCAAGCACAATTTTACATTGATTTACATGATTATTTCATATTTTTTTGTATGATTTGTCAATTGCTGTCGCCGCTTAAAACAATAAGCACCTGTGATGGTGCATAAAAAAGCCACATGGATATGGAAGAAATGCCATACAGCACTTCGTATACCGGGCCTACGTTTATGAACCCGGACAAGTTAAATATTCCGACATTTATGTCACACAGCAGGAACAATACCATGCCCCATGCAAACAGGCGGATATCCCGGCTTTTGCCGTGAAAGCAAAGCATAATACTCCTTATGACATTGAAGCACAGGCTAATAAAATATAAAATGCTTACCGCCAGCAGTGCGTCATTTCCGACTCCCGCCAGCATAAGCATTGCATACACTACGGTTCCGAGAACAATCTGGCTTAAAAGCCTTAATGCCAAGGTCCTTGACCGGTTTATAGGATTGCCTTCTTCCCTTTCACGCAGGATATCAAGCCTTATGCCATGCAGCTGCTGTGCTGCTGTGAAGGTTATAACACCGTACAAATAGTATTCGGTATATAAAATCAGGCAATCGGATATAACCGTAAACGTAATGGCAAGACATAGATATATATAGTCTTTTGATTTCGTATTATTTGAGGTAATAACATATAAAAAGCAAAGTACTACTACGGCGAATTTTACTCCGGTTGAAATACCAACCCCGGTATTCCTGATATCAAAAGAAAGGAATGTCAGGTATAAAACCAGCTGTACTAAAAGAAAAGCGTATCTTCGGTACCTGCTTTCCATTTTACATCTCCCGGCGGTTCACGCTCTTTAAATATTCTGCGGCCATTTCCCTGGGCAGCGGTTTGCTGTATAAGAAGCCCTGCGCCATGTTGCAGTTGGATTCCTGCAGGAACTGCTCCTGTTCGGTTCTTTCGACACCTTCAGCGATAATATTAAGATCCAGATTTCTTGCCAGGGTTATGATGGCCTGAATTATTTTTTGGTCGCATACATCATCCATAACGGTATCCAGGAAACTCTTGTCTATCTTCAGGTTGCTAACCGGAAGCTTCTTCAGGTAGCTCATCGACGAATACCCCGTACCGAAATCGTCCAGAGAGAATCTTACTCCTATGGCTTTTAACTGCTCTATTGTCGATATCGTATAGTCCAAATCCTCCAACGCGATCGATTCCGTTATCTCCAGCTCAAGCTTCGAAGGATCCGCTCCGGTTTTTTCGATTACCTCAAGCACCATCTGGACAAAATCCTTGTCCTTGAACTGCCTTGCGGAAAGGTTAACCGCCATGCTGATATTTTCATATCCCATGTCGGTCCATTCCTTAAGCTGAAGGCACGCGGTCTCCAGCGCCCATTTCCCTATCGGTACGATAAGGCCGGATTCCTCAGCAAGGTATATGAAATCACTGGGATAAAGCATGCCCTTGGTGGGATGATTCCACCGTATCAGCGCTTCAAATCCCAGCACCTTTTTATTCATCAAATCCATCTGTGCCTGGTAGAGCAGGACAAATTCATTCTTTTCTATGGCTTTTCTAAGCTCCGACTGGAGCTCTATTTTATCGGTAAGCTTCTGATTCAACGAAGCGTCATAATACGCGTATGTATTTTTCCCGTTAGCCTTGGCCACATACATGGCGGTATCCACGTTTTTAACAATGGTTTGAGCCGATTTGCCGTCCTTTGGAGCAAAAGCGACTCCTATGCTGACCGAGATAAAATACTCCTTGGACAGCAGCTCAAACGGGAATGTGAATACATTTCTGACCTTCTTGATTTTTTCCTCGAATGATGCGGTATCGCATAAATTCTGTGTAAGGATTACGAACTCGTCCCCGCCTATCCTTGCCAGATAATCGTTCTCATCCATTACTTGCTTCAATCTGTGGGTAACATCAATCAGCAGCTCATCTCCGTATGAGTGTCCAAGGGTATCATTAATATTCTTGAAATTGTCAAGATCTATATCCATAATACCGATTATTTCGTCACTGCGCAGCGTCAGCATGATATTATCCAGCATTTCCATGAATGCTATGCGGTTGGGCAGCTCCGTCAATGGATCTGTATATGCGATTTTCTTTATGCTTTCCTTGCTTTTATAAAGCTCGTCATACTGAGCGCTCAGCTTTTTGTATGAATCTGCGGCTTCCTGGTACAGCGATTTCAGCCTGTGGTACTCCGCAGTTACGGCATGATTCTCCTCGTATGCCTCGTCAAGCTTCTTTTTCAGCCTGCTTATCCTTATAAAAACAAGCAATAACAACAACAGTAATGCTGCAGCTGTAATACAAATCAGCAAGATTACTGTTGTCGTGTTGTCAAAAAATTGACCCATGCTTCCTCCAAATTAATATCTTATTTATTCTGTAAATACTCATCCATGGCCGCAGCCGCAGCCTTGCCGGCTCCCATGGCCAGGATAACCGTAGCTGCTCCCGTTACGGCATCCCCGCCTGCAAATATGCCTTCCCTGGATGTTTTACCGGTAGCTTCATCGGCAACAATGCATCCGTGCTTGTTGCTTTGAAGACCGTTCGTTGTAGATATAATAAGAGGATTCGGACTCGTTCCAATGGCCATTATGACAGTATCGACCTCAAGGTCAAAATCCGATCCTTCAACTTCCACAGGCCTTCTCCTGCCCGAGCTGTCCGGTTCGCCAAGCTCCATCCTGACACAGCGCATTCCCCTGACCCATCCGTTATCATCAACAAGAATCTCCTTCGGATTGGTCAAAAGATAAAACTGTATGCCTTCCTCCTTGGCATGGTGTACCTCTTCCACTCTTGCAGGAAGCTCCGCTTCACTTCTCCTGTACACAATCATTACCTCGGCTCCAAGTCTTCTTGCGGTCCTTGCCGCGTCCATGGCAACATTGCCGCCGCCGACAACTGCAACTCTCTTTCCGGTAATGATGGGAGTATCATAATTGCTGTCGAAAGCTTTCATAAGATTGCTTCTGGTTAGGTACTCGTTGGCGGAAAATACTCCGTTGGCATTTTCACCGGGGATACCCATGAACTTGGGCAGTCCGGCTCCGGTGCCGATAAATACCGCCTTAAAGCCTTCCTCATCCATAAGCTCGTCTATGGTAACGCTCTTACCGACAATAACATTGGTTTCAATCTTTACACCAAGCTCCTTGAGATTTTCTATCTCCGGCTTTACCACGGTCTCCTTGGGCAGTCTGAATTCCGGAATACCGTACACCAAAACCCCTCCCGGTTCGTGGAGGGCTTCGAATACCGTAACATCATAGCCCCTTTCCGCCATTTCCTTGGCGCAGGTAAGTCCTGCAGGACCGGATCCTATGATTGCAACCTTTATTCCGTTCTTCTTTTCGGGAGCCTTGGGCTTGATATTGTTTTCCCTTGCCCAGTCTGCAACAAACCTTTCAAGCTTTCCTATGGAAACAGGCTCGCCCTTTATGCCCCGGATGCAGTTCTTCTCGCATTGGGTCTCCTGCGGGCATACTCTTCCGCATATGGCGGGCAGTGCCGAGTATTTGTTTATAATCCTATATGCTTCCTCAATATCTTCCCTGACAACCGCATTTATGAAACCGGGAATATCTATAGATACGGGACATCCCTGAACGCATCTCGGATTCTTGCACTGTATGCATCTGCCAGCTTCAAGTACTGCCTCATCCTTGGTATAACCCAGGCAAACCTCGTCGAAATTGTGAATCCTTTCGTCCGGATTCTGTTCCTTTATCGGTACTCTTTTTAAAACATCCACTGTTGTCCTACCCCTTAACTATTCATGTCTGTTATATATAAAATGGTATAATTATGCATTTTTAGGCAGTTCCTCATGACATTCGCAGCCCTTATGATGATGAGTGTCACCTTCAAGCTCTTTAAGCATCTTTCTTCCTTCGACCGTTTTATACATTGAGAGACGTTTCATCGCTTCGTCGAAGTTGACCAGGTGCCCGTCAAACTCGGGTCCGTCCACACATGCGAACTTGACTGCGCCGCCAATGGTCAGCCTGCAGGCACCGCACATACCGGTACCGTCGACCATTATGGGATTCATGCTGACTATGGTCTTAATGTCAAGCTCTTTTGTCAGGATGCACACATACTTCATCATTATCATGGGCCCGATTGCTACGATTATATCATAATGCTCTCCTTTTTCAACTACCAAATGCCTGATTGCGTCATTTACATTGCCCTTAATGCCGTAAGAGCCGTCATCGGTGGATATATAAACGTTTTTCGCGTATTTTCCTATTTCGTTTTCGAGAATAATCAAATCCTTGCTTCTTGCGCCGATTATGCAGTCAGCCTCGTAACCGTTCTCTTTCATCCACTTGACCTGCGGATATACAGGTGCCGCTCCGACACCACCGGCAACAAAAAGCACCTTTTTCTTGCCCAGCTCTTCCCTCGGCATCTTCACAAGCTCGGATACCTGGCCAAGAGGCCCTGTGAAATCACGGACAGCTTGTCCTTCTTCAAGCTCCGCCAGCTGCTTTGTGGATTTTCCAAGGGCCTGGAATACAATAGTAACAGTACCCTGTTCCCTGTCATAATCGCATATGGTTAACGGTATGCGTTCTCCCTTTTCATCAACGATAAGAATAATAAATTGTCCCGGCTGGCAGCCAGCGGCCACTCTTGGAGCCTTAATGTCCATAAGGTAAATTGATTCTGCCAGCTTAACCTTTTTGACAATGACATAAGCGTGGTTTTCCGTCATATTCTAACCTCGTTTTCTCTTCAGATTTCTATTCCTGCTACCCGGATATATCGGCATTTTCAATGTAAAATTATACGAATTTTATTATAAGACATATATATTAAAAAATCTAGTTTTTTTTCTAGACATAGTTCGATTTTTCCGCATTAGCATAGGAATGCCATAAAAAGCAGATACTATTCCCATGAAAAGGACATTTATAAGAAACTTTATAATATGCGGCCTGTGCGGGTGGTGTCTCGAATGCTTCTGGACAGGCCTAAGCTCATTAAAAAAATGGAAAAAGAATGACAGGACCCTGCTTTGCCGGACTTCCGTATGGATGTTTCCCATATACGGTATGGCGGCATGCCTGGCTCCCATTTGTACAAAGCTGGAGAAAAGATGTGCCCTGGTGCGAGGAGGTGTGTATGCGCTTTTAATATTTTTTACGGAATTCTGCACGGGAGTAATTTTAAAAAAATACGGGGCATGTCCTTGGGACTACAGCAAAGCAAAGCTTAATATAAAGGGAGTAATCAGGCTCGATTATGCTCCTGTATGGTTTATGACCGGATTGCTGTTTGAAAGGATATTGTGCGGCGGCAAAAATGACATTAAATAATAATATGAAGAATAATAAAAATCCTCCCGGTATAATAGCCTGAAGGATTTTTATTATACTAATGTGTACTATTCCAGGAAACTGTTAACATAAGCTTTACGGTATGGTCGATCTCGTGTCAACACCGACACCGCTGTTCGCCCCTCCGGTTGTCCCCCCTGTGGTACCTCCGGTCGTGCCTCCTGTTGTTCCGCCGGTTGTGTTGTTATTCATACCTCCTGTTGTATTATTGTTTCCTCCGGCACCCGGCGTATTGTTAAAATCGCTTGTTGCATTGTTGCCCCTGTTGGAGCCGTTTGTTGCGTCACCATCCCAGTCATTTGTCGTATTATTATCTATGCCGTTTATATTTTTTTCCGTAGGATTGTTATTATCCCGATTATTCGTGGCACAAGCCGACAATATGAGCATAAAAACGCAACATAAGGCTATGAATATGCCCATTCTCTTTTTCATGAGTATTCCTCCTTAAAATCAGATATTCTTTACTCGCTTAGTATTCCTCAATGAAAAATGAATTATGCACATTCACAGGTTATAGCTCCGATATCGGTTTATCCGGAATAAACTCCGTCATATCCTTTCTGAAACGCAAAGGAAGATTATTTCTCTGCAGCTTAAGGTTGGTTCTTTCCTTAATGGCAATGCTGTTAAAAAATGTTTTCCATAATTTTCCGTATTCATCGTCGGCCCGGCACCTGTAATCATCAGCATCAGCTTCGGGTATCTCGGCAATTACCCATGGTTTGCCGGGAACATGAAGAGAGCAAATATTCCTGTTTCCATCAAATATAACAAACCTTTCATTCGGAAGCCTATCCGCAAAATGCGGTGTTACAAGAGTCAGCACATTATTCCTCGGATGAATCACCGCCGTAAGGACATGGTTCTCATGCTCGGAAAATCTTATAAAACCAAGGAAATGATGCACTTCGCCATTAACATTCCTGTTCAGCTTGAAAACCTTGTTGACAACCTCGTTGCTTAGATGGTTTACTATGCCGGCACCCATTCGAAATCCTAAAATAAGAAACCTGTATATAAGATCTCCCTTCCCCTGGCAGTCCGACAGAGCCGCCTTGCAGACCATCTCATAGGCTTCTTCGGAGATTTTGGCCCTAACTGATCTTGATACCTTCACCGCTTTATCAAAATCCGTCTTTACCATTATATAATCGGAGAACAGTGCCATGTTGGAATAACTGTTTTTTTCACACTGTTCTTCTATTCTCACATTATTATGACCGTATCCCGAGCTCCACGCATCATAAACCGCGGTAAAGATACCGTCAATACTGTTTTCGCATACAAATACCCTGGTGTTGCCCATACCGCACCTCCGCATAAAGCACTCAGACCGGTGAATGTCTTTGAATAATGAACTTCTCATCCGGCTTGAAATTAACGTCATCAAACAGCGAAAGCTGCCTGTAGGTTATATCTTTATCTATAAATGATGGGGTGCCGCCGCTTGATGCCAGAAGCTCCCTTGTTATGAAATCCTCATTGAATTTAACCGGATACATCATCCTTCCGCCGCAGGTTATGAAGTATACCGCTCTTTTAAGGACAACTCCCAATGCCTTCAAATCCTTGAAATCCAGTACGGCGCTCTTTCTTGCTGCAATAATCCTGCGTGCGGAGTTCACGCCGATGCCCGGAACCCTAAGCAGGGTCCGGTAATCCGCCTTGTTCACCTCCACCGGGAATAACTCAAGGTGCCTGACCGCCCAGTCGCATTTCGGATCAAGGAATACGTTGAAGTTCGGGCTCTTTTCCGTCAGAAGCTCCGAGACCCTGAATCCGTAAAATCTCAGCAGAAAATCCGCCTGGTACAGCCGGTGCTCACGAAGCAGGGCCGGCCCGTCCTGGGTGGACGGCAGGGTACTGTCATTATTTACATTAACAAAGGCGGAATAAAACACTCTCTTTAAATTAAAACTATCGTACAGGGCCTGTGAAACGGACATAATCTGGTAGTCACTTTCATTGGTTGCGCCGATAATCAGCTGGGTACTCTGTCCTGCGGGAACGAACCTGCTTCTCTTTATCGGCGGCTTTTTGTAAAGGGAAATCCCGCCCTTATATTCCACCGGGCTCGCCAAGTCCTGACATGTATGGCCGCCGTCACCGGGTACCAGGCCTTTTCTGCCTGTCCGAACGCCGTCATTGAGTATAATGTCTCCGCTGCCTGTACGTCCACCGTCGTCTATAATCAGACTGCTGCCCATATGCCCGCTGTCACCTGATAACATGCCGCTGTCCATATGGCTGCCCTTGACATGTATCAGATCCCCGGTATCCGTTCGGCCTCCACCCAGTATCAACCCGCCGCCATCCCTATGCCCTCCGTCGTACGGCAGCAAACCTTCATCCCGTATGCCTAGGTATTCATGATTGCTTTCCCTTAACAGCTGGACCTGGCGCATGGGCTTAAGGATGTTCTTCCTGTTTTTGTGCGGAGCCAGGTTTTTCAGGCTTTCGGCAGTCGGGAATTCCAGGTTGATACTCATCCTGTCGGTGTACCATCCCAGGGCTTCTATTAACGCCGGATCAGTTCCCGGTATCGCCTTGCAGTGGATATATCCGTTAAAGTGATAATCCTCCCTAAGCATCCTTAAGGCTTCCAGGATTAGCTCCATAGTATGATTAGGGCTTACCATTATACCGGAGCTGAGGAACAATCCTTCTATATAATTTCTCCGGTAAAATTCAATGGTAAGCTCGCATAATTCCCTGGGTGTAAACGATGTCCTGACCACATCGTTGGATGACCGGTTAATGCAATATTTGCAGTCAAATATGCACTCATTTGTAAACAGGACCTTCAGCAATGAGATGCATCTTCCGTCAGCAGAAAAGGCATGGCAAATACCGCAGGCCACACTGTTTCCAATGCCGTTCTGGGTTCCCTTGCGGTCCACACCGCTAGAGGTGCAGGCCACGTCGAATTTTGCGGCATCGGACAGTATCTCAAGCTTCCTCTGTAATGACATACCTTCCTGAATAATCATATGCTCCTCCTGCAAGGCAAACATTTGTTCTGTTTCATTATAGCAAAGCAGAAGGAGCACGTCAATATATACTTTTTATTATATTTATTTCACAAAGTTTTTCTTGGTATTACGTGAATGGCCATGTTGTCTACATCCTCCGCCGCCTCGGTAATGGCTTCCTCATAAGTGGGATGCGGACGGATGATTGAAGCCAATTCCTTATAGGTAAGCTTCCTTGATATCGCCAGGGCCAGCTCGCCGACCATATCCGTTGCCCTGTCGCACAGAAGCTGCGCTCCAAGAATCCTTCCCGTATCGGCGTCGCATACCAGCTTGATGAATCCCCTTTCACCCATGGAAAGCATGGTCTTGCTGTTGCCAAGCATGGGGTATTTTCCTGTCTTAACCCTATATCCCATTTCCGCCGCCTCAGATTCGCTCAAGCCTACGGCAGCAACCTCCGGTACGGTATAAACGCACGAAGGTATCACATCCAAATCGACGGATGGCTCCAGCCCGCATATTTTTTCCACGACAGCCACACCTTGGGCGGATGCCGCATGGGCGAGCTGTTTTCCGCGTATTACGTCTCCAATGGCATAAATGCCCGGGATGCTTGTCTCAAAATTGGAATTAACCTTAATATAACCGCTTTCCGTTTCAATATTCACATCTTCGCCAAACAGTCCTTCCGTATATGCCCGTCTCCCTACGGATATCAGGACTCCCTCGGCCTCGGCAGTTTTTACGCTGTCTTTTTCAATATATTCACAGGCCAGTCCGTAAGCGCCGCCTTCGGTTATTCTTGTGACTTTTGCGCCTGTATGAATTACAATGCCTTTTTTCTTAAGCCCCATGCCAATGCTCTGGGATATTTCCCTGTCCATTCCGGGCAGTATCCTGTCCATCGCTTCGATTATTTCCACTTCACAGCCAAGCCCGTTATATATGGTGGCCATCTCGACACCTATAACGCCGCCGCCGATTATCAAAAGCTTCCTGTATTGCCTTCCCCCGCTTTCAAGCAAATCGTCGCTGGTCACGACATTTTCAAGATTGGCACCTTCTATTTTTGGAACAGCAGGAACGGAGCCTGTGGCTATCAGGATGTTTTTTGCCACAAGGTCCGCCGTCTCCCCGCAGGCTGTTCCATCCCGGAGCTCCACCCTAACCGTATTATGGGATATTATTGCTGCCCTGCCGCTGAAAACCTTTATACCGTTAGCCTTAAACAGGTTTTCGATTCCGCTGCGAATCTTTTCTACAACCTCGTTCTTTCTTTCCGTAAGCCTGAAGAAATCAATATTTATACCCGTGAACGTTATGCCCGCCTTTTTTATGTTTTCCGCCTCTGCAAGAAAATTCGTGCCATGCATAAGTGTTTTTGTCGGTATGCAGCCGCGGTTAAGGCAGGTTCCGCCTATCTTGTCTTTTTCTATAATGGCTGTCTTAAGCCCAAGCCTGGCCGCTTTTATGGCCGCCACATAACCGCCGGGGCCCGAGCCTATTACTATCAGATCAAATCGTTCCATCAGCATCCTCCTGAGCATTTATAACCTGCCATGGTATGTAATATCCCCCTAAAAAAAACCCTATACTTCCTCATTGATCAACCGGATTATATCCTCAATAATCCGGGCATTGCCGATTTCGGTTTCTATCCTTCTTAAAGCCTTCTCCATGTCCTCCGGGGTGAACCGGCATCCGGAAAGATACTTCGGAAGCAATCCGAATATATCTATGTCCAGGGAGTCGGAATATGCCCGGCAGTCCCTTATTATTCCACCTTCCACGACCAACTGCAGCTCGATATCTCCCCAGTCAAACCGCCTTTCGAGGTTGTCGCTGAATTCAATTTTTCTTCCATATATCCATTCCCATGATGAGAACTTCTTTTCCCCCGCTTTAAGCGCATCCTGCGGCAGGTCTTCCTCCATTATCCTGACAGGTACATGGCCATAGGTTTCACCGAAGGCTTTAAGCAACTCCTCCTTAAGCATGTTTATGGTCAGATCAGGCCTGTATTCCTTAAGGTTAGCCACCCTGGTCCTGACCGAATCCACTCCCTTTGATACCAGCTTGGTTTTTGATACATTCAGGTACTTTGACAGGTTCGACATATCCGCATCCACGAGAATTGTGCCGTGATGGTAGCATTTAATTCCCTCGGAATAGAATGCATTTCCGGAAAATTTCCTGCCGCAGACGGTAATATCGTTTCTTCCCGACCTCTCCGCTTCTATGCCCAGACCGTTTACAGCCCTTATTATAACATCCAGCTGCCTGTCCACATTGTAGTTTTCCTTAGTCAGGACAAACGTGAAATTGAGATTGCCCAGGTCATGGTACACCGCTCCGCCGCCGGACAGCCTTCTTACCAGCCTTCCCCCATCCTCGTTCAGTTCCTTTACCTTGCATTCCTTCCAGGGGTTTTGGTTCCTTCCGATAACAACGGTCTTCTCATTCTGCCAAAGGTACAGGATGCACTCATCCTCCGCCACATTATGAAGAAGATATTCTTCCAGTGCCAGGTTCCTGTACGGATATGTCTCGTTTGTAATGCAATACCTCAGCCTTCTTACAGTCATACCTCACCTTCAATCGCTGTAATATCTCAGTCTCGGATTCCTTGCGGCGCCGACCTCATCAGGACGGCCGATGGGCGTGGTCAAAGGAGTGCCGTGCAAGGAATCCGGATCATTGTACGCCCTTTCATAAAGCTCTTTAAAAAAGGCTATTACCTCGTCAAGGGTTTCCCTTGTTTCGGTTTCGGTCGGCTCAACCATCAGGGCTTCATGCACAATCAGCGGGAAATACATTGTAGGCGGATGGATACCGCAGTCAAGAAGCGTCTTGGCAAAATCCAGAGCCGAAACGGATTTCTCTTTCTTAAGCCTTTCAAGTGAAATGACAAACTCGTGCATGCAGCGCCCGTTTCCGAAAGGTATGTCAAATGTATCCTTAAGCATATGAAGCATGTAATTGGCGTTTAAAACAGCGTTCTCGGAGGCGTTCTTCAGGCCTTCCGCTCCCAGGGTCATCATGTAGGCAAGCGCCCGTACCACAACAAGGAAATTGCCGTAGAAGCTCTTGACCCTGCCGATGCTTTTATCGCTTTTTTCATCAAAGGCAAGTATCCCATCCCTTTCAACGATTCTTGGCGTCGGAAGATACGGAATCAAGTGCTTCTTGCAGCCAACAGGACCGCTTCCGGGGCCTCCGCCCCCGTGAGGCGTGGAGAATGTCTTGTGCAAGTTGAGATGCACCACGTCAAAGCCCATGTCTCCGGGCCTTGCAATACCCATGATTGCGTTAAGGTTGGCCCCGTCGTAATAGGTTAATCCTCCTGCTTCATGTACAATGCTTGTAATCTCATGTATATGCTCCTCGAATAATCCGATGGTGTTCGGGTTGGTCAGCATGAATCCCGCCGTATCCTCGCCAACCGCATTCCTGAGGGCATTTACGTCTACAAACCCTTCTTCCGTGGAAGGTATGTTTATAACGGAAAAGCCTGCCATCGCCGCACTGGCCGGATTGGTTCCGTGCGCCGAATCGGGTACTATTATCTTGTCGCGCCCGGTATCATTCCTGTCCCGGTGATATGCCCATATAAGCTTAAGCCCGGTAAACTCTCCATGGGCGCCTGCCGCCGGCTGAAAATCCATGGCATCCATTCCGGTTATGCTGCACAGGTATTCTTCCGCCAGCTTGTAAACCTTAAGACAGCCCTGCACCGTATCCGCGGGCTGCAGCGGATGAATATCCGCAAAACCCGGAAGCTTCGCCATTTCATCATTTATCTTGGGGTTGTATTTCATAGTGCATGAACCGAGCGGATAAAAACCGCAGTTCACCCCGAATGAACGCCTTGAAAGCTTTGTATAGTGCCTGCTTATTTCCGTTTCGGAAACATTGGGAAGCCTAAGCTCCTTTTTTCTTTTATACTTGTCATCAATATCGGCAACAGGCACATCGCATTCTGGCATCAGGTCCAGCTTGCGGTTTTTATTCCCTATCTCAAATATCAGCTTCATAGCATACCTCACATTCTTTATCAATCACTTAATATCCTTTAAGATCCGCACCATATTGTCAATTTCTTCCCTGGTATTGACCTCGGTAGCACACCAAAGGAGGCATCCTTTGTGTTTTCCATCCAGCGGATACCCTCCAAGAATGCCATGCTCCGACAGAATATCAAGTACCTTGTCCGCATCCGTATTCACTGTGGTGACAAATTCGTTGAAGAATTCACCCTTGTAAACCAATTCATATCCGTCTATTTCACACAAACGGTCGGCCAGATAATGAGCTTTGGACATGGACAGTTTGGCTGCCTGCGCCAGCCCCTCCCTTCCCATGGCCGCTAGATAAACAGCTGCGGTCATGGCACACAATGCCTGGTTAGAGCAGATGTTGCTGGATGCCTTCTCCCTGCGGATATGCTGCTCCCTGGCCTGCAGCGTGAGGACAAACGCCCTTCTTCCCTGCGAATCCGTGGTCTCACCCACAATCCTTCCCGGAAGCCTTCTCATGAGCTTTTCGGTGGCCGCCATAAAACCAAGATAAGGGCCGCCAAATGACAAACCGATTCCCAGCGGCTGCCCTTCTCCCACCGCTATATCCGCGCCATACTCGGCCGGGGTTTTAAGAATTCCCAGGGATATGGGATTGCAGCTCATGATATATT
Source organism: Clostridiales bacterium (assembly GCA_012735495.1). GTDB lineage: Bacteria > Bacillota > Clostridia > Lachnospirales > Lachnospiraceae > Mobilitalea. The sequence continues at coordinate 4,581 of JAAYHD010000007.1, read as the reverse complement.
TTATATCCGTGCCTGCCAGGATGCCGCCCACAGCGTCACCATCCTCCAACAGCCCATAAAAATTCGGCTGCTGGATAAGAACACATGCCGTATCATCCCCCAGCATACTCATTAAACCTTCAATATCCGTTAAACCATCCTTTTCAGGGATTATCGCCATTTCCATGTCGGTGCCGTCAAGGTACGTCCGGATGGTTTCGATTGTCATGGGATTAACCGTTGCGGATACAAGAGCCTTTTTCCTGCTTTTCTCCCTGCTCATTATTACCGCTTCCGCAGCGGCGGTTGCCCCGTCATAAACCGAGGCATTGGAAACCTGCATCCCGGTAAGCTCGCAGATCATGGTCTGGTATTCGAAAATGGACTGAAGAATTCCCTGGCTTATTTCGGCCTGGTATGGCGTGTACGCTGTGATAAATTCTTCCTTGGACGTAACCTGTTTTACAATGGCGGGTATATAATGTCGATATGCACCGCAGCCCCTGAAAACGGTATCGTAAACCTTGTTCATGCCTGCGATTTTGCGCATTTTAACGGACACTTCCATCTCGGACATGCCCTTTGGTATATCCAGGGACGCGTTCAGCCTGACCTCCTTGGGTATTGTGCTAAAAAGATCATCCATGGAGCTTAGCCCGATTGCTTCAAGCATCAGCTGCTGCTCGTCCCTGGTATTTGGAACATAAGTACCCATATGTGTCCTCCTGTTCTGGGATACGTCTATAAACACTTACTCCTCGATAAGCTTCATATACTCTTCTTCTGTCAGGAGCTCTCCTTTTTCACTGATGTTTTCAACTTCAATGAACCATGCCTCCATGGCGTCCATATTGACAAGCTCGGGCTGATCAAGAAGGTTTTCATTAACCGCCCTTACCGTTCCGGATACAGGGCTGTAGACATTGGAAACGGCCTTCACGGACTCCACATCCGCAAAGCTTTCACCCGCAATAACCTCGTCTCCTTTTTCCGGAAGGTTAATAAACACCAGGTCGCCCAATTCTCCCTGGGCAAATTCCGTTATTCCTACTCTTGCCGTAGTTTCGTCAATAAAACGTACCCATTCATGGGTTTTTGTAAAATACAACTCCTTACTCATAATCTGACCTCCTAAATAATTGGTTAAATTATTGCTTGCAATATATTATATTTATGAAATATTGAATTTTAAAATACTATACCCTTTTGTAGAACGGAAGCGCCACTATCTCCGCCTCAATCTTTCTGCCCCTTACATCCACCTCAAGCTTGGTGCCTGTTTCGCTCTTACTCACATCCACCAGTGCCATTGCTATGGGATATCCCAGGTATGGTGAATGGGTACCGGAGGTTGTTTTGCCGATTTCCTTATTCTCATGATATACTGGGCAATTCTCCCTCGCAATGCCTCTTCCCGTAATCCTTAACCCCACACGGGTAATTGCGGGACGTCCTTTTTCCATAATCGCCTGTTTCCCTATAAAATCATCCTTATTAAGCTTTACCGCAAATTCTAGCCCCGCTTCTATGGGTGTTACGTTCTCATCCATTTCATGGCCGTACAGGGGCATGGCTGCCTCCAGGCGGAGCGTATCCCTGGCGCCAAGGCCGCATGGAATCAATCCGTCGCTTCTTCCCACGTCAAGCAATAGTTCCCAGAGCCTTGCCGCATCCTCGTTCCTGCAGCATATTTCATAGCCTTCCTCACCGGTATAGCCTGTCTTTGAAACCATGCAGTCAATACCCGCTATGTCCACGTTGGTTCTGAATGTATAATATTTTACCGGCAGCTTTGAAGCATCCGCGACTTTGCCAAGAATAACTGTGGACATCGGCCCCTGCAGTGCAATAAGAGCCATTTCATCAGATATGTCTATAAGCTCGGCATCCCCTTTCAGATGGGATTTCATCCACTGCACATCCTTGCGGCGATTGGACGCATTTACGACAATAAAATACTGCTCACCGCTGATCTTATATACAAGGAGATCATCTATAACCCCGCCCTTTTCATTGCACATGGGGCTATACCTGACCTGCCCGTCAATCATGCGGCTGCAGTCGTTGGTAATGAGCATCTGTATATTGCTTAAAGCATCCTTTCCTTTAATAATGACTTCTCCCATATGGGACACATCAAAAAGCCCCGCCGACTTTCTGACCGCCATATGCTCGGCAATTACTCCGGTTTTGTATTGTACCGGAAGCAAATATCCGGCAAACTCCACTATCTTCCCTCCGGCATTGACATGGCAGTCATATAGGGGTGTTTTCAATTCCATGGATATTGTCCTCCTATCGCTTATTATTCTGTTATACCGCCGTCCGAAGGCGGGGCACTGCTGTTATTTTTATGTCATGTTCATTAAGGTTATTATATGCCTTGCACTATGCAAAGTCAACAATACGAAAGCATAATAAAAGCAGGCCAAATGCCTGCTGCTGCTAATGATACTTTTCGACAGGTAACCTATCTTTTTCGTATTCATATAATACAATATAAGCAAATAGGGAGGCATTATATGAGCGAACTGCTTCGTATTGATCATATAAGTTATACCTACCACAGCCTTGATGGAGAAACGCCTGCCCTGTTGGATGTTTCATTTGAGGTTCATGATGGCGAATTTTTGGGAATCGTAGGACCCAGCGGCTGCGGTAAATCCACCCTGCTGTCCCTCATCGCCGGCTTGCTCACCCCAAGCAGCGGTTCAATATATATAAATGGCAAGGATATCAAATCCTCCGGCAAAAACATCGGTTACATGCTTCAAAAGGACCATTTGCTGGATTGGAGAAACACGCTGAGAAACGTCACCCTTGGCATGGAGATTCAGCACAAGCTTTCCGAAAACAGTTATATTCAGATAAATGACCTTTTGAATACTTATGGCCTAATTACGTTCAAAAACTCCTTCCCTTCGGAATTATCCGGCGGAATGCGCCAAAGAGCCGCTCTGATCCGAACCCTGCTTCTGGAACCGGATATACTTCTCCTTGACGAGCCGTTTTCAGCACTGGATTACCAAACCAGGCTTGAAGTGGCGGACGATATCTGGGGCATTATCCGGAAAGAAAAAAAGACCGCCATCCTAATTACCCATGACATTTCGGAAGCAATAAGCATGTCGGACCGGGTCATTGTAATGACAAAACGTCCGGGAACAGTAAAAAGGATATTCGACATCAAGCTGTCAGTACCGGATCGGACACCCTTTACATCCAGAAGCGCTCCTGAATTCAAGGACTATTTCAACATGATATGGAAGGAGTTAAACCACAATGAGCAGGAAACATAGACGTGTTTTAAGCGAAAGCATGGATGTTTCGGCTGCTCAGAAGGCATATGTCAAAAAATATCTCTCCCGTATGCGCCGGATCAGGCTGTATCAGCTCTTGATTCTTATTGGCATTATTGCCTTCTGGGAAATAGGCACCCATATCGGCATCATAGATGCTTTTATTTTTTCCAGCCCGCTGCGCGTTGTAAAAACAATCGCGGAAATGGGCGGCAGCGGCCAACTGTTCTTTCATGTGGGTATAACACTGCTCGAAACACTGGTAAGCTTCGCATTGGTAAATATAATAGGTTTGCTTATAGCCATAATTCTCTGGTGGAATGACAGTATATCCAGGGTTTTGGAGCCGTACCTCATTGTCCTTAACAGCCTTCCAAAATCAGCCCTTGCCCCTGTTTTCATTGTCTGGCTGGGCGCAAACGTTAAAACCATCATAGTCGCCGCTGTCTCGGTTTCGCTGTTCGGTTCCATAATAACGCTTTACTCCGATTTTAAGGCGGTTGAAGAAGATAAAATAAAGCTTATTTACACCTTGGGTGGGAAAAAGAAGGATGTACTGCTAAAAGTAATCCTGCCGGGCAATGTTCCCTCCATGATAAGCCTTATGAAAGTCAACATCGGCTTGTCATTGGTTGGTGTAATAATCGGTGAATTCCTAGCCGCAAAATCCGGTCTTGGATACCTGATAATATACGGGAGCCAGGTTTTCCGCCTGGACCTTGTTATTATGAGCATTGTGATACTGTGTATCGTTGCCACCGGCTTATACAAAATGCTGTCTTATTATGAAAGAAAATTTACAAGATAATATGTTCAGGTCATGAAATGATGCGCCTTTTATATGGCGCATCTTTTTTATAAATAATATATAAAATAATCCTAAAATAATTATTAATGTCATATTGCTTAACAAAAGAATATCTAGTAGAATAGTCTTAAACGGATACAAAAACCTGCTGATGTATGCGGGGTAAGAGAAAGGCATGGTAATAAAAATGAGAGATTTTGTAATTACTGCTGATTCAAACTGCGATCTGCCCATCGAATATGTTAAGGAGAAAAACATAGGAATTATTCCTCATTACTACGCTTTGGAAGGAATAACCTACGGGGATGAAATAAACCTGGACCCGAAAGAGTTCTACGATATGATGAGAGCAGGTCACATGCCTACAACAATGGCGAGCAATCCCGTGGTTATCAGGGACACCTTCCAGAAATATGTCAGCCAGGGCCTTGATATCCTTCATATCAGCTTTTCATCCGCTTTAAGCGGCGGCTGCAGCAATGTAATGGCAGGCGC
>JAAYHD010000041.1 GCA_012735495.1 Clostridiales bacterium | reverse complement strand
TGCATTTTAGCTGCTCAATTGTTTTGTCGTTGATTATGGCGCCTATGGCGCAGGGCGAAAACACGTCACATTCTACCCCGTATATTTCATCCGGCCCTACGGCAGTTGCACCCAGTTCCGCTACAGCCCTATTGACTTTAGCTTGGTCCCTTGAAGTTACTATTAATTTAGCCCCCGCTTCATACAATAACTCGGCCAGGATTCTTCCGACAGCTCCCAGTCCTTGAATTGCAACGGTTTTCCCTTCTAAATCATCGCTGCCATAAACTTCGTTAACAGCTGCCTGCATACCTTTAAATACTCCATAAGCCGTCATCGGCGAAGGGTTGCCGCTTCCCGTCTCCAAGCCCACTATGTAATCGGTTTCACAATTAATATATGCAGCGTCCTTTTGTGTCATATTCATATCTTCGCCGGTTATGTACCTGCCGTTTAGTCCTTCAACAAATCTTCCAAAAGCTCTAAACAGCGCTTCGCTTTTTATCTTCTTCGGGTCGCCGATAATAACCGCTTTCCCGCCGCCGAGGTTTAGCCCCGCGGCCGCATTTTTATAGGTCATGCCCCTGGCCAGTCTTAACGCGTCAATAATCGCTTCTTCATCGGTCTTGTAATCGTAGATTCTTGTTCCGCCCAGGGCCGGCCCTAACGTGGTATCGTGAATGGCGATAATTGCTTTTAACCCGGAGCTTTTATCCTGGCAGAATATCAGTTGTTCGTAATCATATTCTTGCATTATTTTAAATATCTCCATATAATGTACCTCCTTCTATATATAGGTTTCTCTATGGCTTATATTATATTAATATTAAAGGCAATAACTGGTCAAACGGCGGCCTCCATTGTCTCAACATGGAACAAGTCGCTTGGATTGATATCTTTATCTTAGGCTTTTTTAAACTTTCATTATAATTGCGTTTCATACAGCCTTCGCAATTTGAGCTGATTTTCATGTATCAAAGCTCTTTTTTTATAAGGCCTTCAAGGTATTCTACAATATCCTTGGCTTTTGGCGGACAGCCTTTAACACATTTATCAAATCCTGAAGTGCATGTACCGATACCTAGCCCATCATACTGTTTATTTTTAAAATTCTGACCAATGTACAATTTTTCTTTTAATTTATTCAAAAGACCTTTTTCGTCCAGCCTTTCCAGTGCAAAAATAAGGCTTCCAAAGCAAGCTGAGCAAGCACTGTCCTCGACAATATGCCTTGACAACTGTTGAACTCTTCTTGAAGGTGTTAATTTTCTTGATCCATTGTCCTTATTCAATTCAATAATATCGGCATTTCCCAAGTCGGTAGTGCCTGCACCGATACCTTCAGCCATGGCAATATACGGAACTTCATCAATACCAAAACCCAGCAAATGCGCCGCGTATGTATCTACCAGCACAGGGTCCCTTCCCGCGATTATCCTGTTCATCTGGACCGGATTACCGCCTTCTTCGAAGTTAAGGTCACCATTCATTCCATCAACAATTATGAGACTTTGTTTTATAAGCTTGTTCAAGTACGCTATAGGTTTATGCAAACCCATGGTGTGAAACTTCCTTTTCTCGGAGTTGGGTATGCAGCCCTTCATATTCTTTAAAGCACAAGTCATGTTAGTCTGGCAGTGGCCCTTAAGGACCGGTATGTTTATTAAATAATCGACCTTTGCAACATAATCGCAAATGTTTATCCTCAAACCGTTTATTTCATATGCCATATATTTATCTTTTTGAAGGTCAACAAGGGGAACATTATATTTCTTCGACAAATCCTCATATCCGCATACCTTAAATGCCTCTGTTGTCCTATCCCCCACCCAGGAGCCTTCCATAATTATTATTCTATCATACCCTTTCGATTTTAAATATTCAATGAGCCCTGCCACTATTTCGGGCGATGTTGTTGCACCTGAGCTCGCAGGTTTTGCTACAACAAGATTCGGTTTAATCCCAATGAGCGCGTTATTATCTATTTCTTCTTCAGGTTTTAT
>JAAYHD010000006.1 GCA_012735495.1 Clostridiales bacterium | reverse complement strand
GATACTAACCAATATAATGAAACAGGAGCATTGGCATGAATATCATAAAGACCAAACTGCAGGATGTGTATATAATAGAACCTCAGGTATTTAAGGACAGCAGGGGATGGTTCCTGGAAAGCTGGTCTAAGAAAAAATTCGAAGAGGCCGGGCTTCACTATGATTTTGTGCAGGACAACCATTCCTTCTCGAACACGAAGGGTGTGCTTCGGGGGCTTCACTGCCAGAAAGGGAATGCAGCGCAGGCAAAGCTTGTCCGCTGCATACGGGGTGCCGTGCTTGATGTTGTTGTGGACATGAGAAGGAGTTCACCGACATACAAGCAGTGGATAGCTGTAGAGCTTTCGCAGGATAACTTCCGACAGCTTCTTATTCCGAGGGGATTCCTGCATGGTTACCTGACCCTAACCGACAACGTGGAGTTTGTTTATAAGGTGGATAATTACTATAACAAGGAAGCAGACAGGAGTATCCGCTGGGATGACCCGGAGCTTGGGATCGAATGGGGGATTACAGATCCGATTCTATCTGAAAAGGACAGGAACGCGCCTTATCTAAAGGACAGCGATATAGATTTTATATAAAAGTTCTGTAATGTTGAATGACAGCATCAGTTGCCTGATAGCCTATATTGCTTGACAACATTATTTTGTTTGGCAACATTATGCCGCATGACCGTATTTTGCTGATTAACAGCTTATGCTGCTTGATAGTATTTGTTGCTTAAAAACATCATGCTGCCGGACAGCATTATACTGCATCACAGCATTATGCTACATGACCGTATTACGGAAAAGCTGCAAGAAAGCGAGGAACACCGTGAAAACCATCATAACCGGCGGAGCCGGATTTATCGGAACGAATTATGTATATTATGTGCTCAGTAAATACCCGGAAGAGCAATTCATCTGCATAGACAAGCTGACATACGCGGGAAGCCTTGAGAACCTTGAGGGCGCGTTAAAAAATGATAACTTCAGGTTTATTAAAGGCGATATTGCGGACAAGGATTTTATATTCAAGGTATTTGAAGAAGAGAAGCCGGATGTGGTAATTAACTTCGCGGCTGAGACCCATGTGGACAGGTCCGTGGTTGACCCGGAGGTTTTTCTTCAGACGAATGTCATAGGGACAGGAGTGCTTCTTGAAGCCTGCAGGAAGTACGGAATTAAGAGGTTCCACCAGGTGTCCACGGACGAGGTGTATGGAGACCTTCCTCTTGACAGGCCGGACTTGTTCTTTACCGAGGAAACACCGCTGCATGCCTCAAGCCCGTATTCGGCATCGAAGGCTTCGGCGGATTTGCTGGTACTGGCATATTACCGCACCTTTAACCTTCCGGTTACGATATCAAGGTGTTCGAACAATTACGGACCTTATCAGTTTCCGGAAAAGCTGATACCCCTTATGATTGCCAACGCGCTCAAGGACAAGCCCCTTCCCGTATACAGCAAAGGGGAGAACGTAAGGGACTGGCTGTATGTTGAGGACCACTGCGAGGCTGTGGACCTGGTCGTAAGAAAGGGAAAGGTGGGAGAGGTATACAATATAGGCGGCCACAATGAGAGGACGAATCTTGAGGTTGTCAGGATAATACTTAAGGAGCTTGGCAAGAGCGAAGACCTTATCAGGTTCGTTACCGACCGTCCCGGCCATGATAAACGGTATGCCATCGATCCTGCCAAGATTAACAGGGAGCTTGGCTGGAAACCAAAGACCAATTTTAGTGAAGGTATTAAAATGACAATCAAGTGGTATGTGGATAATGAACAATGGCTTCAGAATATCATCAGCGGTGAGTATCAGAATTACTATAAAAAGATGTATGGCAACCGATAATGAATTGGGATAAATATACAAATATGGGAGAATTAGAAAAATATTCATATCAGTCACTTGACACTGTTAGATTATTGACGTATTATAAATTATAGTTTAGTAATTTATAGTAATAAAGTTTATTTTATACCTTTCGCCATATGATAAGAAGAAGGGCGTTATTATGAGTTGGCAATATAATTATGCGGATATTCATTCGCACATACTGCCCGGTATTGATGACGGGTCAAGATCCATGGAACAGACTGTAAGAATGCTGCATATGGCTTCAGCTGAGAATATAACAACTATTATTGCAACTCCCCATTATATTATCGGAGCGGACAACCCTCCGGTGGAAAAACTGGTTAAACTGGCCGAGCAGGTGCAGCAGGAAGCGGCTAAAATAAACAAAGACTTTAAGATACTGCTTGGAAATGAAATATATTGCAGGGATACATTTTTTAAAGACGCGGTTATCGACGCGCTGAAATCAGGCAAAGCCTTAACCCTTGCCGGAAGCAGGTATGTGCTGGTGGAATTCGCTTACAGCGCGTCATTTAAGTCCATCCGTTTATGCATAAGCAATTTCATTTATCATGGATACATACCAATCCTTGCCCATATCGAAAGATACCGCAATATTTACCGAAACATGTCCAATATTGAAGAACTGGTAAAGATGGGCTGCTGCATCCAGATGAACTGCCGAAGCGTAACAGGGGGGTATATGAGGCTGAAAGCCCCTTACAACAGAAAACTGATCAACTATGGTTTGGTGCATCTGATAGCAAGCGACTGTCATGATGACGTTAAAAGGATTCCAATCATGCAAAAGGCGGTTTCATATTTAGAGAGTAAATGCGATAAGGAGCTCTTACAGGAAATAACCATTGAAAATACCATAAAAATAATAGAAAATAAATATATATAATTTTATTTTTACATATAAGGAGAGGACCTGGCTTGAATACGCACGAAGAAGTGGAAATCAATCTGCTGGATATATTTTACCTGTTAAGGTCAAAACTATGGCTAATTATCATGTTTGCTTTATTGACGGCTTCAGCAGCAGGGCTGTTCAGCTATTATATGATGACACCGATGTATACATCAACGACTCAATTATACATAATTAATAGGTCATCCGAATCGACAAGCTTATCAGATATTCAAATGGGCACCCAGCTAACCCAGGATTATATGGTGCTTGTCAAGAGCAGAGCTGTGGTAAACAAGGTTATTGAGAACCTGGATTTAGACCTGGATTATAATGAGGTGGCGGGCGCGGTAAAAGCATCCAATCCTAGCAATACAAGAATACTTGAGATAAATATAACATACCCGGATGCCTTTATGGCGAAGAAACTGGCTGATGAATTTGCGAAGGTTTCATCCGAGCAGATAGCGAAAATTATGGCAACCGATAAGCCTGAGATAATAGATGAAGGTAACCTGCCAAAAGAACCGTCAAGCCCTAATATTAAATTAAATATTGTAATTGGCGGTATACTTGGAGCAGTATTAATATCAGGCATAATAGTAATTCTGTATGTAATTGATGATACAATAAAGGACAGTGAGGATGTTGAAAAATACCTGGGGCTTAACACCTTGGGGCTTATACCTATAGAAGGCAAGGTCAGAAAGAAAAAGCCAAAGAAGAAGAAGCTAAAGAAAAATCTGCATAAAAGATAAAGGAGAAATACCAGTCATGTCGGAAAACAGTGTGAGTATACATTATAGCGAACTGGATTACAGGACGAATGAGGCTTATAAAGCATTAAGAACTAACATACAGTTTTGCGGTGACAATATAAAGGTAATAAGCTTGACAAGCTGTACACCTAATGAGGGGAAAAGCAGCATCTCTCTGAATATGGCGGTAGCATTTGCCGATATCGGCAAGAAGGTTGCTTTTATTGACGCTGATCTTCGAAAATCGGTAATAATGGGAAAGCTTAAGGTAGGCAGGATTGAGTGTGGCCTGACCCATTACCTATCAGGACAAAGCGGGCTTGAGGATATCATATATAATACGAATATCCGCAACCTTGATATGATTTTTACAGGATCATATACGCCCAATCCGGTTGAATTGCTTAGCCATGAACGTTTTACATTTATGATTAAAAAGCTAAGGGAAGAGTATGATTATGTAATTATCGATACGCCTCCCCTTGGATCGGTAATTGACAGCGCCATAGTTGCAAAGCATTCGGATGGGGTTATCATTGTAATTGAGCATAATACAATAAGCTACAAGTATGCCCAGTATGTCAAGGAGCAGCTTGAGGTAACGCAATGCCGTATCCTTGGAGTGGTTCTAAATAAGATCCCCATAAACAAAAAACGGTATAACGGAAAGTATTATGGCCGCTATTACGGGAAATACTATGGCAATTATTACGGAACATATGGAGATGAGCACAAAAGATAACATGATGCCTGTACAACAGGTGTCATCAAAAATGGAACACATATTAATAAGCTATGTAAAAAGGAAGGAATATACCATGCTGCATATCTTTATATGTCCAAGATGTTATAACTATAGAATCGTATCCAGGAAACCTAACGCGGTTTGTTTCCATTGCGGGGACAGGCTGTTTAGGAGCGACCTGGATTTTGTGACATATGTGGATATGAGCGAGCAGGAGAGAGAAAGATACAAAGAAAGCTTCATTAAGAGAATGCAGGCATACCGGGACAGGGCTGAACCTATGCCGGAAGGACATGATTATACAAACAGCGTATGGGAATGAACATGCAAGAATATGTGAGGTAGAGCAATGGTCCGAAAGATAATTGACAGCAAGATGGCATTCAGAAGAATATGTTTAATATTGTGTGATGTAGCAGTAATCATTGCAGCAAGTGCATTAGGATTACTGCTTCGCTTTGATTTGAACCCAAGCAAGGTGGAACTGCGGTTCGCTGAATCGGTGTGGCATTATCTGCCCATAAATGTTATATGCACTTTGGTAATATTTTATATACTAAAGCTTTATCACAGCATATGGAGCTTTGCGGGGATTATTGAAATGCAAAATGTAACAGCCGCATGTATTATGTCGGTATTGATTCAATACGCAGGGTTAAAAATAATGGAACTGCCTGTACCGCGAAGCTACCATTTCCTGTATGGCGGAGTGTTGTTCTTTCTTACACTGAGCAGCAGATTCGGCTATCGCGGCATAAGGTACATAAAAAGAATGATTGTCAACAGAAGCGAAAAGAAGAAAGTAATGATAGTTGGCGGCGGCAACGCGGCAAATATAATTATCAAGGAAATCCAGACTAGTGACAAAGTCAACAATACAACGGTCAAGTGCATTATAGACGACGATCCCGGAAAGCAGGGTACATATATACAAGGGGTTAAGGTAGTAGGTACCAGGGAGAACATTGTCGAGACCGTAAACCTGTATGATATAGATGAAATAATAATAGCCATGCCATCCGTGTCAAAGAAGACCATCCGTGAAATCGTGGATATATGCAAGGAGACGGATTGCAGCCTTAAGATACTTCCCGGGGTATACCAGCTTATGAATGGTGAAGTAAGTGTGAGCCAGTTAAGGGATGTACAGGTTGAGGACCTGCTTGGAAGAGACAGCATCGAGGTGGACCTGGATTCCATAATGGGATATGTCAAGGACAAGGTTATTCTTGTGACCGGTGGAGGAGGTTCCATCGG
>JAAYHD010000040.1 GCA_012735495.1 Clostridiales bacterium | reverse complement strand
TTCATAAACTTCTATTACGTTCATTATTAACTTCATAAAAATAACCCGCATTAATGCGGGTTATTTAGTGTTTCATAATCATTATAATAGAGGAATATTATGCTTCTCCGCCATCTCAACCACATCGTCGGGCCATATGGAAGCCTGGACTTCGCCGATGTGGGCTTTTCTTAAATAGAACATGCATATCCTGGACTGGCCGATTCCTCCGCCCACGGTATAGGGAAGCTCCTTGTTGAGCAGCGCTTTCTGGAAAGCCAGCTCGGCCCTTTCCATACAGCCGCTTATTTTCAGCTGTTCAAGCAGCGAATCCTCGTCTACGCGGATACCCATCGAGGATAACTCAAGGGCAATGTCCAGCACAGGATAATAAACGATAATATCCCCGTTCAGCTTCCAGTCGTCATAGTCGGGAGCCCTTCCGTCATGGGGTTTTCCGGACCTGAGCGCTCCGCCTATCTGCATGATGAATACGGCACCCTTGTCCTTGGCGATTTCATATTCCCTCTCCTTTGGAGTGAGATGCGGATACATGTCCTCCAATTCCTGCGATTTTATAAAATATATGTCCTCCGGCAGGATTTCTCCGGTATAGCTGTACCTGCCGCAGATGTACTTTTCAGTATTCTTTAAGGCGTTATATACCAGCCTGACCGTTTTCTTCAACGTCTCCTCATTCCTGTCTTTCTTGTCAATGACCAATTCCCAGTCCCACTGGTCCACATATATGGAATGTATGTTATCGGTATCCTCGTCCCTGCGGATTGCATTCATGTCGGTATACAGGCCTTCACCAATTTTGAAGCCGTATTTCTTAAGCGCCATGCGCTTCCACTTGGCAAGGGAATGGACGATTTCGGCTACCGCTTCATTTTGCTCCTTAATTCCAAATGAAACCGGCCTCTCCACACCGTTCAAATTATCGTTCAATCCGGTCTCCGGCTTTACAAACAGCGGGGATGATACTCTGACCAGGTTAAGCTGTTTTGCCAGTTCCCTTTCAAAAAAATCCTTTACTTCCTTGATGGCAATCTCCGTTTCCCTGACATCCAGGTATGGCTTATAGCCTTCAGGCACCACGAATTTCATCACTAACCTCCCACAAACCTACGGATTTATCTATCGTAATATTAATGGATATGTAGCAAATTTTACATTTATCCGGCGGCTTTGTCAATAAAAAATAACCCCGGATGAATATTTATAAATACTTCTTATGTAACAACTTCCGCCGGACGGAATATGATGTAATGAATGACCGGTATCCGTGTATTAAAGAAAGGATGTACAATAATGCCCATTAAAATATTCATAGACCAAGGCCATAATCCCTCGGGATTTCACAACGCAGGCGCTACCGGCAACGGCTTGTTTGAATCAGAAATTAATTTCCAGGTCGGATTAATCCTGGCAAACATGCTTAACAATGATCCCAGGTTTGAAGCCCGCCTGTCAAGGCCCACTCCCACGACGGTTCTGGGGACTGACAATGCCTCCAGTGTTGCGGAAAGGGTGCGCATGGCCAACTCCTGGCCTGCCAATTATTTTATCAGCATTCACTGCAACTCCAATCCCAATCCTGCAATAAACGGAACAGAAATATATATTTACCAATACGGTACCCAGGCGAACTGGCTGGCACAGCAAATTATGAACGGAATTGTGACATATGCCGGCACGCGAAACAACGGAATCAGGGAAAACCGCATCTTTTATGTACTTAGACGCACCACAATGCCCTCACTGCTGATTGAGCTTGGATATCTCACCAATTCTTCGGATGCCGCCAAGCTTCGTGACAACCCGGGCGGATTCGCATACGGCATATATACCGGTATCCTGCAGTACTTCGGATTTTCTCCTGTATAAACAAGCAAATAGCAGGCCAAATCGGCCTGCTTTTTCATTTTTTCACTTATGATACGGTTCATTTTTCATTATCCTGAATGCCCTGTACAGCTGTTCAAGCAATATCAGCCGCATAAGCTGGTGCGGGAACGTCATCTTGGAAAAGCTTAAGCGGTAATCCGCCCGAGCAAGGACCTCACCGGATAATCCCAGGGATCCGCCTATTACCAAGGTTATGTGGCTTTTGCCGTAGGTAAATAATCTCTCTAGCTCCTCTTTTAGTTCCTCTGATGACAGCATATTGCCCCTGATATCCAGGGCAACGCAATAGGAATCGCCCTTAATTGCTTTCAGGATCCTGTCCCCTTCTTTTTTCTTAATGGCTTCCTCCATGGCAGGGCTTGCGTTGTCCGGCGTGCTTTCATCGGCAAGCTCAATAATATCCAAAGTGCAGTACTTGCCTAATCTCTTCCTGTATTCATCAATTCCCATGGCAAGATACTTTTCTTTTATCCTGCCGACGCATATTATTGTGATCTTCATAACTTTCCCTGCCTTAATAAACTCAAACTACTATAAATTGTATATGACTAAGAGCCGAAACACAAGTCATTATTTCCCATTAGACAAGTTTCTACATAATAAATACCAATTATGACATAAAAATGAACCAATTTGTTAACAAAATGTCTTTATTCTATCCATACTTTAATCACATATTTGATTTATACTAAACTCAGAAGTGTAAAAATAATTTTTTTCACTCTCCTCCTCCCTACTTATTTATATAGATTTGAGGGTGTCTGCAGGTCGCACTGCCAGACACCCTCTTTTACATTCATCGGTTTTTTATATTGTTTATTTTCATATTAAGCAAAAATCAAATATTCATTAGTAAATTTATTTTTATTTTATAAATCATTCACAAAATAGACACATCTTTTTTGTAGACTATTACTATAGATAGTGATAATTCACTTTCTACTCCCACCCTATTATACGCTATGGTAAACTAACACCCCTGTTGTTTACCGAAAACGCCGGTGCAAACCGGCGTTTTCTCTTTCAGCTGCTTTGAAGCAGCTTTGATATGCGAACCTGTTCAATCATTTTGTTCATCGTCTTAAGAATATCGAACCTGTATCCGCCATACTCCAGGGTAGCTTGTTCCCCATCGGCGGGTATCCTGTCCAGTATTGATATGAGCAATCCGTTTAATGTATCGAAATCCTGATGGTCAATTAAAATATTAAGCTCGTCCTCAAGGTCCTCAAGGCTTATTGAGCCTTTGACCACGCACGAATCATTGTCAACAGACAAAATCATTTTCTCTTCCTGGTCGTATTCATCCTGGATATTTCCCACTATTTCCTCAAGGAAATCCTCCATGGCCACCAATCCAGCAGTCTGGCCATATTCGTCTACGACAATTGCCATATGAATATTCTTTGTCTGCATTTCATGAAAGAGAAGATTTACGCTTTGGGTGTCAGGGACAAAGAACGGCTCTCTTGCAATCTCCCGCAGGGTTTTCTTGTTCTTGCCGGGAGATATGTACGCTGCCGCAACATCCTTCAGGTGCAGTATTCCGATTATATTATCCAGGTTGTCTTCATACAGCGGGTACCTGGAGTAATTCTCGGAAAGCATGAACTGCAACGCGTCCTTCAGAGGCATATTGACATCCACCGCCACAATGCGCTTTTTGTGTGTCATTATATCGCTGACTTCCTTATCGTCCAGTTCAAATATGTTCGATATCATTTCAGCCTGGCCCGCATCAAACACACCCTGCTCATGCCCTTCATTAACCATGGATATTATGTCATCCTCTATTTCGCTCTCCTGGATCTCTTTTAGATTAATTTTGAATGCTTTTAATATCAGGTTTAACACCGATTCAATAACCAGGCTCAACGGACTTAGTATAAAGCAAAGCGGCCGTATCAGGAAATAAAAGACATAACAGGTTTTCTCGGGGTATTTGACAGCCAGCCTTTTAGGCAAAACCGCTCCGAGCAATGTTGCAGCAAAAACCAGCAGGCATGTAAGCAATACTTTATATACGATTGATTCAAGGCTGTTCAAAATCCGGTTATAAAAAAACAGGCCGGTAATTACGGGTATTATAATCATCAATAACGACATGGCATTTTGATTTTTTGAATCAGCCCCGATAAGCTTGAGCAAGACCGATGCTTTCCTGTCGCCTGCATCCGCCTTCTTTCTTATGGAGTTATCGCTGGCATATTCCAGCGAATATTTGATGGCGGATATGATTGCCATTATAAGGACAAGTAATAATAATATTACCGTTCCCCATAAAGGATTATCACTGTCCATTTTAAGAGTTATCCCTTCCTTCCGTTTTAAAAAAATATGTGCTTGAAATATGTATCTAAAGAAAAACTGATAATTAATGCCTTATCAATTTTCTTTAATACATCCTGATCCAAATGACAAACTTTTTCCTTCAGCCTGGACTTGTCAATAGTCCTTACCTGTTCCAGCAATATGACCGAGTCCTTGACTATTCCGTATTTATCTGCATCCAGCTCTACATGCGTAGGCAGCTTGGCCTTGTTCATTTTTGATGTGATAGCCGCACATATGACAGTGGGGCTGTGTTTGTTGCCCGTATCATTCTGAACAATCAATACCGGTCTTATTCCACCCTGCTCGGAACCGATAACAGGCCTTAAATCTGCATAAAAGATATCTCCTCTTCTTATTACCACTTTATACTCACACTCCAATTAGTAGGCTATAACTTATTATTGCCAGTTTCTCCGTGTGTATTCCATAAAGTGATATGTTTCTTATTCAATTTGACTTGTCATCCGTGCCTTTAAAGGAGTTATCTTTCAGTCAGATTTTATATATATACCCTCGGTATCCTTTTCCCTACCGTACATACCAGCTCATACGGAAACGAATGCGACCATTCCGCCAGTGCCTCCACGCTGATTTCGCAATCCCCGTCTTTTCCAAGCAGTGTGACCACATCACCCTTGTTTACTCCTTCTATGTCCGATACATCCACCATGAAGTAATCCATGCAGATTCTTCCGATAATAGGCGCGTACTGTCCCCTGATAATTACCTTGCCTATGTTCGACAGGTTTCTTGAGTAACCGTCCGCATAACCGACCGGTATGGTGGCAACCTTCGTTTTCTTCCTTGTCACATATGTCAGCCCGTAACTGATGCCGGTACCTGCTTCTACTTCCTTGATAAATACCACATGGCTTTTTAATTCCATGGCGGGTACAAGGTGAAGTGAGCTGTGGTCAACTTCATCAGAAGGATATATCCCATAGGTTACTATTCCGCATCTTACCATGTCAAACTCCGCTTCGGGAAATTCAATGACTCCCGCGCTGTTGGCTATATGGCGAACCGGAATATGTATACCCTCGTTTTTCAGCATTTCGTCGAATTTTTTAAACCTGTTCAGCTGCATCAACGCGCTTTTCTTATCCTTTTCATCGGCCGCTGCAAAATGCGAAAACAGGCCTTCGATGGAGATTCCGTCAAGAGAAGCGATTCTTTTAATTATTTCGACACTTTCGCTGTTATCCTTAAATCCCAACCTGGACATGCCCGTATCCACCTTGATGTGGATCTTGGCCTTTTTGCCCTGTCTTACGGCTTCCTTCGACAAGTCCTCCGCCATATCATATTGGTAAACGGTCTGCATGACATCATTAGCAATTACCAGGTCAAACTGCTCCTTGGGTGTATAGCCTAATACAAGAATGGGCTTTGTAATGCCCGCATTTCTGAGTTCTATAGCTTCCTCAATGATGGCTACGCCATAGGCATCGACCAATCCGTTTTCAAGAGCCCTGGATACTGCGACCGCACCGTGCCCGTAGGCGTCCGCCTTGACGATAACCATCAGCTTGGTATTTTTGCCGATTTTGTTCCTGACATTGATAATATTGTTCCTTATTGCAGCAAGATTAATGTTTGCCTGAACCCTGTAATAGTCACATCTATCCAATTGTATTCACCTGGTTTCCTTCTTGATAAAATAATATGCTGTGCCGTGTGCGGTTTTATTCGGACCTTCTTGTCAACGGCAGGCCTTAAACACTTCGTGGATTGAATCAATAATATCTCCCGCCATCAGGGAATAAGTCCCAACCTTGTCTTTTGCGGCATCTCCGGCCAGTCCGTGAACATATACACCGAGCGCTGCCGCATCAAATGGGCCCATTCCCTGTGCCATAAAGCCCGCTATGATTCCGGCAAGGACATCGCCGCTTCCGGCTGTAGCCATGCCGTTGTTACCGGAGGTGTTGACGTATTTCCTTCCGTCAAATGACACAACAGTCCTTGCGCCCTTAATTACATATATCAACTTATTATTATAAGAACACCGGTTTGCAATGTCAAATAGATTATCTGCCATTTCATTTATGCCAATACCGGTAAGCCTGGAAAATTCCATGGGATGGGGAGTTAAAACCGCTTTTTCCGGCAATATGTCAGCCAGCATGCTTATTCTTTCATGTACTGTTGAACCCGCAATCCTTTCGGCCAGGATGTTGATGGCGTCGGCGTCAACCACCAGAGGAGCTTTTTGCTTTTTGTCAATCACACTGCCGACCAGGTCCTTGGCTTTCTTTCCCATACCCAGGCCTGGACCAATAATTATGACATCCGCCCAGCTTAATGCGGGTGACAGGTCTTCATCCGTATCATAGGACGCAAACAACGCTTCCGGGATAATTGTCTGAACAATATCGCGGTTATTTGAAGCGGAAAGCACCTTAACCATGCCCGCACCGGCCCTCAGGCAAGCCTTTGCGGACAGATATGCCGCCCCGCTCATCCCTTCGCTTCCCGCAATAACCAATACCTTGCCGAATGTCCCCTTATGACCGTCATTTCTTCTCTTTGGCAGAAGGTTCAGATCCTCAAGGGTATAATAGAAGGTATCCGGTTTTACGCTTTGCAGTGCCTCCTGCGGAAATCCTATGTCCGCCACATATATTTCACCGGCATAATCCGCTCCCGGGTAAACCAAAAGGCCTTGCTTCATGAATCCGAAGGTGATGGTATAATCAGCCCTGACAGCCGTATTCAGAATCCTTCCCGTATCTGCCGATATTCCGGACGGGATATCCACCGAGAAAACCCTGTGACTGCCTTTATTTATATCATTTATTATATCAGCAAGCCTTCCCTCGATGGGTTTGGTTAATCCAATGCCAAACATGGCATCGATTATTATATTATATTCATTTATGTCTGCGCTGCTAATAATCCTCATGCCTAAATTCTCTGCTATTTCAAGCTGGGCTTTCATCTGAACGCTGCATCTCTCCCTCTCAAACGGCAAAAAAATAGCAACTTGGTAGCCCTGCATATGCAGTATCCTACCGGATGCAACTCCATCACCGCCGTTATTTCCCGGACCGCAGACCACTAAAATCCTCTCGTCAACAGATGTTTTTAGCTTTACAAGCGAAGCAACCTCCATTGCCGCTCTTTCCATTAGCACGAGTGGAGGTACTTTAATAATATCAATAGTATAATTATCAATGCTTTTCATCTTTGCCGAATCAACAGCATATTTCATAAAACCGCCCCGCTTCATGAGTCTTAGCTCTCGTTGTCCCTTGCACCGCCAGAACTTTCTCCTACAACGAAAGCAGCTGCATATTCCTTTGTATTGGTTATGGATACATGTATGTTCGTAATACCCTGATTTCGCGCCAGTTCGGCAGCCCTGCCGTAAAGATTGACAAACGGCTTTCCAAGCCCGTCCCTTAGAACCTCAATATCCTTAAGCGATATGCCGCGGAAACCGGTGCCGAACATCTTTGCAACAGCCTCCTTGACGGCAAAATTTCCCGCGGCTCTTTGCCATTTTCCATCTATGATACCAATTTCATCCTCCGTGAAACAGCGCTTTAAAAAGCTCTCTTTTTCACAGGCTTTGCTTATACGGCCTATTTCAATTAGATCAACACCTATACCCGCAATCAAACCCATCATTCCTTAGCGCCGTTCTTGATGATTCCTTTATTTTTTATCGCTGCCCTTACGCTTTCTGGCTCTCTTATTC
Organism: Clostridiales bacterium; assembly: GCA_012735495.1. Taxonomy (GTDB): domain Bacteria; phylum Bacillota; class Clostridia; order Lachnospirales; family Lachnospiraceae; genus Mobilitalea. The sequence continues at coordinate 8,914 of JAAYHD010000040.1, read as the reverse complement.
ATATCTTCATAGTTATTCTTCATATCAAAAACTTCGATTATATCATTGCCCAAAATGTCATGTAAGTTTTTATATATCATGCTGTTGACAGCCTGCAGATCGTTCTTTATAAGAATTTTACACTTCAGCTCTTCCCGGGTCTGTTTTATCCATTCGGATACTTCATTAAGAGCAATTTCATTTCTGCGGAGTCTCTCATAACAGAACTGTATACTTTCAAGCAGAAGCTCTTCATTTGCTTCCTTTATTTGGTAAGGGAGCTCAGAAAGCTTTTCCGAGGCTTTGTCCATTTTACTGTTCATCTCATATATGATCTTCTTGTTTTGATCAATCTTCTTACCTTTCGACAAGCCGGCCCGGTCATTCTTGATGTCCATATTCTTTATGATATCCAACAATAAAGACTTTTTCAGCCTTTTCATATCCTTGATATTATAAACCAGCTTTCCCTGGAGTTTAAGCAAATTATTAACCTTGTCTTCAAGCTCCTTTATACGGAGCGTTTTTAACTCTTCCGGAAATAGCTCGTGCCACCTGCTGTCTAAAGTCAGAATAGGAATTGTCCTATTCTTTATTAAGCTTTTAAAATCACCATTCCTGTTTTTTTTCATATGCCGCCCTGCTTTCGGAAAGTGCTAAAATTCTAATCATCCGATTCCTGTATTTCAGAGAGCTTGTATGACAGCTTCATCAAGCTTTCTTCAAGATGAACATTTTCAACAATTACATGCTCAGGCAAATGCAAATCGGTAGGGGCAAAGTTCCATATACCCTTTATGCCCCACCTTACAAGATTTGAGGCGACCTGGGGCGCACCTGCCTTGGGCAGTGTCAAAACCGCTATATCTATCTGATTCATCTTAACGTATTCTTCCATTTCATCAATATGCCTGACTTCGATTCCCCGAATCTTAAGGCCAACCATCTTCGGATTTATATCAAAGATGCATTTAATAAAGAAACCTCTGCGCTCAAAATCGGCGTAGTTTGCCAGGGCTTGTCCCAGGTTGCCAGCGCCTACAATAATCAGATTATAGCTTTTATCAAGCCCAAGAATCTTTCCAATCTCGGAATGGAGATACTCGACATTATATCCGTATCCCTGCTGTCCAAATCCTCCAAAATTATTAAGGTCCTGCCTGATTTGTGACGCGGTAACCTTCATTTTCTCGCTCAGCTCTTTGGATGAAATGCGTACAACGTCCTTCTCCAGCAAATCTCCCAAATACCTGTAGTACCTGGGCAATCTATCTATAACAGCCCTTGATATACGTTTCTTTTCCAAAACCAAATCCTCCTTCCGGCGAACGAATCTATAGGATTATTATATTTGATTGTTAATAATAAGTCAATCTATTAGCTTTTACCATGCTTTACTTGATTTTGTGATTATGTTAGAATTATTAAGTTATGATTGTTATGACAAAGACATTCGAGAGAGGTATCGTATCATGGTGCTGTCATGCAATAATATATGCAAATCCTTTGGAACAACTGAAATCCTTAAGGATATCCGCTTTCATATAAATGAACGGGAAAAGGCCGCCATAGTTGGTATAAACGGAGCGGGCAAGTCCACCCTGCTAAAAATAATTGTCGGCGAATTGGCCGCAGACGAAGGTACTGTTACCATAGCCAAAAGCAGTACCATCGGATATCTGTCCCAACAACAGGATTTGACATCCGAAAACACAATATATGATGAAATGTATGGGGTAAAGCAGGAGCTGACCAAGCTGGACCAGCGCATCCGCAGCTTGGAGCTTATGATGCAGAACGCTTCCGGCAAAGAGCTGGATGACATGCTCAATACATACACGAGACTAACCCATGAATTTGAGATTCAAAACGGTTATGCCTATAAAAGCGAGGTTGTCGGCATACTTAAAGGCCTTGGTTTTGACGAAGAGGATTTTGACAAGAAGATAAACACCCTGTCCGGAGGACAGAAAACCCGGATTGCTCTTGGCAAACTTCTTCTTTCAAAGCCGGACATCCTCCTTCTTGACGAGCCCACCAACCACCTGGATCTCATATCGATTTCCTGGCTGGAGACGTACCTGTTGAATTACAGCGGCGCCGTAATTGTAGTGGCCCATGACAGGTATTTCCTTGACAAGGTCGTTACGAAGGTCATTGAAATAGACCATAAAAAGGCACAAACTTACCTTGGCAATTATTCGGAATATGTCCGGAAAAAGGCCATTATGCAGGAAAACCTGATTAAAGCATACAATAACCAGCAGCAGGAAATCAAAAGGCAGGAGGAAATAATAGCAAGGTTCCGAGCCTACGGCAGTGAGAAATCAATCCGCAAGGCCCAAAGCCGTGAGAAAATGCTCGAGAAAATAGAACGGATTGAAAAGCCGGCTGGTAACGCGAAGATTCGATTCTTTCTGGAACCGGATATCATGAGCGGAAACGACGTTTTAAGCGTGGAAGGCCTCGCGAAATCGTACGGCAGCCTTGAATTGTTTAATGACATCAGCTTTGAGGTCAAACGCGGTGAAAAGGTTGCCATTATAGGAAACAACGGTACGGGCAAGACCACCCTGCTTAAAATTATAACCGGCTCTGTGGAACCGGATGCAGGAAAGATCCGGTTCGGCAGCAAGGTCAGCATAGGGTACTACGACCAGGAAATGCAGCAGCTTAATCCGGAAAAAACCCTGTTTGACGAACTGCAGGACGCGTATCCCCACCTTGACAATACCACGGTCAGAAACATCCTTGCGGCATTCCTGTTCACCAATGACGATGTATTCAAAAAGATAAGGGATTTAAGTGGCGGCGAACGGGGGAGGGTCTCCTTTGCCAAGCTCATGCTCACCGGTGCCAACTTCCTGATACTTGACGAACCGACCAACCATCTGGATCTGGCTTCAAAGGAAATACTCGAAGATGTGATTAACTCCTATACAGGTACGGTCCTTTATGTGTCCCACGACCGTTACTTTATAAACAAGACGGCGACAAGAATTCTGGACCTGGCCGGTAAAAAGCTCCTAAACTATATAGGAAATTATGATTACTACCTGGAAAAAAAGCTTGACGTTGAAGCAGCCTGTCTTGGCAAACCGCTTAATGAAAAAAGCGCGGAAAGCCGGGGCCTTCCATGGGCATCCGCCAAATCACAGTATGCATCGGACGGTGAACAGACAAGCAGCAGGCTATCCTGGCAAAAGCAAAAGGAAGAACAGGCAAGAATCCGCAAGATAAAGAACGATCTGAAGAAGACCGAAGACGAGATACATGCCCTGGAGACCAGGAATGAGGAAATAGACTCTCTCCTGACACAGGAAGAAATATATACGAATCCCGACAAGCTCTTAGAGCTGCACAACGAAAAAAGCCAAATCGAAAAACGCCTTGAAGAACTTCTTGAAAAGTGGGAGCAACTCGCAGCCGAGGAGCAAGGACTGTAATGGCAGGAGTCCGCTGCCGCAGAATCTTAAATATAAAAGGCGTATCGATTGCTATATAAATGCGTATTGAGCGGAAAAGCTTCCAGTGAGGGTTCATAACCGTATCGGGATATGCATGCTTATATCACACACCCGTACAAGTACAGCTGCCACATTTGTATGCCTTAATCGGACTGACGTCCGCTTATGGTCACCCAAATATGGCAGCTGTTCTTCTAAGGGTGCATGATATATACATGCATACCCTCCAGCTACTAAATCTCACTGTTTTTTAATGCTCAATTCGCTTTTTATTCAAATATTCTTAGGTTTTGCGGAACCTTGTTATTACAGTACTTGCTCCGTAATGTATTTAATTGTGTTCTTCATGTGTTCCTGTGCCAAGGTCTCCGCTAACGCGCCATCCCTTTTCTTAATGGCTTCCACTATGGCGGCATGCTCCTTGCTTGACTGTACGGCCCTGTAAGGCCTTGAGAGCGAAACCTTGCGTACCCGTTCTACGTACTGGTGAAAATCAGACAATACATGGTCCAGTATCTTGCTTCCCGAAGCCTTATACAGCAAGTCGTGGAACTTGTTGTCCAGTTCCACAAGCTGGTCAAAATGACTTCTTCTTGCGTGAAAATCGGACAGATAAAGTATTTCCTCCAATGCTTCAATCTGCGCGTTTGTTATGTTTTTACATGCCCATCTCGCGCACAGCCCTTCCAGGTAAGAGCGTATCGTATAAATGTCGTATATGTCCTTCTTGGTTATTCCCGTTACATATGCACCTTTGTTCGGAATTATGTTTACCAGGCCCTCAAGCTCGAGCTGCCTGAGAGCTTCCCTTACTGGGGTCCTGCTGACGCCAAGCTCGGAAGCAAGGGCATTTTCTTTTAGTTCTTCATTTTCCTTATATTCACCGGACAGGATCTTATCCCTAATCGTATTGTATACCCTGGCTCTTAGGGAATACGTGTCCGCTATTTCTTTCTGTATGTTGATTTCCACCAAGGATTTCCCCCTTAATACACATCACATTTATTATAACTTCTCTATTGTTTCCATTAAGTAATCTGCAAATTCCTCACCGGTTGCTCCCGTATCCCTGCCCGTAATCACAAGCTTCTTCTCCGTTATTGTACAAATGTCCAGGGCTTTATACAGCTTTTCCGCTTCTTTGGCATATCCTATATGGGACAACAGCATGGCCCCTGCACGGATTATGCTGCATGGATCGGCGTATTTTTCACGGCCTTCCTGGACCATCCTGGGAGCCGAACCGTGAATGGCTTCAAACATGGCATAGCGTTTCCCAATATTGGCACTTCCGGCTGTTCCTACGCCGCCCTGGAATTCCGCCGCCTCGTCTGTAATGATGTCGCCGTACAGATTGGGCAGCACAACAACCTGAAAGTCCTTTCTTCTCTTCTCATCCACCAGCTTGGCGGTCATAATGTCAATATACCAGTCGTCCGCGGTAATATCGGGATAATCCTTGGCTATTTCATAGAATATGTCAAGAAATTTGCCATCGGTGGTTTTTATTATGTTTGCCTTTGTAACAGCGGTAACCCTGGTTTTATTATTGTTTTTGGCATATTCGAAAGCCGCCTTTATAATACGCTCACAGCCCTGGCTCGTAACCACCGTAAAATCCACCGCAAGATCTTCCGTCACATTTACGCCTTTGCTTCCTACAGCATATGCACCTTCTGTGTTTTCACGGAAAAATGTCCAGTCAATGCCCTGTTCCGGAATCCTTACAGGCCTGACATTTGCGAATAGGTCAAGTTCCTTTCTCATGGCTACATTGGCACTTTCCACATTGGGCCATGGATCGCCTTTTCTAGGTGTGGTTGTGGGGCCTTTTAGAATGACATGGCATTTCTTTATTTCCTCCAGTACCGCCGGAGGTATGGCAGCGTTCTCAGCGGCCCTTCTTTCAATTGTAAGACCTTCAATATTCCTGAAAACCACCCTGCCGGATTTTACATCGTCCTTCAGGAGAAATTCAAGAACTCTTTGAGCCTGTGAAGTTATCGCCGGACCAATTCCATCGCCGCCGCATACACCGATTATAATCCGATCCAGGGACTTATAATCGATAAAATCCCCCTGGCCCTTCATTTTCTCAACTCTTTCAAGCTGTTCTGCAAGAAGCTGTCCGAATCTTTCTTTGGCAGCTTCAACATACTCCGTTCTTAACATCATCTTCCTCCAAATCACCTTATTATATCACTTTTTATGTATATGTCAGATTTATTCTAAGTTAAGGAGCCAGGGTTGTCAACCACAATTCCCAGGTCCCGCATGGCGTTACCGACCACTTCAATCATTTCTTCATCAGTTATGACAGTTATTCTACCGTTGTCGTATTCCTGGTCGACCCATTCCTTAACCTTAGCTACAAGGGGATGATTCTTATCTAAGGCCCTTTCATCCTTCAGCTTATAGTAACTGTTAATCCAGTGGGCAATACCCGCCAGGCCGGATGTATTGGATACAGCCACCTTAACAGGACGGTTCAGGAATTTTTCTGTATTGAATATGTTGTATATTTCCTCGTTCTTTATAAGACCGTCGGCATGAATGCCCGCTCTTGTGACGTTGAAGTTCCGCCCTACAAACGGTGTTCTTGAAGGTATCCTATATCCTATCTCCTTCTCGTAGTATTCCGCAATCTCCGTTATTACCCTTGTATCCATACCGTCCAGCGTGCCTTTAAGCTGTGCGTACTCGAAAACCATGGCTTCAAGGGGGGTGTTTCCTGTCCTCTCACCAATGCCGAACAGCGAACAGTTAACGGCAGCGGCGCCATATAGCCAGGCTGTGGTCGAGTTCGTAACAGCCTTGTAGAAATCATTATGCCCGTGCCATTCAAGCCATTCGGAAGGAACCCCGGCATGGGTCATGATACCATAGATGATTCCCTGTACCGAACGGGGAAGTACTGCTCCCGGGAAGTTTACGCCATAACCCATGGTATCACATGCCCTTACCTTGACAGGTATATTGTATTCTTGACTCAGCTTCATAAGCTCGGAGCAGAACGGGATGACAAAACCATGAATGTCGGAACGCGTAATGTCTTCCAGGTGGCAGCGTGCCGCAACACCGGTCTCAAGGCACTCCCTGACAACGTTCAGGTAATGTTCCATGGCTTGCCTCCTGGTCATCTTCATTTTATAGAAGATATGATAATCCGAGCAGCTGACCAATATACCGGTCTCCTTAAGTCCTATCTCCTTGACAAGCTCGAAATCCTTCTTGCTTGCGCGGATCCATGAAGTAACCTCGGGATACCTGTAACCCCTTTCCAGGCACTTGTAAACCGCATCCCTGTCCTTCTTGCTGTACAGGAAAAATTCACATTGACGAATTATTCCCTTGGGCCCTCCCAAACGATGAAGGTAATCATAAATGGTTACAATCTGCTCCGTGGTGTATGGAGCCCTGGACTGCTGTCCGTCACGGAAAGTTGTATCTGTAATGAATATTTCATCAGGAAGCTTGTGAGGTACGATCCTGTCGTTGAATGCTATCTTAGGTATCTCATCATAGGGAAATAAGTTTCGAAATGTGTTTGGCTTCTCAACATCAACCAGGGTATAAATCGGTTCCTCAAGAGCAAGAAGATTGTTCTGCGGGTTAATATACACTCTCCTGTCATCCATATAAATACTCCATCCCTTCCCTTTATTATACGTTCAATTACATTTTGTATAATTGTATACACTTATACAATAGATGTCAACACTTAATTTATATTTATGCAATGAATCTTTTATTATTTATTTTAATAAATAAAATGCCGCCGGACAGCTTGTCCGACGGCGTATCGCGGCTATATACATCGCTTCATTGTTTTAATGCTTCATTTCTTTATGCTTTTTTATGCTTCCATTATTTCATCAAATTCAGAATAATCTCATATACCACGGGGACCAGTACCGAGGGCAGAAGGTTTCCCGTCTTGACCTTTTTGCCGGTAACCATGTTTATGCCTATTGCAAAAATAAGAACTGAACCGATAAATGACAGGTTTCCAATCAGCCTTTCGCTCAGGTATGGCTCAACAAATCCTGCCGCCAGGGTTATTCCTCCCTGGTATATTCCCACGGGGATAACCGAAAAGAATACTCCGATACCCAGGGTGGACGCAAAAAAGATTGCTACCACACCATCAATAAAGCCCTTGGCAAGAAGCATTGAAGGATCAGCCGACAAGCCGTCTTTTAGTGAGCCGATGATAGCCATGGCTCCTACGCAAAACAGCAGCGAACTGTTGACAAAGCCTTCAACAAAGCCTTTATCCTTTTCCTTGTTCACCTTCAGCTTCCTCTTGAGCCATTCACCAACCCGTTCAAGCCGGGTTTCTATGTCGATTGCTTCTCCGATAAAGCTTCCGGCAGCAAGAGAAACCACCATAAGCATTATATTTCTGCTGACTATCTTATTGCCTTCGATTGACAGCAGCCCCTCCAATGCCCCACTTATGCCAATAAACATAACAGCAAGTCCCATGGCCTTCAGAATGGTTTCCTGGAAGCGCTGCTTTAAACCGCCTTTTATCAGTATTCCTATTGTCGAGCCTAAAAGAACCAGGGCTATATTGCCCAATGTACCCAACCCAATCATTTTTTATACCGGAACTTTCCGTCTCCTCCCTCATTTATGTGCATAAATAATGTATTTATACCAAACCTGTTGTCTGCTCAACTTCGCGCAGCGCAAGGATAGTCTTTTCAATCAACTCGTCAAGCTCCCAGCCAAGCATTGCGGCACCATTGCTGATAACCTCCCTTGAGCAGCCCGCCGCGAATTTCGGAGTCTTGAATTTCTTCCTTACGGAGCTCACTTCAAGGTCCATGGTGCTCTTCGACGGTCTCATCAGAACACAGGCACCAATCAATCCCGTAAGCTCGTCCACCGCATACAGCACCTTCTCCATCTCATGCTCGGGCTTGATATCTACACATATACCGTAACCGTGGCTTGCCACCGCATGTATGAGCCTTTCATCATAACCCTTGTCCTGCATAATCTCCTGCACCTTAATGCAGTGCTGGTCAGGATACATGCCGAAATCCAGGTCATGCAGCAATCCTACGACGCCCCAAAAATCCTCTTCGCCATGGCCAAGCTCCCTTGCAAAATATCTCATGGCACCTTCAACAATCCGTGCATGCTTCAGATGAAATTCATCCTTATTATACTCGCACAGAAGCTCCCATGCTTCTTCCCTGGTCGGTATCTTTCCCATAGCTTACCCCTCCATAAATATTTTAAGCATAAGCTAACCGGTTAACTTATGCTTCGTATGGTAATTGTTATTTATGAATATACATCAACAAGAAAATAAATTCAAGTATAAAAGTAAATATTACCGTATCCCCGCTATGTCCTTAATTACCTCACCGGCAATGATAAGCCCTGCAACAGACGGAACAAATGATACGCTTCCCGGTATCTGCCTTCTGTCGGTGCATTTTCTTGCCGTACCC
>JAAYHD010000039.1 GCA_012735495.1 Clostridiales bacterium | reverse complement strand
TTAGGAGGGTTTATATGACAAAGACAAAAAAGAGACCTAAGCTTAAGGCGTTCTTACTATCAATGATGCTGGTGTTTACGTTTATCTTCTCAAATGGAGGGACCAAAGCAGAGGCAGACGGTATCAGTGCATTAGTTGTTGGGGCTGCATACAAGCTGCAAAACCGTACTACGGGGATGTTTGTTGATGGTATGGGCTACTCAACCAACGGTGCCAATTGCGGTCAGTGGACTTACAGTGACAGCAGCAATCAACGCTGGGTACTGGAAGCTTCCGGCAGCTACTATAAGTTTAGGAATGCCGCTACAGGCCTGTATCTGGATGGAATGGGACGAACCTCGGCCGGCTCTGTTTACGGGCAGTGGGCATCAAGCTCCAGTGACAACCAGAAATGGAGGATAGAAATCTCCGGAAATTACTATAAGATTGTCAACGTCGCAACAGGCCTTGTATTGGACGGTGGCGGCAATACCGGGAACGGATCCGATTTGAAGCAATGGGATAATGTTTCCAGCACAAATCTGGAATGGTCATTCATTCCTGTACTGTAAATGAAACATATACAGGTATGCGTAATATTACTACGATGGAGCTTACAAGAGATATGGGACTGGGAATTAATTTAGGAAATACATTTGATGCCTGTGGAGATTGGATTGATCCAAGCAGCATAGATAATTATATACAAGCCTGGGGCAGTCCGCTCGTTACAGAAGCGATGATCAGAGGCTATGCCGAAGCAGGCTTTGGAGTGCTTCGGATTCCTGTTGCCTGGTCAAACATGATGAGCAACGACGGAACCTATACGATTAATCCGCAATTGATGCAAAAAGTTAAGCAGGTCGTAGATTGGACAATTGGCAACGGTATGTATGCAATTGTTAATTTGCACTGGGATAACGGCTGGGTTAATGATTTTCCGTCAAATAAAGATGAGTATATGCGAAAATACACGCGTATATGGACCCAAATAAGTGAAACATTCAGGGATTATAATGATTATTTGATATTTGAATCCCAGAATGAGGAACTAGGCTGGGAACAGCTTTGGAACAGATATTCCGGCAATACGGCAGGCAAGGCAGAATCCTATGCGCTTGTAAATGAGATTAACCAAACCTTTGTAAATGTCGTAAGAGGTACTGGCGGAAACAACAGCGTACGTCATTTGCTGATTTCCGGTTATAACACGGACCTTCATTTAACCTGTGACCCGCTTTTTGTTATGCCGTATGACCCTGCGGGACGCTGCGCAGTATCCATGCACTATTATATACCTACAACATTTACAATTCTCGAAGAAGACGCCCCCTGGGGCCAGGCCAGGACAACCTGGGGAACGGAAGAAGATTTAAGAGAGCTTTACGATAATGTCCAGATGGTTAAGAGCCGCTTTATTGACAATGGTATACCCGTAATTATGGGAGAATATGGGTGTCTGGGCAGAAATAAAACCCCTGAAATGAAAACATATTACAATTATACGGTTGCAAAAGCCTTATATGATGCGCATATTGTTCCTATTCTTTGGGATGCTCCTGGTGAGCAATATAATCGTGTTACAATGAGCTTTGAATATCCGCCAATGATTAGTCAACTTATGTCCATTTTAAATTAGTGCCTTGATTGGGAACTGTATTTATTGTTATTAATAGCTCATTAATGTAAACAAGAAATCCTGCATTTATCACAAGTGATATAGGTGATATATGCAGGATTCTTTTACTTGCATTAAGGTCTGTTTTAAGTTGTTGCGTACGATGACTCCCTTGACTGGAAGGACTACGGTGCGGACAGCATAATCAGGAAATGCACCGAGAATAAAAAACTGGGCAATGGGTCAATCATTCTCATGCATAACGGAGCCAAGTACACTCCGGAGGCTCTTGAAAGGGTAATTCTAGGGCTCAAAGAAAAAGGATATGAGCTTGTGCCGATATCCCAGCTCATATACAGGAGCGATTATACGATTGATTATGAAGGCAGGCAGCATAAAAAATGATTGCATAATGATGCTTTTTCCATAAGCGTTATATAATACACTACTCTTTCAAGTAGGTCTCTATTTTTCGGCCGGCTTCTTTAATTAATGTTGGCAAATCAATTTCATCATTAAGATACTTGTATAAATCATCAAAAAATAGCTCCAATATTGAAGGAATCACACCGGGTGATAAGGTATACCTGTATCATTATAATGAAAGATCAGGAATGCTTGAAACAGTACCATACGGCTATCAAGCTGCTGTGGATGATGAAGGTTATGTAACCATAAACATCCTGCACTGTTCAAGTTATGTAATTTATACGAAAGAAGCCAATGCGAGCCTGTGTCTAAGCCTGAGAGAGCAGATAAAGGTCACACCGTCAAGGATAACTCTGGCTCTGGCGGAGGATGCAGACCGCGGGAAAATAGAGGTTAAGCTTCCGATAACACTGGAATGGGTGGAAACCCTGGATATGCCTGCAAGCCAGAGCGCCGCAGGAGGAGTTACAATTGAGTTTATCTCCGAAAACAGTGATATTGCTGAAGTGGATTCCAATGGCAACATCACTGCAAAGGCTCCCGGGTTAGTTCATTTATATTATCATCACAAACTGCTATATTCATATGTACCTCGTTTATATGCTGACTATTTTGATTATGGCATATTTGCTCATTCTGTTTATGCAATAACACACTCGCATATATCTACCTGTATTCTAACATAATGCACTTACAGCAATCAAGTGAAGCAAATAATACTAAAAATATAAAATGACACACGAAATAAGATATGAGCGGTAAATGATTATCTGTGGAAAAGGCATAGTCTTACCATAGAATTTGATTTCCGGGCTTTGTCAGATTAATTATTCACAGGTTGAAAGGAGTGGAGAAAAATGATTAATTTACAAGACACTTATAACCAAGCCCTTAAGGTTTATCTAAATGTAGTGGAAGACATCAGGTTCGGCAGGCAGTTATACCTGGTTCCGGTTGAGATATGCTCGGGGCAGATATGCAGGTTTCAGGATGAATGTAACGATATCCTGACGATGTTGATCAATGTCCAGGATAAAAATCCTTATATGTATGCCCATCCGGTCAATGTGGCGTTCCTGTCGCTGGTTATCGGGAAATGGCTCGGTTTAAGCGACTCAATGCTGAAGGATCTGGTCTGTGCGTCACTTATGCATGACATAGGCAAGTCAAAAATAAAAGACAGCCTGCTTAATAAATCTGAAGCGTTGACCTTGGAAGAGGCGGAAAGGATGAAAACCCATCCGGTTATTGGCTATAAAATACTGAACAATATAAATGCATTTAACCCCAGGGTTCTGAAGGGAATTTTATTCCACCATGAAAGGATGAACGGGACGGGATATCCCCTGCATGTAAAAGGGGATATGATAAATATAATAAGCAGGATAATAGCAATAGCGGATACATATGATGCCATCACATCTACAAAGGCCTATTCGGCAAAGAAAACACCGCTAAAAGCGATAGAAGAGATAAAGGAAAGCAATCCGGAACTGTTGGATTCATATATATGCTCGTTGTTTGTCAGCAAAATGTCCGAATATTTTGTCGGCAGGGAAGTCCTGTTAAACAATGAGCAGGTTGGAATAATAATTACAATCAATCCGGATGATTTATCAAAACCGGTGATTGGCATTGAAGACAAGCAATATAATCTATCTGAAAAAGAAGAACTTGAGGTAATTGAAATTCATTGATGTTAAGTTTTCATGCGGAAGTTGCAATAATGTCGAGGGTGTTTCAGAGAATGAAACATCCTTTTTATTTTATTTGTATTTTTGTATAAATATGATATGATTTGTCTTGCGTATGTATTTTTCTATATTTTTGATTTTTGATAAGCAGATAAAATAATTAATAAGTGGAGGGCAGTTATGAAATCAAAAATGACGTATCATGAGAATTTAAATGAGCTTCATGTTGGAACCGAAAGTGAGCATTCATATTTTATTCCTTTTGGAGTAAGTCAAGACCCGTTTGGCTATAGGGAGAGCTCTGAGCGTTTTGAGCTTCTAAATGGTGAATGGTATTTTAAGTATTATGACAGTTTTGCCGATCTGGAGGATTTTATCCCCGATTTGGCGATTGACGGGAAAACAATTCCGGTCCCTTCAAATTGGCAGCTGCACGGATATGACAAGCCGCAGTACACGAATATTCGATATCCGATACCCTACGATCCTCCTTTTGTACCGGATGATAATCCGGTCGGAGTATATCAAAAAACTTATAATTATTGTCCGGATGATGAGGACAGGATATTGGTATTTGAAGGGGTGGATTCCTGCCTGTACCTTTTTGTCAACGGCGAATTCGTCGGATATACACAGGTTTCCCATTCCACCTCGGAGTTTAATATTACCTCGTATTTACATGAGGGTGATAATACTCTTGCCTGTGCTGTCCTGAAATGGTGCGACGGGACTTATCTTGAGGATCAGGATAAATGGAGAATGTCAGGGATTTTCAGAGACGTTTACATATTATCAAGGCCAAAAAGGCGACTAAGGGATTACAGGATTTTTACCGAATTGTCAAATGATTATAGCATGGCTAAAATCAGCATCAATCTTGATACAAATGTACCATGTGAGCTGAACCTGTATGATGCTGAAGGCATGCTTCTGCATAATTCCGTAACTGATAAGAATACTGTTATTACGTTAAGCAAACCGGTATTATGGAACGCGGAAAATCCGTATCTTTATTCACTTACAATTAAAACCGACAAAGAGATCATAGGTGAAAAAATCGGTATACGTGATATTAGAATAGAAAATGGAAAGCTTTTAGTCAACGGGGTTGCCATAAAGCTTAAAGGCGTAAACAGGCATGACAGCTATTGTGATACGGGCTACTATGCTTCAAGGGAACAGATGCTAAGGGATTTACAGCTCATGAAGTCATTGAACGTAAATGCGGTTAGAACGTCACATTATCCCAATTCGCCGCTGTTCTACCAGTTATGTGACGAACTGGGGTTATATGTGATAAATGAAGCGGACATCGAAGCCCATGGAGTGGTCGAGGTTTATAACACCTTCGAATGGAAAAACGGATACAACGGTATTGCGCTGATTGCTTCTGATGAAAGGTTTAGGAAGGCAATTTTGGACCGTGTCAACCGCCTTGTAACAAGAGATATAAACCGCCCGTGCGTGATTATGTGGTCGCTGGGAAATGAAAGCGGTTACGGGACCAACTTCCTGGAAGCGGTAAAAATGGTCAAAGCCATGGACCCGTACAGGATTGTCCATTATGAAAGCACACACAGGCTGGATGATACGCCTACGGAAGTGTTTGACATCGTTTCGATCATGTACCCGCCGACTGAATGGATGAAGAATGATTTTCTTGGCAATAAGGATGAAAAACGTCCGCTGGTGCTGTGCGAATACTGCCACGCCATGGGAAACGGCCCCGGTGACCTTGAGGATTACTGGCAGGTCATATATTCCAATGACAGGTTCTGCGGCGCGTTTGTGTGGGAATGGTGTGACCACGGCATTTTCATGGGCTATGCGGAAAACGGCAAGGCAATGTACTATTACGGCGGTGATTTCGGAGAGAAGATTAATGATGGGAATTTCTGTATAGACGGACTTCTATACCCTGACAGGACACCCCATACGGGCGCTCTTGAAATGAAAAATGTGTATAGGCCTGTAAGGGTCAAGCCGGTTGACACGGATGAAGGCGTTTTTGAATTTACAAATACATTTGACTTTACCAATGCCAATGTACTTGACTGTACATATGAGGTAACGGATAACACCGGCGTGATTTTAACAGGAAAAGCAGAGCTTGACATACCGCCCAAATCATCAAGGACAATCAAGATAAACAACCTCCCGGGCAAATCCGACAGAAGCCAATACATACGATTCATATTTACAAGAAAGGGTGAAGAGGTTGGATTTGACCAGATAACCCTTTATAAGGCCGAACGCAGTGTTGAATTAAAACGTGAGGGATTGCCGATTGACGTAAAGGATGACGGAAAGGACTACATAATCAGCGGAAATGGCTTCAGCTTCAGCGTCTCAAAGAGAACCGGCATGATAACCTCCTACGTCAAAAACGGCAGGCAGCTGCTTGATAAACCGGCTTCCTACAATTTATTCAGGGCGCCTACGGATAATGACACACACCGGGATAAATGGTATAAGCTGCATTTGGACAATCTTGCGGTAAAGCTGTATGAAATAGCTTGTGAAAAGGAGGACGGCTGTGTAAAGGTTAAAGCAGTGCTGTCCTTAAGCGGGCCGGTCTATGAACCTGCAGCAAGAATAAAGGTATGCTACGCCATAAACGGCAGCGGGGATATCATGATAAGTACGGATGCCAAGATCCACAAGGATTTGAAATACCTGCCCAGGTTTGGATTAAGGTTCTTCCTTCCGAAGGAATTCGAAAAGGTTAGTTATTACGGCTATGGGCCATACGAAAGCTATATTGACAAACATCAGGCAAGCTATGTTGGGCTGTTTGAGGCTAATGTTTCGGAGCTTCATGAGGATTACATAAGGCCTCAGGAAAACGGTTCACATTATGGCTGCGAATATATGAGCGTTTCAGACGGTGACCTGACAATCCGCATAACAAGCGGCAGGGATTTCTCATTCAACTGTTCCCATTATACACAAGAAGAACTGACGTCGAAAAGGCATAATTATGAGCTTGAAGAGAGCGGTCATACCATATTGTGCGTTGACTATATGATGTCTGGAGTAGGTTCCTCATCCTGCGGACCGGAGCTCTTGGAGAAGTACCGGCTGAGCGAAAAAGATATTCGATTTGACATCCTGATATCCGTGAATTAATATAATCTGCCAATTACTGTCCATAATACGATTGCTGATACAAAGACACCGCCGATTTTTTAGTAAATGACTGCTAATTTTTTCATTTTAAATAAGCAGATTAATTCCTATAATAAGACGCGAAGCGTATGGCTTAAATTATAATTGGACAGGAGGTACATATGGACAGGCAAAAGTATCTTGATGAGATCAATAATGTTATTAGCCGGGGAAGGTTTAAGGACGACTGGGAGTCCCTGAACGGTTACCAGGTACCCGAGTGGTACCGCAATGCGAAGTTCGGCATATTTATCCACTGGGGCGTATACTCTGTGCCCGCGTTCGCAAATGAGTGGTATCCAAGAAACATGTATATTCAGGGCACCCCGGAATTCGAGCATCACAGGAAAACCTACGGGGAACACAAGGACTTCGGGTACAAGGATTTTATACCGCTCTTTAAAGCTGAGAAGTTCAATCCTGACGAATGGGCTGATGTTTTTAAAGAAGCCGGTGCCCGCTACGTCATACCGGTAGCGGAGCATCACGACGGATTCCAGATGTACCGAAGCGAGTTGTCCCGTTTTAATGCTTATGAAATGGGGCCGAAGCGCGACATACTTGGGGAGCTTAAAAATGCCTTTGAGAAGAGGAATCTTGTATTCGGAGCTTCCTCACACCGCATTGAGCATGCGTTCTTTATGTCCCACGGAAAGGAATTTGAAAGTGATATAAAGGAACCGCTGAGCCTGGGAGACTTTTACTGGCCTGCAATGCCGGAGCCGGAACTTCATGATATATATTCGCCGGCTCCGCCAAAGGAATTTTTAGACGACTGGCTGCTTCGCACCTGTGAGATAGTGGATCGTTATCAGCCGCGGATTGTATACTTCGATTGGTGGATCCAGCACCATTCCATGAAACCGTACCTAAAGAAATTTGCGGCATATTATTATAACCGGGCTGAAGAATGGGGGATACCGGCTACAATTAATTACAAGCATGATGCCTTCATGTTCGGCTCAGCCGTGGTTGATATTGAACGGGGACAGTTTGCGGATGTAAAACCGTTCTTCTGGCAGACGGACACTGCGGTGGCGAGAAATTCATGGTGCTATACGGAAAACAATGATTACAAGACCGCCAGGGAAATTATCTGCGACCTTGTTGATATAGTAAGCAAGAATGGAACTATGCTCTTGAACATCGGCCCGAAAGCGGACGGTACGATTCCTGACGAGGATAAGAAAATCCTGCTTGATATCGGCCGCTGGCTCAAGGTTAACGGTGAAGCCATCTATAATAGCAAGGTATGGAGAGTGGCACAGGAAGGCCCTACCGGTATAGAAGAGGGGCAGTTTACCGACGGGAAAACCAAGGTGTTTACTTCTGAGGATATCCGTTTTACCGTGAATGGCTCAAGCATTTATGCAACGGTGCTTAATTATCCTGAAGACGGCAGGGTCAATATAAAGTCCTTTGCTTACAGCAGGCCTTATTTTAGCGGGATTATCAAGGATATTTCAGTCCTGGGATTTGATGAAAAGCCTGTTTGGGAACGGAATGGAGAAGCATTAAGCATTTCAACCAAGAATGTAAAAAGCGACATGCCTGTGGTTTTCAAAATTACGCTTGAGTAATGATGTCAAGACGGTCCTTGACATCATTAGGCTTAATATAATTCTTAAATGTGTATTCGAAGGGAGAAATCATGGGGAAGATACTTATACTTGAGAATAAGCTGGTATTTGAGCGTAAGGATGAGCTAATGGTAATAGAGGCATATGGTGAGAATTGCCTGCGCTGCCGGATAACAAGAAATTCAAAAATATCTGATGAATCATGGACGCTCCTGCCGCCGAAGGCCGCGCCTGACTGTACGGTAAATGGTGACGAAAAGGAAGCAATTATTTCAAACGGCATGATATCGGCTAAAATCGAGGCGGGTAATTTTTGGTATGGTGGAGTTGTTACATATTTTAGAAAAGGGAAGCAGATTTTACGCACCAAATTTGAAGGAGATTATACCTCCAATTATGTCCACAGGGAGGGAGACCATTACCAGATCAAAGTAATCTTTAGTGCAAATGACGGTGAGCATTTTTACGGTTTAGGGCAGGAACAGGAGGATTTCTTTGACCGTAAAGGGACTACCTGTAATTTGCTGCATTATAACACGAAATCCGCCCTGCCTGTCATATATTCATCTCTTGGATACGGGTTTTTATGGAATAATCCGGCCCCGGGACGCTGTGAACTGACTAAAAACCATACCATGTGGGTGGCGGACAGCGCCTACCAGGCGGATTACCTTGTATATGCAGGAGAAACTCCGGCAGATGTAATGAAAATCTACTGTGATTTAACCGGTTACGCGCCGGAATTTCCGGAATGGGCGGCCGGCTTCTGGCAATCAAAGCTTCGTTATGAATCCCAGGAGGATGTACTGGCGGTTGCAAGAGAGTATAAGAAGCGGGGCATACCTTTGGATGTTATAGTGATAGATTTCTTCCATTGGACGGAGCAGGGAGAATGGAAATTCGACCCGAGATACTGGCCCGATCCGAAGGCTATGTTTGATGAGCTTGAAGAATTAGGCATTCATCCGATAGTTTCCGTATGGCCGACCATAAATCCAAAAAGTGAAAACTATCATGAAATGAGCGAGGGCAATATGCTTGTCCGTACAGAGAATGGCCAGTACGGCATATTTGAGTTCCACGGGCAGCAGACCTTTATTGATGTTATGAATCCTAAAACCGCGCGGTTTGTATGGGATAAGCTAAAGAATAATTATTATGACTATGGCGTTGGGAGTTTCTGGCTCGATGAGGCGGAGCCCGAGGTTCATCCGCAGCAATTTGCGAATCTTAAGTTTTATCTGGGAAACGGCGCTCAAACCGCACTGTTGTATCCATATTATTATGCTAAAATGATTTATGAAGGATTAAAGGAAGAAGGAGAAGACAAAATAGTATCCTTGATTCGTGCGGCATATCCCGGGATACAGAAATACGGGGCGGCAGTATGGAATGGAGACATTCTGTCGACTTTTGAGGCGTTAAGAATGAGTGTAAAATCCGGCCTGTCTATGGCAATGTGCGGTATTCCATGGTGGAACTCGGATATTGGCGGATTCCTGATGGGTGACACCGAGAGTGAGTATTTTAGAGAGCTAATAGTTCGATGGTTCCAGTTCGGGTTATTCAGTCCAATAATGAGATTGCATGGGTTACGGCAGAGACAGGAGAACTATAAATCGCGTCATCCGGGTATCATTGAGGAGAGCGGCGGAGACAATGAGATCTGGAGCTTCGGGGAGAGTAATTATCCAATACTTAAAAATTTAGTTGAGCTTAGAAGCAGAATGAAGCCTTATACGCTAAAATACATGGACATTGCGAGCAAGACAGGCAAACCCATAATGAGGCCCATGTTTTTTGATTATTACCAGGATGAGATTTGCTATACGCTTGATGACCAGTATATGTATGGGGAGGAAATACTGTTCGCTCCGATTGTTGAGCGCGGGCAGGAACAGCGCACGGTTTACCTTCCCGAAGGCAATTGGATAAATGTATTTGATAAAAAAACATATTCCGGCCAACAGACAATAACATGCAGCGCAAGGCTTCATGAGTTCATCGCATTTGTTAAAGAGGGAAGCGATGCTCTTCAGATATTTGACAACGTACTAAAATAACGCTGCTTTATCAGTTAGATAATGTATGCTGAATACTGCGTAATAATACTGTCGGGATAGAAAAGGGGATGAGTAATGGACAAGAACAAATTTGCGCCAACACCGCCGATGGGCTGGAACAGCTATGACTATTACGACACAACCGTTAATGAAGAGCAGGTCAAGGCAAACGCGGATTACATGGCGAAGCATTTGAAGGATTATGGCTGGGAGTATATTGTTGTCGATATCCAGTGGTATGCTCACGCTGCCGGAAGCCAAAGAGACAGGTATCAGTACATACCCTTCGGCAAAGTTGAAATAGACGAATACTCCAGGCTTCTTCCCTGTCCAGACCGTTTTCCGTCATCTGCAGGAGGCAGGGGATTCAAGCCGTTGGCCGATTATATCCACAGCCTCGGACTTAAGTTCGGCATTCATATTATGAGGGGGATACCGAGGATAGCGGCACACAATCATATGAAAATCTACGGAACCGACCGCACCGCAAATGAAATCGCCGACCCGTCATCCATTTGTTTCTGGAACCCGGACATGTACGGTGTAAATCCCGCCGCAGAAGGAGCCCAGGAATACTATAACTCGATATTCAGGCTTTATGCCGACTGGGGTGTTGATTATATAAAATGTGACGACATATGCAGGCATGACATGCCGTCGGCCGAGCAGGAAACAATAATGATACACAAGGCGATACTTAACAGCGGGCGCCCTATGGTACTGAGCTTGTCACCCGGACCGGCACGAATAGAAAAAGCATGGCACTATGAGAAATACGCCAACATGTGGCGGATAACGGACGACTTCTGGGACCACTGGCCTCTCCTTCTTAATATGTTTGAAAGATGCGAGCTGTGGCAGAACCATGTATCCGGGGGATGCTACCCCGACTGCGATATGCTGCCTCTGGGATACATAGGCAAAGGCTTTAACGACGAGCGGTATACCAGGTTCACAAAGGACGAGCAGATAACCATGATGACCCTGTGGTGCATTTTCCGTTCGCCGCTTATGGTGGGAGCGGAGCTTACAAAGCTCGATGACTGGACCTTAAAACTGCTTACAAATAAAAAGGTGCTTCGGCTTATAAGCCGTTCCGCCGGGGCAAGACAGGTAATGCGGGATAAAAATCAGGCAGTGTGGCTGTCAAGGGACACGGAAAAGGATGTCCTGTACCTGGCACTGTTCAACTTAAGCGACAATGAACGTATGGTGGGCATATCATCATGCGAAATAGGCTTGGACACCTTTATGGGCCATACACTGGAAGAGCTCTGGACCGGTGAAATCATGCAGGGCAAGGAAGACACATTCAAAACAGCAATCCCGCCTCACGGAGCGAGATTATACGCAATTCAATAAAATTACAATAATTTATAATTATAATCAAATCATTGAAGCTATGTATGAAAATTTATATAAAGCCGTCCGGAAGAAGTCGGGGATATCGGGGGTTACCGTAATGCACCCTTGGAAGAACAGGTGGCTTTGGTTTGTTGTGTCACAGGCGGACATTTAAATGTCCGGACGGTGACATTCAAACCAAAGCCTATATTTATAATGCTAAATAAATTTGATTTGTATCAATTTCTTTTTTTAGTTTCTTTGGTAGAATGGTATCTGGAAATACAACCAGTATATTTAAAATGGGGGATGAAAATGGCAGCCGGCAGGTATAATAAAGAATTAAGGAAAAATATAAAGATGCTGAAGCAATATGTGCCCATTGTGGACCGCGTTCATGGAAATCACCATCCGGAGTTTCATGATGTCCGCCGGGTGTTTGAAGAAATGATGCGAAAAATGGACGATGCAGGGAGCATTAAGCCTGAATTGGACAGTGAGTTTATGCAGCTTCGTGAGATTACCGGCAATTATACCGTACCGGAAGGGGTCTGTGAGACCTATGAAGCCGTGTACAGGATGCTGTCCGGGTTGGATGAGGCATATTATGATTCATAAGATAATGAAACATTGTTTTTATGTCACCACATATGAAAGAGGGACGATGCAATGCAGGGATTCGTTAAGCATATATTGATAAGAAAAAACCGTATTATGACGGCATGCGGCATGTTGACGGCGGCGGCATTTGTTATAAAATGGGCAACCGGAGACATGGTCATGTTTGAACGGATTTTAATCCTTTCTTCCGTACTTGGCGTTCTTCCCATAGCCGTTCAGGCCATCCGGGCCCTCAGGGTGAAGGTTGTCAGCATAGACGTGCTTGTCACAATCGCCGTTATTGGCGCGTTTATCATAGAAAGCTACGAGGAATCGGCTATCGTGACGTTTCTCTTCCTGTTTGGGGCGTACCTGGAACAGCGCACCCTTAATAAAACCAGGTCAGCCATAAAGACTCTGACGGAGATGGCTCCTGAAAGCGCCCTTAAGAAAACAGGCGGCGGTGATTTTATCGAGGTGGATGTGGACGAGGTTGATGTGGGAGATATCCTTCTTGTGAAAACCGGTGCCAAGGTTCCGGTTGACGGGACTGTGTTATCTGGGGAAGGGTATGTTAATGAAGCAAGCATAACGGGCGAACCGATTCCGGTGGAAAAGGGACAGGGCTCGAAGGTATATGCCGGTACCATTATGGAAAACGGTACGATTCAGATTGTTGCGGATCGTGTTGGTGAAGATACAACTTTCGGTAAAATTATTGAGCTGGTGGAGGAAGCCCAGGATTCAAAGTCGGAGGCGGAACGTTTTATTGACAGCTTCTCCAAATACTATACCCCGGCAGTGCTTGTGCTGGCCGCCGCTGTATGGCTGGTATCAAGGGATGTTGAGCTTGCAATAACAATTCTTGTCCTTGGCTGCCCCGGGGCATTGGTCATAGGTGTCCCCGTATCCAATGTGGCGGGTATAGGAAACGGCGCGAGGCATGGAATATTGTTAAAGGGCAGTGAGGTCATTCACAGTTTCAGCCGCGTTGATACCATGATATTTGATAAGACGGGAACCCTGACTATTGGGAAACCCGCAGTTATTGACACTGTGTACTATACAGAAGACAAGAATGAGGTTCTTGCCTATACTGCAAGTATAGAAAGAGAGTCGAACCATCCGCTGGCAAAAGCGGTTCTGGAGTATATAGGCGAAACGTCATTTTACCCTGTTGAAAGCACCGAAGTAGTCAAGGGGGCGGGAATAGTTGCGGAAGTATCCGGGCACAGGGTGGCGGTCGGCAATATTTCCCTGATGGAAAGGGAAAATATTAAGCCGGATTCCAAAATGCAAAACGACATTGAAAGGTTTTTGGAAAGTGGGTATTCGCTGGTTCTTGCTGCTGTTGACGGAAGACTTGCAGCTTTATTGGGAATAAGGGATCAGGTAAGGCCTGATGTCAAGAAGGAGCTTGACAGGCTGAAAAAGCTTGGAGTAAAGAATCTTGTGATGCTGTCCGGTGATAACCAAAAAACCGTGGAAGCAGCGGGACGAAATCTCGGGCTTACGCAAGCTTACGGCAATATGCTTCCCGAGGACAAGTCGTCATTTATACAGGAGCTGAAAGATCAAGGCCGAACCGTTGCTTTCGTAGGGGACGGGATTAATGACAGCCCGTCCCTGGCGACAGCCGATATAGGCATTGCGATGGGAAGCGGAACCGATGTGGCGATTGAGACCTCTGATGTGGTGCTTATGAACTCCGATTTAAGCCGGTTGTCACACGCACTGGGCTTATCAAAAGCCATTGTAAGGAACATGAGGCAGAACATCGTCATAGCAGTAGGAGTTGTAATCGTTCTTTTTGCCGGCGTGTTCTTCAGCGAATGGGTCGGCATGTCCGTGGGAATGCTGGTGCATGAAGCCAGTATACTGGCGGTTATACTCAACGGTATTAGACTTTTGTCTTTCAGCCCCGGAAAAAAGAGCAAACTTAGGTTATAATCAGGAAATGAAAGGAGATTGTTATTATGAAAAAGGCATCAATTCAACTTGAAGGTCTGGCATGCCCGTCATGTATGCAGAAGATTGAAAGAGCGGTTAAAAGTCTGGACGGCGTTGACAAAGACACATTAAAGGTATTATTTAATTCAAGTAAGGTCAAGCTTAATTTTGACGAAAGCAAGCTGACAATAAATCAGATTGAAAATGCAATTGAGAATATGGGCTATGAGGTAATTAAATCCAGTGTTAAGTAAGTTTAAAAGCTGTCCCAATTGATACGGTGTCTGAAAGTCCTTAACCGGTATCGGTTGGGGCTTTTTTTATTAGAAATATTAGAAAAATCACAATATTGTAACTAAAAATGATCATAATTGTACTATATTTTATGTTAATAACTTATTATAGTTAATTGATATCAATAAATTATTATAGGAGAAAGGATTGGGGTAATTATGAGTAAAAGAAAAGCATTTGGTATGCTGATGGTAATTGTAATGTGTGCATCTATATTTAACGGTTTTTTATTCAGGACAGAAGCTATGGCAGCAGAAGACGGACTGGTCGTTCACCTTAAATTCGATGACGACCTCACAGACTCATCCGGAACCGGTAACGATGCTGTCTGTGAATATGGCAAGATTACCTATGAAGACGGTATTCATGGGAAGTCTGCCGTATTTAACGGTAAGAGCTATATCGAAATTCCTGACAGTGACAGCTTGGATCTGTCAAAGCTGACCATATCATTATGGGTTTACAAATTAACTCCACTGGAAGATTATGACAGGATACCCTATGTATATAAAGAGAAGGACGAGGATCATTGGACTGTTCCATATAGGCTTTATGAACATGGAGATAACACACCTTTATTATACATGCATGGGGATGATACTGATCTTGATCAGTTTGAATTAAGAGGTGCATCCATTGATGCCAGAAAATGGTTTCTTCTTACCGCAACCTTTGATGGAAAAGAAGCAAGACTATATGAAAACGGCGTGCTTTTGAGAAAACAGAATATTGGGGGAGCTCCTTCGGCAACTCTAGGTACTCTGTTTATTGGACTGGACGAAGATGGAAGAACCTGTTTTAAAGGCAATATGGATGACTTAAGAATATACAACCGTGCATTATCTGCTAAAGAAGTAGAAGCTCTATATGATGCCGGTATGGAAGAAAGTCCTGAACTCCTTACTCAGAAGAATGCATTGGTTGCACACTATAAATTCAACGGCAATTTAAAGGATGCATCAGAATTTAAAAACAATGCAGAGCTTGCTGCAGGGAAGATAACATATGTAGAAGGCAAGAACGGCAAAGCAGCCACATTTAAGAAGGGGACTTATTTGGAGGTAGCTGATAATACCAGTCTTGATTTTGACGAAGGATTTTCCGTGACAGTATGGCTTAAACCAACTGACGACAAGAATATAATGTCTGTATTAAACAGACCGGGAGTAAGTACATCGGGAAATCCGGATGACATCAATTATCGTTTGAATATGGCGCACGACTATTTTGACTTCGATTACACACCTTTTGATTATCAAACCGGAAATATCGGTTACAGGTATGCCAGAGATGCCAGCATGAAGAATAAATGGATACACATTGGAGTTACTTATGATACCAAGGAAATACGCTGGTACTATAACGGCAAGCTGGCTAAAAAGGAAAAGGTGACTGATTACAGCGGCAATTATATGGCTCATGCTTTTGGTGATTTGATGATAGGCTCGGATGGCGATTTCTTCTTTGTGGGCTCTATGGATGAGCTAAAGCTATACAACTACAAGCTGTCTGCCAAAGAGGTCGAGGCAGATTATAAAGAAGTAGACAGCCTATCCATAAGTAAGGATAATCAGAATAAAATCAAGTCATTAAAGAAAGGCGAAAAAGTAACACTGGCAACATCAAGAAAGTATATTGATACCGGGAAGTCAACTAAGATAACTAAGGATATAACTTACAAAACATCCAACAAAAAGGTGTTTACGGTTACAAGTAAGGGTGTAATTACAGCTGTGGGGAAGGGGTCAGCTACATTAACAATTACCCATGGCGGTATCAGCAAGACCTATAAGGTAACGGTGAAATAATATATTAGCATCTGCATATGTATATATTGCTATTCGGATATTAAATCCCTTGGCAATACATAATGTTATTATAAAAGTAAAAGGAATACTTATATGTGATTTCCCATGTAAGTATTCCTTTTCTAATATCGCATCGACTATATAACAACCTGTTACATGAATATGTTCAGGATTAACAGCTCGATGAATCCGATGGCCCAAGCAATGGTTGTAGATATTGACCATACGCGAATTTGTTCTTTTGTTTCTGTGATACCGCTTAATCTGTTTACTACCCAGTAGAAGCTGTCATTAAAATATGAGAAAAACAATGATCCTATACATGCAGCAAATGCACCAAGGAGCATATTTCCGCCCGCTGCTTCTACTATTGGTGCGGTTATTCCTGCAGATGTAATCATGGCTACCGTACCTGAACCCTGTACGAAACGAACCAGTGTAGCAATGAGGAATGGCAGAATAATGATGGGAAGTGCTGTTGCAGCCATTCCTTTTGCAATATAATCACCTACGCCTGCTGACTTAATAACCTGACCTAAAGCACCGCCGCCACCTGTAACAAAGATAATAATACCTGCGGATTTCATACTGTCCTCAAGTTCATTTATAACATCTTTCCTGCTCCTGTGTGTTGTAAGTGTGTAAATCGATATCAGCAGGCCTATGGCAACCGAAATAACCGGTTCTCCAAGGAAAATGAGGGCTTTATAAAAGCCTTCCGTTAAGCCCAAAGCTTTTAAGGTTGTATTGAGCAATATCAGGATTATTGGAAATATCAAAGGGAGGAATGACAAAAACGCCGATGGCATCTTATGCCTTTCATCAAGCTGTTCATCATAAGAAGGCTTCTGATAACCCGGTCTTACCCATGTGTCCTGTTCTTCTCCGGGAAGTTGATATATCTTCCTGTTCATGTATTTTGCATACAAGGTGACTGCGACAGTCATTGGGATGGCTAAGAGGATACCTATTAATATAAATTGGCCGACATCCACACCGAAGGTACCCGCGACACCCAATGGGCCGGGAGTCGGAGGGATAAGCGAATGGGTGATGACAAGACCGCCGGCAAGTGAAATAGCAAGTGCTACTATTGATTTTTTAGTTTTACGGGAAAGCGCCTTTGCCAGAGGGGACAGGATGACGAATCCGGAATCGCAGAATATCGGTATTGATACCAGGAATCCTGTAATGGAAAGTGCCCATTCTTCCCGGCCTTTGCCAAACAGCCTGAGAAAGGTCCGCGCCATCCTTTCAGCCGCGCCTGACAGCTCGAGCATTTTTCCCATCATAACACCAAAGCCTATAATAATACCAATGCTTCCTAGGGTGTTGCCGAAACCGGTGGTGATTGCGCTGACAGTGGCCGACGGTTCGAGCCCTCCCACAAGCCCTACGATTACGGCAGAAATTATTAATGCCAAAAATACATGAATCTTTGTCCTTAGTATCATGAAAATAAGTGCAAGTATTCCGACACCTAATCCAATAAGCATTTGCGAACCTGATACGTTTTCCATATTCCGTCGTTTGATGTATTTAGCAGCTAATACATCATTGCTCTCCTTTCCTTCAAGTTTGTTTTTGATTAGTAAAATACGGTGAGTATTTGGCGGCTATAAGAATGGCTTCCGCCATGCTTACTTCGCTGGCAATGCCTTTTCCTGCTATGTCCATCGCGGTTCCATGGTCGACCGAGGTACGGAGAATAGGCATGCCGCCCGTGATGGATATGGTCCTTTCAAAATCCAAGGTTTTTGTGGCAATATGGCCCTGGTCATGATATAAGGACAGCACGCTGTTGAAGCGGCCCTTAAGAGCCAGGTGGAATACCGAGTCGGCGCCGATGGGGCCGGCAACATCGTATCCTTCCGCACGCAGTTCTTCAACAGCCGGGATTATGTGAGTCACTTCCTCGTCACCGAACAGGCCGTGTTCGCCGCTGTGGGGATTCAGGCCTGCAACGGCCATTGTGCCATCCTGTACTCCAAGGGTTTTCAGTACCTCCTTGCATCTTTTCACATAATCCTTGATTCTCTCTTTTGTAACCATGTCACAGGCTTTTCTTAAGGATACATGACGGGTGAGAAAGAACACTCTCAAACCACGGACTTCGAACATGGTCAGAGGATCTTTTGTACCGGTCAGTTCGCCAAATATCTCGGTATGACCAATGAAATTAATATTTCCGGCCTTCAAGGCTTCCTTGTTAATCGGAGCGGTAGCTACGGCATCCACTTCGCCGGATTTGGCAAGCTCAATGCTTTTTTCAATATATTCATAAGCCGCCTTGCCGCACATGCCGCTGATTTCACCAATTCTAAATTCATTCATATCAACATTGTCCAAATCAATCAAATTCAGGACATTTTCTTCATACATGCCCTCATCCGGATTTTGGACAATATTCAGTTTCAACGGAGACTTTGTAAAAGCCATCGCATCCTCAATAACCTTTCTGTCCCCTATTATGATGCAGCGGGCCTTTTTAAAAACTTCTTTATCTGCAGCTGCCTTAACTGCAATTTCCGGTCCTATTCCTGCCGGATCGCCGATCGGTACGGCTATTAATGGTTTCATATCGGACACCTTCCCTTTTGTATTTTTATTATTTGTAGTTTTTCCAATTAATATTTATATTGTATATCTTTTTCTTGCATATTTACAATTTATATAAATAATTTTTCCTTCAGGTAATGGATGCACCTGCTTAATGCGTCCTTGTCTCCGGCCATACCGCCCTTTGTAACAATCTTCAGCCCGTCGAATTCA
This sequence comes from Clostridiales bacterium, assembly GCA_012735495.1. GTDB lineage: Bacteria > Bacillota > Clostridia > Lachnospirales > Lachnospiraceae > Mobilitalea. Next base: position 1,618 of record JAAYHD010000039.1, on the reverse strand, counting down.
CCGCCGATAAATTCTCCATAGGAAGCAAGAGGCACCACCTCGTCCAGGAGCCGTATACCGCAGGTCTGAAATCTTTTGCTTACGGCAACGGTAATATCACCGCCGCTGGTGTAAAGGCCTTTAAAATCGGGATTCCCGGTTAATATACGGTGTGTGATTTCAGCCATGGAATTGTTGATGAAATTGCTTATATCCTCCGTTGCAAGGTTATAATGAATTGCATAGCTGTCCAAGTCCAGCCTGTTCTCCGGCATGATGCCGTTTCCAATAACGGTGCATACTTCATTATTTTGGCATTTGCCAAGTATTTCGTCCACAACCCGGTTTATTTCCGTTTGTCTTCTTTCCGCGCTTTCAACAAGCTCCCTTGTATCCACGAACACATTCAGGACCTCCTGGGACAGGAACAATTCGTCCACCTGCAGTCTTGCCACCTCGTTAACGCTGCCGATTACCGCAAGGATTTTGTTCCTGCTTTTTAACGCATTGGGGGTAATAAGCTTTCTTGATACGGTTGCGGTGAATGTGCCGGGGTCAACCGCAACAAAACGGACGCCGCTGTCAATTACTCCGCTTGCTATGACATCCAGATCATCCCTGGATATGCAGTCGAAGATAATTATCCTGACACCTTCCCGTTTATATTCATTTATTTTTTTTGAGATATGGTCCTTTCCCCTCATAATGTCACCGATAAACAGGGATGTGACCGGGTATTTCGTCTGATTTTCAAATATTTCCCTGACGGAGGAGGTTTTGACCGGGTTTTTGGGGTCTGCGGCAGCTGCCGTCTTATGAAGCGGAACGGAATTGACCAGCATGTATCCTCCGGATACAATGCGGTTGGCCTCGGGGAAGCATGGTGCCGCTATTGCGATATAATCGTCTCCCAGTGCGTCCAAAATGGCATCGGTTTCGATTCCTACATTGCCTCTTAACGTACTATCGATGCGCTTGGAATACACCAGGACATCATCACTCTTAAGAAGCATTGCCACATTATGGACGCGGTTATATGCTACGGACGGGTCCACCGCACGGCTTTCGGTCGGGTATATTATGCAGTTGCTTTCAGACAGCAGCTTTAGGTCCAGCCTTTCCGAGTTCAGTACGGTATATGCGCTGAAGTTTGATTTTCTAAGCAAAACACCGGTTGCATTGGCACCGGTTAGGTCATCTGCGATTACCACACATTGTGCCATATTATAATTCTCCTATAAGTTCATTAATGCTATGATTCATTTTTTCCAATTCCTTATAAATAAATACCCTGCAGGCAGGATCTTTATAATTTTTAACTTATTAGAGGAGTTGCCCGGGGGATTCTCTTTTTCAAGATTTGTAAATACAATGCATGTCTCGAAAAGAAATAGCTATATTATCATTTATCTTTTATTATAGAAAATAAAAGAGTAAGAAATAGAACTGTAACAGATTAAGCTTAAGCAACCATGAATAAATAATAAATTTGGCTCTGTTAACTAAGTATGAAAAAATGAGACCTGAAAGACCTTTGGTAGAGCTCTAAAAAGAAAAAAGCCTACTAATGGAAACGACTAAGAACAAAGTAACATGAAAAAAAGTGATGTGCAAGCCTTAACGAAATAATTAGGGCAAC
>JAAYHD010000038.1 GCA_012735495.1 Clostridiales bacterium | reverse complement strand
TGGTTTTATACACACATTTGGGGCTTGTAAAAGTATGAATAAAAAGCTATAGTGTAGATGTGATTTCTATTAACACATCTTTGGTGCTCTCTGTCTATCTATTTCCTACAGTAAAGTTACGCTATCTGCATTAGGTTCAACTCTTGACGTATAAATGGACAGTTGATATAATAAAATAACTAGCGGAATAAATGTACGGCGACATAGCCAAGTGGTAAGGCATGGGTCTGCAAAACCCTGATCACCAGTTCGAATCTGGTTGTCGCCTTTTAAGCAGACGGTGAACCAATAAGCAGTTCACCGTCTGTTTTTTTGAAAATACCGCAGCTGTATATTGCCGCTGTTGACGGCAATTTTAAATGGTCAGACTTTATCAGCACAGCTTTATGTGTCCTTGTTGCCTGTAAAATATAGACAGCAACAATGTGAAAATAAGAAATTACATTGACTTAAAGGAAATTATGATGTTTAATAATTGTAATGATATTCGAAAAAAGCAAAAAAGTGAAAATAAACATTCATTAAGGGGTGTGATAACATGAAATCATTCAGGGAACGGGCAAAAGAGCTGGTCGGTAAGATGACCCTTGCGGAGAAAATCTCGCAGATGTGCTATGACGCGCCTGCTATAGAAAGGCTCGGAGTACCGGCGTATAACTGGTGGAACGAATGCCTGCACGGTGTGGCGCGTTCGGGAGTCGCGACCGTATTTCCCCAAGCCATAGCCATGGCGGCAAGCTTTAACACAGAGCTTATGCATGAGGTGGCAACTGCAATATCCGACGAGGCCAGGGCAAAATATAATGAGTACAGGAAGTTCGGAAGCACATTAATCTATCAGGGGCTTACGTTTTGGTCGCCAAATATCAATATATTCCGTGATCCCCGCTGGGGACGCGGACATGAAACATACGGTGAGGACCCGTACCTTACGGGTGAGATGGGCGTGGCATTTATCAAGGGACTGCAGGGCGACGGAAAGTACAGGAAGGTTGATGCCACAATAAAGCACTATGCTGTCCACAGCGGTCCGGAAAGCAAAAGGCACAGCTTTGATGCAAGGGTAAATGACAAGGACCTTTATGAAACATACCTGTGGGCCTTCAAATACTGCATAGATAATGCCAAACCCTCTGCGGTCATGGGAGCGTACAACCGGATTAACGGTGAACCGGCCTGTGCAAGCAAGACCTATCTTAAAAAGGTTCTGTTTGAGGAGTTCGGTTTTGACGGTTATGTTGTGTCCGACTGCGGAGCAATCTGCGATATAAACAACCATCATAAAGTAACCGCGAATTATGCCGAAAGCGCGGCTCTTGCGGTCAACAACGGGTGCCACTTAAACTGCGGGGATGCTTACAAATGGCTGAAAACAGCCGTAGCATCCGGACTGGTCAGCGAGGAAACCATAACAGAGGCTGTCGAGCGGCTTTTTGAAGCAAGATTCCGGCTGGGTATGTTTGATGACGATTGTGAGTACGACAATATCCCTTACGAGGTAATCGAATGTGAGAAGCACCGCGAGCTGAACAGGAAAATGGCGGCGGAAAGCATTGTTTTATTAAAGAATGACGGAATCTTGCCGCTTGATCCGGGCAAGACAATTGCGGTAATAGGTCCGAATGCGGACGACATATCCGTATTGCTGGGCAACTATAACGGTACGCCCAGCAGGTATTCAACTCTTCTTCAAGGTATCCGGGATGCCGCTTCATCGAGGGTTATATATGCAAGAGGCTGTAAAATGTTTGACGACACGATTAACAGCTGGGAGGAGAATCCGACCAGGGAGGCTATTATTGCGGCGCAAAAGAGCGACGTGGTCATCCTCTGCATGGGCCTTAATCCTTCGATGGAGGGGGAAGAAGGGGACGCCTACAACGGAGCGCTGGGCGGAGACAAGGCCGATTTAGAGCTGCCACCGTCACAGAAGAGATTATACGAAGAAATAAAGAAGGTTGGAAAACCTATAATATTTGTCAACGTATCCGGAAGCTGTATCAATTTATCCGACCAGGACAGGAACTGCAATGCGGTTATTCAATGCTTCTATCCGGGAGCCGAAGGAGGCAATGCCCTGGCGGACGTAATATTCGGCAAGGCCAATCCCAGCGGACGGCTTCCTGTGACATTCTATAAGTCCGTGGACGATTTGCCGCCCTTTGAGGATTATTCAATGGAAAACCGTACATACCGTTTCTTTAAGGGCGATGTGGTTTACCCGTTCGGATACGGCTTGTCATACAGCACCTTCGAATACCGGGACGATAAGATCTGCGGAGGGGAAATGGCCTTGACGGTGAAAAACACCGGTAAATATGACGGGAAAGTTGTTATCAAGGTTTATGATACGTCCGAGAACAAGAGGCTTATCGGATTTACAAAGGTACATATTGATAAATCGGAAAGCAGGCAGGTCGAAGTAAAGCTATTGTATGAACCGGAAAAATACATGATTGAGCTGTAAACAGAAGGGAAAAATCCGGCTGAATGTAAATTAATAGTAATTCAAACATAAGGCTCAAAGATAAAAGTCATCGGAGGACATTGTCTTCCGATGACTTTCCGTTTATATTCTTTGCATTTGTCTGTGTTATCATTCATTTAGCTATGATTCTTTACTCAAAAATCGGTGTATAGTGACAGGAACATCAATCTTTCAGGGATTCGCTTATCGCATCCGCCAGGGCGTCAAGCTCATGCTCCCTGTCTTCTCTCAATGAAGACTTGATATCAATCGGAGTTCCCACAATTTCCATGTTCTTCATGCCGTTTACCAGTTCTGTCATGGTTTTAAGCGCGGCTGAGGACCAGGTGTGGTTTCCGATCAGGGATACCTTGCGGTTGCTTATGTTCAGCACCGACAGCTCCCTAAGCAGGGAATCCATAGGGAAGTAAAGGTGCATGTTGTAGGTAGGTGAGGCAAAAACAACGTTGCTGTACTTGAATATGTCCGAAATGATGTAGGACGGATGGGTTTTTGACACGTCATAAATCCTCATGTCCTTTACGCCCCTTTTGGCAAGCTTGGACGCAAGGGCCAATACGGCGTTTTCGGTATTTCCGTACATCGAAGCGTATGCCAGCACGACTCCCTTCTTTTCAGGAATGTATCTGCTCCATTTATCGTATTTGTCCAAAATGTAGGAAATCATTTCCCCACGCCAGATGTGACCGTGCAGGGAGCAGATCATGTTTATCGGCAGGCCTTCGAGCTTCTTTAACAGTGCCTGGACCTGGCTGCCGTACCTGCCAACGATATTTGTATAGTAACGCCTTGCCTCATCAAGGAAATAGCTGTCGTAATCGACCTCGTCGGCAAACAAATTGCCGGACAGGGCCCCGAAAGCCCCGAAAGCGTCGGCGGCGAACAGTATGCCCCGGGTGGTTTCGTAGGTGACCATGACCTCGGGCCAATGTACCATCGGCGCCATGTAGAAGCGCAGGACATGACTGCCCAGGGAAATCTCCTGACCTTCCTTAACCTCAAGAAAATGATCCGCCATGTTCATGGTGTAATACTGGTTGAAAAACTGCAGGGTCTTGGCGTTCCCGATGATTTGGACGCTTGGGTAACGGCGCATGATTTCCTCTATGTTGGCGCAGTGGTCGGGCTCCATATGATTGACAACAAGGTAATCCAGGGTCCTGTCCTGAAGGACGGATTTTATATTCTCAATGTACTCCGCGCTGATGGCGGCATCAACGGTATCAAGAAGAGCGGTCTTTTCATCCATAATCAGGTACGAGTTGTATGCGACACCGTTAGTAAGGGGAAACATGTTCTCAAAGCGTTCTATCCGCCTGTCATTTCCTCCGACCCAATAAACATTTGGATGTATTTCATATGCGCTGTTCATTCTTAAACCTCCTCAAAATTTATACTTAAGCAGTCAATCATAGCTTTCAAAAAGCAAATAATTTTATAATAAATATAATTGTATACAATATAATTGATTGCTATTAATAATATACACCATCCGGGTATAAAAATCAAGAATTATTCTCAATTTTTAATATAAAATTTCTTTACGGAACTTGTCCGGGGTCATGTGGTTTTTCTCCATAAATATTTTGTAAAAATAACCCTTGTTGGAATAACCCACCCGGGAAACGATTTCATCAATGGTAAGGCCGGTGTGGCGAAGCAGCCTTTCCGCCTCCTCAAGGCGCAGGTTTTGGACATACTGTATGTAGGTCATGCCGGTCTTGGATTTCAGCATACGATTAAAATAATCCTCATGAAAATGAAAATGCCTCGAAAGCTGCTTAATCGTTATGTCCCGGTAGTTCTGCTTGATATAGCTTATGATTTCCTCAAACAGTATCCAGTTCATCTTTCTCTGCATCCTGCTGGATAAGGAGATATCGTAGCTTGTGCTAAGCAGCGTGAAAATCCTCATAAGCAGTCCATGACATATGTAGGATGAGGCCTTATCATGAAGTATCAGCTCGTTTACCAAATCAAGCAGGTATTCCTCGATCCTGTTGTCCGAGGGATCCTTGGGCTTGAAATGAAGATACTGCCATAGATTCTTCTGCTTAAGAAGTGCGGTTTGAAGAAATGATATAATGCGTTCGTTCGCAGCCTGGTTGGTTATTATGCTGTCAAACATTTCGTTTGCGATTCCAATGAATAAAATGCACGCGGGTTCGGAATCAAGGTAATCCTGGTGGAGACAGTTCTTGTCTATAAGGCACAGCTCTCCTTTTTTGAAAACTATATCCTTGCCCAGTATCCGCTGGCGAAATGTCCCCGACACGATATATGCCAGCTCCAGGTATTCGTGGGTATGCATCTGGGTTTTACAGTTTTCATTAAACCCGCAGCTGTAGGAAAAGGAAACAGCGGAAGGTTTTATGGTTCCGTAGAGCTTCCTTTCCGGATGTATGACCCAGCATAGGATAAATACCCGTTCGTCTCCGGAAAGAGGATAGGTTTTTCTGTCCTCTATATGCAGCGAATACTCCGGACACATGATGCGGGAGCCGATTTGGCTGCCTTCTCCCAGCATGTTGGGGTCACCGCACGATATTTCTTCGCATAGCTGTTTTAGCGTCATTATTCCCCATCCTCCTTTGGCTTTAATATAAGTAAAGTATAAATTATATTCCGTACTAATACAATAGGGTTAATGTCGGAATAGGTAACTTTATCATTTAAGGAGCAGTTTTTAGATATTGTTATTGACTGGATAATTATATAAGATGGTATTTAGCAAAAGTGTCTTCATATAACAGATGACATATTGGTTTCTGTTTTCATAACGTAAATATTATTTTAGAGGAGGTATGGGAATGTTAAGCAAGAACTATGAATTTTGGTTTGCAACAGGTTCACAGGATTTATACGGAGACGAATGCCTGGCTCACGTTGCCGAACATTCGAAAATAATCGTTGAGAAGATGAATGAATCGGGATTGCTTCCGTTTAAGCTGGTATGGAAGCCCACCCTGATTGACAGTGTTTCTATCCGCAAGCTGTTTAACGATGCCAATGCGGACGATAACTGCGCCGGTGTTATTACATGGATGCATACGTTTTCACCTGCAAAGTCATGGATCCTGGGACTACAGGAGTACAGGAAACCGCTGCTCCACCTACATACCCAGTTTAATGAGGAAATACCTTATGATACAATCGACATGGATTTCATGAATGAGAACCAGTCGGCCCATGGTGACAGGGAGTACGGACATATCGTATCCCGTATGGGTATAGAGCGCAAGATCATTGTTGGCCATTGGAGCCATGAAAGGGTTATTAAGCGCATAGCAAGCTGGATGAGAACCGCCGTCGGTATCGCCGAAAGCAGCCATATCCGCGTGCTTCGTATTGCCGACAACATGAGAAATGTTGCCGTTACCGAAGGCGACAAGGTTGAGGCGCAGATTAAATTCGGCTGGGAAATTGATGCTTATCCGGTAAATGAAATCTATGAGTACGTAAATGATGTGCCGGCCGGTGAGGTGGAGGCGCTTGTAGAGGAATACTACAGCAAATACGACCTCATTCTGGACGGAAGGGACGAAAAGGAGTTCCGCAGGCACGTTGCCGTCCAAGCCGCTATAGAGATTGGATTTGAAAAGTTCCTGAAAGAAAAGAACTATCATGCAATAGTAACCCATTTCGGTGATTTGGGTAATCTTAAGCAGCTTCCTGGATTGGCAATCCAGCGCCTGATGGAGAAGGGATACGGATTTGGAGCCGAGGGAGACTGGAAGACTGCAGCCATGGTAAGGCTAATGAAGATTATGACGGCTGATATCAAGGACGCCAAGGGTACTTCGTTCATGGAGGACTATACCTACAATCTTGTTCCCGGCAAAGAGGGAATCCTTCAGGCCCATATGCTTGAGATTTGCCCTTCAATATCCGATGGACCGGTTGCCATAAGGGTATGCCCGCTGTCAATGGGTGAAAGAGAGGACCCGGCAAGGCTGGTATTCACCGCCAAGACAGGACCTGCAATCGCAGTTTCCCTGATTGACCTGGGCAACCGCTTCAGGCTGATTGTCAACGACGTGGAATGCAAGAAGACGGAAAAACCCATGCCGAAACTGCCTGTGGCTACAGCCTTCTGGACGCCTATGCCTAACCTTGAGGTGGGAGCCGAGGCATGGATTCTTGCCGGAGGCGCACATCATACTGCATTCACTTATGACCTGACCGCAGAGCAGATAGGCGATTGGGGAGCAGCCATGGGCATTGAGGTTGTTTACATTGATAAGGATACCAATATCAAGGACCTTAAGAACCAGTTACTGTGGAACTCGGTTGCTTTCAGGTAATCCTCCGGGAATATCAGAGAAGGAATGGAGGGGTATTATGGATAACGGTGTAATTGAAAAAAGAAGAAATGCCATTGCCGAGGGCAGGACCACCCTTGGCATTGAGCTTGGATCCACAAGGATAAAAGCTGTTCTTATGGACGAGAATTACGAGGCGATTGCCACCGGCAAGCACGACTGGGAAAACCGGTATGTCGATAATATATGGACATACACCCTTGATGACATCTGGGGAGGGGTTCAGGACAGCTACCGTAACCTAAAGCAAGATGTGAAAAACAAGTACGGAATAACCTTAACCACGGCCGGAGCTATCGGTTTCAGCGCCATGATGCACGGTTATATGGTATTTAACAAAAACGGGGACTTGCTGGTTCCCTTCCGTACATGGAGGAATACCATTACGGGACCGGCCTCCGACAAGCTTACGGAGCTGTTCCAGTATAACATTCCGCAAAGATGGAGCATTGCCCATCTGTACCAGGCAATTTTAAATAATGAACCCCATGTTCCCGATATAGATTACATGGTGACCCTTGAGGGATATGTCCACTGGATGCTCACCGGGGAAAGGGTGCTTGGTATTGGGGATTGCGCAGGAATGTTCCCGGTCGATACGCAGACAAAGGACTTTAATGAGCGCATGATCCGGCAGTTTGACGAGCTGGTTGCGGACAGGGGATATCCGTGGAAACTGCGTGATATCCTGCCCAAAGCCCTTGTAGCGGGTGAATACGCGGGAAAGCTTACGGAAAAGGGAGCAAAGCTTCTTGATCCGGAAGGGGACCTAAAACCTGGCATTCCGTTCTGCCCGCCCGAGGGAGACGCAGGAACGGGCATGGTTGCCACCAACAGCGTGGCGCGAAGGACAGCGAACGTTTCTGCCGGAACCAGCGTATTTGCCATGGTTGTGCTGGAGCATGAGTTGAAAAAGGTCCACAAGGAGATTGACCTGGTGGTCACGCCGGCGGGAGACCTGGTTGCCATGGCTCATAGCAACAACTGTACATCCGATCTGGATGCCTGGGTTTCGATATTCGGAGAATTTGCCAAGGCAGCAGGACTGGATATAAGCGTTCCGAAGCTGTATGATACCCTGTATTTCAAGGCCCTGGAGGGCGATGCGGATTGCGGCGGACTGCTCTCGTACGGATATATTTCAGGAGAGCATATAACTCATTTTGAGGAAGGGAGGCCGTTATTCGTAAGGAAGCCCGATTCCAGGTTCAACCTGGCCAACTTCATGAGAGTGCATCTGTATACCGCCCTTGGCGCGCTCAAGACTGGCATGGATATTCTCTTCAAGGAAGAGAATGTGAAGGTGGACAGCGTACTGGGGCACGGCGGTCTGTTCAAGACAGAAGGAGTAGGGCAGAGAATCCTTGCCGCAGCCATGAACACACCGGTTACAGTCATGGAGACGGCCGGAGAGGGCGGCGCATGGGGAATCGCAATACTTGCCGATTACATGCTCCGCAGGAAAGAAAATGAGACGCTTGACAAGTACCTGGCAGAAAAGGTATTTGCAAATATGAAAGGGAAAACCGTTGAACCGGACCCGAAGGAGGCGGAAGGCTTCGAGAAATTCATGAGGCTTTATACCGCCGGGCTCGCAATAGAAAGGGCTGCGGTCAACGTACTGCGGTAGGTGGTTAATATGCTGGAAAAGCTAAAAAAAGAAGTTTATGAAGCCAACATGGAGCTTCCAAGACGGGGCCTGGTAACATATACCTGGGGAAATGTCAGCGGAATTGACAGGGAGAAGGGCCTGTTTGTCATCAAGCCAAGCGGTGTAAGCTATGATGAGCTTAAACCCGAGGACATGGTGGTCATGGACCTGTCAGGAAGAAAGGTGGAAGGCGACTATAACCCTTCCTCCGATACAGCCACGCACCTGGAGCTTTACCTGGCATTTCCCGAAATTGGAGGGATAGTTCATACTCATTCACCTGCGGCAACGGCCTGGGCACAGGCAGGAAGGTCCATTCCATGTTACGGTACGACCCATGCGGATTACTTCTATGGAGAAATACCCTGCGCCAGAAGCCTGACCGAGGAAGAGGTTAAAAGCGAGTATGAGAGGAACACGGGCCTGGTTATTGTAGAAACATTTAAGAGCAATAATATTAACCCGATGTATGTCCCGGGAGTGCTGTGTAAAAACCACGGACCGTTTACATGGGGCAAAAATGCTGCCGAAGCGGTTCACAATGCGGTGGTCCTGGAGGAAATTGCGAAGATGAACCTTATGACGGAGCAGCTCAACAGAAATGCGGCTCCTGCGCCAAAGTACATCCAGGATAAGCATTTCTTAAGAAAGCACGGCCCGAACGCATACTACGGGCAAAAGAAACCGGGCATGTGATATATGCTGTGAACAGATAAAATCAATTGTGTATCAAGGAATAAAATTTATTATCTTGATATAAGGGGAGCTTTAATGCTCCTCTTTTCTTGTAGGTCTTCTGGTATCCTGAGTGGTATTGTCCATTATTGCGGGCTGCATAATCTGGCTTCTTATTAGGAAAGCGGTGGAGAAAAAATAATTATGGTGGTTCGTTGTAAAATTAAATGCAACAGTAAAATGAAATAAAAAATTGACAACCATAGTGAGAAATCATGTATGATTTAGGTGTCCAATCCAAACATACAGGAGGTTCTCAACTATGGCTGTACAAT
>JAAYHD010000037.1 GCA_012735495.1 Clostridiales bacterium | reverse complement strand
GATATGTACAACGCAAACTCATCGGGGAAGATTGTAGTTGGCGGACTATGCCTGGATACGGAGAAAGCCGAGCTGTATGTGGACGGGGAGCCGGTGAAACTCACGGCAAAGGAATTTAAGATCCTGGAGTTGCTTATGAGAAATGCAGGATGCGTGTTCTCAGCCGAGCAGATATATGAGCGGGTATGGCAGGAGACGGCATACTCGGTCGAAAACACGGTAATGGTCCATATTCGGAGGATTAGGGAGAAAATCGAAATCAATCCCAGGGAGCCGAAATATCTAAAGGTGGTGTGGGGAATTGGCTACAAAATTGAGAAGATTTAGCAGGAGCAATATTACAAAATTCATTGCATTCGCATTGACGGTGATTCTGGTAACCGCGTCAGTGGTCCTTGTTACATATCTCAGCAACAGGGACATGAATCCGGAGGCCATATTCGTAAAGGAATACGTACGGAGCGAAGCATTTACGGACGGGGAGTTAACGCATGCAATAGCGGATGTAATAAATCATTTTGTAAATGATACCGAAAGCATTCAACCGGAGCCGGAATACATGTTTTACATCACCGACGGGGAAAAGGTAAAAAGCAATGCCGGCCTGGGAGAGATACTCGCGCAAGAGGATTACATGTATCTGTTCGAAAAAGGGAAATGGGTTTTTGGCAAGAACACGTCCAAGAACGTCAGAATATATCTCGGTGATGATATAACATTATACCTGGTGTATCCGCAGGAATACATGGATCAGAAGCAGGAGAAATGGAATGAAGAAAGAAAATTGCAGCTTTCTTTCCTTATTTCATTATTGCAGGCGGGTATCGTTTCCCTTATATGTGTTATTTACCTGATTTCAGTAACCGGAAGAAAGGCTGGGGATGACGAGGTGCATTTGTCACCTTATATGGACAAGATTTACAGTGACATTCAGCTTAGCGTCCTATTACTGACAGGCCTGTTCTGGGCGCTTGGAATGGAGAATTTCCTGTGGGATTACCACCTTTCCGAGAAAAAACCCATACTTAGCATGCAGCAGGTTATTCTGCTTGTTTGCGCAGGAACCATTACCGCGCTGACCACAATCGTCTGTGGTGTGATCCTTCTCAGCCTGGTCAGGAAGATCAAGGCCGGGAAACTGCTGAAGCACAGCCTGATTGGAGCAATATTTATCGGAATAAGCGGATTTATAAGAAGCTTCTTTAATGACAGCAGGTTTTCGCATTACCCGCTGACCAAATCGCTCTATAGAAGGCAAGCGATATTTACGGCGGCAAGCGGCGGAATGGTGTTTATGACATTCATACTCGTTTTGACGACCCGGAATCTTTTTGCTTCGTTGGTTCCGGTGGTTTTAGAAGGGATAATTATATTCTGGTATTTTTACGAGAACAACAGGACGTTCGAGGAAATAAACCAGGGCTTCCAGGAAAGCCTTGCGGAGCAAATGAAATCCGAGAAAATGAAAGTGGACCTGATAACCAATGTTTCCCATGACCTTAAGACACCGCTTACATCGATAATAAGCTATGTGGATTTGCTGGCGAAGGAGGACCTGCCCGAGAGCGCAAGGGATTATGTGAACATACTGGCTGAGAAATCAGGGCGGCTTAAGAACATTGTATCCGACCTGTTTGACCTGGCAAAAAGCACGAGCGGTAACCTGCCGCTCGAGCTTGAAAGGCTTGATTTGAAAAAGCTCGTCGAACAGACCTTGGCCGATATGGAGGATGACATTGCGAGATCGGGATTACGTATAAAGGCCAATCTGCCGGAAATGCCTGTTTATATCTTCTCTGACGGGAAGAAATTGTACAGGGTGTTCCAGAACGTAATAGGAAATGCGCTAAAGTATTCGCTTCAGGGGACCAGGGTATTCATTGACATGGTGACACATGACAGGAATGTTGATGTATCAATAAAAAATACCGCTTCATATGATATGGATTTTACGGCCGAAGAGGTTCTCCAGCGGTTTTCAAGAGGGGATAAGTCCAGGTCCACCGAAGGAAGCGGCTTGGGGCTGTCCATTGCCGAAAGCTTCGCAAGGGCATGCGGCGGAAGCTTCAAGGTTGAGATTGACGGGGACCAGTTCAGGGTGAAGATGGGTTTTACGACAGTGGATTGATACCTAAGCATCAGATACAATTATGCAATTACAGGCGTCAGATGATGGCGCCTGTTTTTGGTGCCAGGCACCTTTATAAAAATGTTAAATGGTGTAACAATATGGTACCTGGCATCATTGCAAAATTATACTGACACTCACGGCTTTTCATGGTATAATTACCAAGTATAGAAAGCAGAGCAGGAATCAGGAGGGCAGCATATGGAACACATTAATGATATGATTAAAGCGCAGCTTGAGCATAGGACAATAAGGGAGTATACACAGGACAAGGTTCCTGGGGAAATAATAGATCTGTTGATCAAGGTGGCTGAAAGAACGGCTACATCGAACAGCATGCAGGCCTGTTCAATTATCAGGGTGACCGATGCCGGTATAAAGAAGGAGCTTGCGGACGTATGCAAGCAGGAGTATGTGGCAAGGATGCCCGAACTGTGGATATTTATAGTGGACCAGTACAGGAACGGCCGGATTGCGGCCGAAAAGGACTGTCATGAGGACAGCATATCCGATATGGACCGGTTCTTCCAGGGCTTTACCGATGCATGCCTGATGGCCCAGAATGTTGTAAACGCGGCAGAAAGCCTCGGACTTGGAACAGTGTACTATGGAAGCATACTGAATGACCCGGCAAGAACCATAGAAATACTGGGGCTTCCGAAGCTGACCTTCCCGGTACTAGGACTTGGATTCGGTTACCCTAACCAGGAGCCGCAGCTTAAGCCCAGGATGGACATGAGGCTTAGGATGTTTGAGAACAAGTACAAATGCTTTGATAACTACTCCGAATTAATCAAGGAATATGACGAAATCATGCAGACATACTATGACTTAAGACAGGCCAACAAAAGGGTCGACAGCTTCAGCAGCCAGGTTGTGACGAAGCTTAAGAATGTCAATCCTGTCAGGCAGAGGATTGTAAATGATATCGTCGGGCAAGGATTTGACCTGAAGCTTGAAAATAACTGATTAATCAGCTATTATGCAACAATAAACAAAAATATCTATTAGACATTTTGTTGTCAAAATCAATTACGCCATCAGAGCTTCAAAGACAACATGGTATTAACAATAATATCATCAATATTACCATCGACAATTTCATCGGAGAAATTATAATTATTTAAAGGAGCCCATTATATGAAGGGAATTATATTAGCCGGGGGAACCGGTTCCCGTTTGTATCCGATTACATTGGTTACATCAAAACAGCTTCTTCCTGTATATGACAAGCCAATGATTTATTATCCCCTGTCAACCCTTATGCTGGCAGGGATTCAGGATATCCTTATTATATCCACGCCAAAGGATATCCCGAATTTCGAGAGGCTGCTGGGGGACGGTTCCGCGTTCGGAATAAACTTAAGCTATGCGATACAGCCGTCACCGGACGGCCTGGCACAGGCATTCCTCATTGGAGAGGATTTTATTGACGGGGATTCCTGCGCGATGATTCTTGGCGACAATATATTTTATGGAAGCGGCCTGTCAAAGCATCTTAAGGAAGCGGCCGCAAGAAAGGAAGGCGCCACGGTATTCGGATATTATGTCGATGACCCGGAGAGATTTGGTGTAATTGAATTTGACAAAAACGGAAAGGCCATATCCATTGAGGAAAAGCCGGAGAATCCGAAATCGAATTACTGCGTCACCGGGTTGTATTTTTATGACAACAGGGTATGCGATTTTGCCAAGAGATTAAAGCCCTCGGCCAGGGGAGAGCTTGAAATAACCGACCTTAATAAATTGTATCTTCAAGAAGGAACTCTTAATGTGGTGCTTCTTGGCAGAGGGTATGCGTGGTTTGATACAGGTACCACGGACTCCTTAAGCGAAGCGTCGGAGTTTGTCAGGGTTGTTGAGAAGAGACAGGGAATACAGATAGCAGCCCTTGAGGAAATAGCGTATATAAATGACTGGATTACCAGGGAGAAGCTTATCGAAGCCGCGGAATACTACAGCAAATCATCATACGGAGAGCATTTGCTCAAGGTTGCCGAGGGGAAAATCAGATACTAACCAATATAATGAAACAGGAGCATTGGCATGAATATCATAAAGACCAAACTGCAGGATGTGTATATAATAGAACCTCAGGTATTTAAGGACAGCAGGGGATGGTTCCTGGAAAGCTGGTC
>JAAYHD010000036.1 GCA_012735495.1 Clostridiales bacterium | reverse complement strand
GCAAGTATTTGCGGTTGAATGCTGAAGGAAGAAGAATATCGGAAAGCCGTATGCGGGAAAATCGCATGTACGGTTTGATGAGGGGGCGGTGGAAACCCCACTGCTCTACTCTATCGCGGCTGTAAGCCTTTATTTTACTAGGTTTCCGGAAGCACATCCAAGTTGTCTACTCAACCTAAATGTCCAAAATACGTACATGGAAGCAAATCGACGATTATTTTTGAGGTAAAATTTGAACCCAAAAATTGGTAGGGTTGAGTTGACAGAATAGATAACGGAAATTTTTAATAGAGTTGAGGAAACAGGATGGATGTTTTATAAGATGATCTATTTTCGTGGCTTACATTTATTTCAATACCATGCCGCACGGATTTTTAAAGAATTAACGGGCAGGACACTTTTTGAGACCATCCGCGCTCTTCGGCTTACTAAAGCGGCACAGACCTTGCAGTCTTTTAATGAAAAAGTTGTGAATGTGGCAATAAGCAGCGGCTTTGATTCACATGACGGATTTACCAGGGCATTTTATCGGCAATTTGGGCTCACACCGCAAAAATATCACTCCGAAATCCCACCGATAAACTGGTTTGTCCAACATCCCATTGAAGCCTACTTCATACTTAAAGGAGGCATAGAGCCTATGATGAATGAATAAGTATCTCAAACGGTTACGGTAACAGTAGTAGAAAGACCGGCAAGAAAACTGATTTTTCTGCGTCATAATGCAACCGACTACTTTTCAGTATGTGAAGAAGTTGGTTGTGAATGGGAGGGTTTTTTCAACAGCATTCCCGAAAAGTTTGATACTGCAGTTGGAGGGCGCTTGCCACAATTCTTAATCAAACCGAATACAAATGGCTACGCATTTTTCGTTGAAGTTCCATTGGATTACTGCAAGCCTATTCCTGACGGGTATGAAATCGCAGAATTGCCACCATGCACTTATCTATACTTTAACGGTATGCCATATGAGGATCCAAACGATTCCCCTATTGCAATCGGAATCGTGAATGAAGCTATCGAAAATTATCCTTTTGAACGGTTTGGATGGGAAAGATCTGATGATGCACCATATCTAGGGATGGGAGCGGAACCGACAACGGGAGCAAGGACAGCTGTTCCAGTGAGAAAGTTGACAAAATAATTAAAACGTAAAGTACTAATACTCTGTTATTTGAATTATGACTTAATTATTCTTTTTCAGCTAAAGGGCACTTTATGATGTGACATCATAGAGTGCCTTACTTGTTTGTATCTTATACAATAAAACCACCTGCTATGAAGGTGTGTTCCCAAAGCAGGACCAGGGTTGTTGGCACCTTTCCTGATGGGAATTCTGCATTATTACTGGTTTGCGCAAGATTACGTTATGTAGCAAGTAAGGATTGGGGAATCAAGCGCTATATGGTATGATCCATCTTGAGGAACTGGATGCCATGGGTAATTCAAGAGTAATTGCTGGCTAGCTGTTTTCTACCAAGCAGGATATAAATTTGCGAAAAAATCTTTCGGTA
Organism: Clostridiales bacterium; assembly: GCA_012735495.1. GTDB lineage: Bacteria > Bacillota > Clostridia > Lachnospirales > Lachnospiraceae > Mobilitalea. Next base: position 32,083 of record JAAYHD010000036.1, on the reverse strand, counting down.
CCAACATTACCGATTGATCAGTAAAAGCACTCTAAATGATGCAATCAGCACTTTAAAATGTATTTTCATAAAAAATAAAATATAGTATTCTGTAGTACAGAAGTGAAAGAAATGACGACAGGTGAGAAAATAGCTTTCTTAAGAAAAAGAAAAGGTCTCACACAGGAGCAAATGGCAGAGATACTGGAAGTTTCACGCCAGTCAGTATCCCGTTGGGAAATCGATATGGCCTTTCCTGAGACGGAGAAACTGATAAAGCTCAGCAGGCTTTTGGAGTGCAGTATTGACTATCTGCTGAACGAGAGTGAGCAGGAAGTTCCGAATGAAAGGGTGTACTTTGCCGTTCTGCGGATTAATATCTTATCGATAGAGATCGAGTAAAGGAGGTTATTATGAACCAGGAAGCATTAAAAATAATAAATGATCGTTTCGGGAAGGACACGGTAATTGCGCTTAGCACAATAAACGGAGATTATCCGGCAGTAAGATTCGTGAATGCATATTACGAGGAAGGAGCATTTTACGTTATTACCCATGCACTGTCCAGCAAAATGCGGCAGATTACAAAGAACCCCAATATTTCAGTCTGTGCGGAATGGTTTTCCGCCAGGGGTAAGGGCGAAAACCTTGGATATTTCGGGAAAGTGGAGAATAAGGAAATTGCCGGTAAACTTCGCAAGGTGTTTGCATCATGGATTGACAACGGACACAACAATTTTGAGGACGAGAATACTATCATATTAAAGATAAATCTTGAAGATGCGGTACTTTTCTCATACGGGACGAGATACGATCTCGATTTCAACGAATGATTGCGAATCGAACAGGATAATTACATCAGGCGTTGCTCATGGGTGGATTCAGCTTCGGAGTGTTACCATGACAATGAATGGGGAAACTTTCACATGATGACGACTACTTATTTGAGATGTTGTTGCTCAAATCATTTCAGGCAGGATTGTCATGGGTGATCATACTGAAGAAGAGGGAAGGGTTCCGCCGGGCATTTAATGGATTTGATTATAAAAAATAGCTGAATATACGGATGATGATATAGAGAGATTAGTGCATAATGATTATATCGTAAAAAGCCGCGCTAAAAATGCTGCAGCCGTGCAGAACGCCAAAGTGTTCATATTTTACTCATTTCATTTATGTAATATAACCGCTGGAATTAGCGATAAATCATCAGCCAGGAGACCGATCCTGTACTGCTTATTCGGCACCTGGCTTTATTTATTATGCATAAAATGAACGGCTATCTTAGTAACTCTTCCAAGCGTCACCGTCTTCACTCATTTCTTCGAGCTTATTATTTTATACGCTTAGTTATATACGAACGCGTAATTGAACTAACCATGTATAGATGTATAGTTACAAAATACCTGTACGTTTCGTAATAATTCCTTATAATCCGCAGTAAATAACTTAAAAATTGTGCAAAATGCAGTATTTTAATATTGACATATTCAGGTGACAGGTTATAATATAATTATAGTGTAAAGTTACAAAAACAAGGGAGGAGGCAAAAGTGAAAAGAAACATCCTAATATGGATCGTGTTTTTATTAGTTTTAAGCATGCTGAATGGCTGCAGTAAAAATAGCAAGGATAAAAACACATTTACCTTTGCGACCTGGGCGGCCGGTACGGAACTTGAGGAATTCCAGGCTGTGATCGACAAAGTTAATGAAGAAGCCGCAGGTGAATATAAAATCGAAGTGCTGAGTATTCCTTCCGACTATTATGTAAAGATTTCTACGAAGATTGCCGCAAAAAACAGCCCTGATTTCTTTTGGCTTACCCAGGAGTTGATTTCAAAATATGCGAAGATGGGAGCGCTGGCTGACATCACAGAGCAATTCAAGCATAGTGATAGTCTGATCCCGGATATGTATTATGAAGGGGTATTGGCATCGGCGGAATATAACGGCTCCTACTGGGGACTGCCATGGATAGCTAATCCAATCATTGTCTTTTATAACAAAACCATGTTTGATGAGTTGGGAATTGAATGCCCGACTGCTACCGACGACTGGACATGGGAGGAATTCATTGATATATGCCGCCAGGTATCGGGCAAGGAATACAAAGGAAATACAGTGTATGGAACGATAATTGACGGATGGCCGAATATCGAAACCTTCATATGGGCCGGTGGTGGTGATATCATTGCAAAAGACGGCGAGACGATTGTCTTGGCTTCAGAGGAAGCCAAGAAGGGCATGGGCTATCTGCAGACGATTATTAAAGAAGGCCTAAGCCCCAGGTATGCCGAAGTGGCCAGTCTTGGCTCCAACAATGTCTGGTTTGAAAAGCAGCGTGTTGCCATGTTCTTTGGCGGGGTACAGGACAATTTTGAAACCAAGGTCGACAAGATGGATGAATCGGAGAAGTTTGAGATTGGTTATGCGCCTATGCCGGTATGCGATGACGGAAGCCCATGGAGCTTTGACTGGACGGCGTCTACTGTAATGGCTAAGAGCCTTGAAGGAAACGATTTGGCATATAAGGCACTGGAAGCCGTAACAAAAGCCTTTTTTGAATGGAAGATCGTACCGCCGGTAAAGGGCTCAATAAATAATGTTATTAAGATTAATCCAAAGAAGGAAGTGGCAATGGAGACCATTGCCTATATCATGGATTATGCCCGTTCCGCAAACTACATACCTGAATGGTCGGATATTAACGACAAGCTTTGGTATAACCTTTATGTATCGCTGTTAAATGATGCGTCCTTCGATTACAGGAGCCAGATGGATGAGATCCAGGCCTACTCGCAGGATTTGATCAGTAAAAGATAGATTAAATGAAAGGCGACAGGTTATGAAGAAAAGACAAAGAGCAGGGTTTTATTTCATACTTCCATGGCTGATCGGCCTGATTGTATTTACTGCCTTTCCGATGCTGGCAGCAGCTTATATCAGCCTGACCGATTGGGATATTGTGGGGAATGCGAAATTCATAGGATTGGATAATTTTAAAAATGTCTTCCGATCGGAAGAATTCATAAAAAGCTTATGGGTAACTTTCCGGTATGCCATTCTTGCGGTACCTCTTATTATAGCAACTTCCCTGACCATGGCAGTAATGGTTTCAAAGAATTATAAGGGAATGAGAATTTTCAGGGTTATCTATTATATGCCTGCAATTGTCTCAGGTGTTGCTGTTGCTATTGTATTCAAGTGGATACTTGATCCAAGCTACGGTCTGATTAACGGTGTATTATCCTTCTTCCATATTAAAGGGCCTGATTGGCTGTATGACCCTGATTGGGTGCTGCCTTCCTACCTTATCATGGCGATGTGGGGAGCGGGAGGAAGCCTGCTAACATATCTGGCTGCGTTAAAAGACATCCCGCAGGATTTGTATGACGCGGCCATGATAGACGGGGCAAATACGTGGAAGAAAGTGAAATATATCACCATCCCCCTGATGACACCAATTATTTTTTATAATTTGGTTCTGGGAATTATTGCGGCCTTTCGCAAATTTACAGATGCCTATGTATTGGGCGGAGCAGGCAAGGAAGGCAATTTCTATATGGTTTACCTGTACGAGGAGGCCTTCAGCCATTACAGGATGGGTTATGCGACAGCACTGGCATGGATACTGTTTGCAATCATTCTCCTTTTGACCATTATTGTGAACTGGACGAAAAAATACTGGGTATACAGTGAGTAGAGTCAGGATGGGGAGAGAATATGAGTTGGGGAAAACGCAAAAAAACGGGTAAGCATTTGGGCAGAGGCAGGTTGACAGCTTTATACGTGGTTTTGGTTCTGGGATCCGTTATGATGCTGCTGCCATTTGTCTGGATGGTGTCTACCAGCTTTAAGGTAGAAAATGATATCTTTTCCATTCCAATTAAATGGTTACCCCAAAAAATAACATTCGAAAATTACATAAAGGCATTAAGGGTCGTGCCAATCGCGAAAAATATGCTGAATACAGTGATTATTGCCGTTCCTAAAATATTAGGAGAGGTATTTGTTTCAGCCTTGGTGGCCTTTGGTTTTGCCCGCTTTGCATTTAAGGGCAGGAACATACTGTTTATGATTTTGTTGGCTACCATGATGTTGCCCTATGAGGTTACCATGATACCTACCTTTATGATATGGTCCCATTTAGGGCTTTCTGACAGCTATGTACCGCTTGTGCTTCCCGCGTTCTGCGGTTCCGCTTCCTTTATCTTCTTTATGCGCATGTACTTTGAAACGATTCCTAAGGACTACGAGGAAGCGGCCTGGCTGGACGGCGCGAAAAATCTTAAGGTATTTTACATGATCTTTATACCCATGGCAAAACCGGCTTTAGTAACTATAAGCCTATGGTCCTTTATGGGCACATGGAACGATTTGCTTGGACAGTTGATTTACATTGATTCTCAACACAAATATACGGTACAGCTTGCCTTGGCGTCTTTCAGCTCCATGACGGGAGAGACACTCTGGGGACCGCTGATGGCGGCATCATGCATGGCATTAATCCCGATTATTGCTCTTTTGCTTTACGCCCAGAAATATTTCATGGAGGGTATAAAGCTGGGAGGAATTAAGGGTTAAGCAAAACATATATGGAAAGGGTAGAATAAGTAATTAAGAATGGAGGAATGATGATGAAAAAAGTAATCGCGTTAGTATTAGTCCTGGCAATGGCTGCATCTCTTCTTATAGGCTGCAGCAGCAAAGGAGGGTGGCAAGTAGTTAAGCAGTTCAGCTACAAGGACATCGCGTCCTGGGGAACAATGCAGACTCCCATCGAGGGAAGCGGATCAGGCAGTGTAGAAAGTGTAAATGACACGGATGGCTATGTTACGATTAAAGCTGCTTCAGACGGATGGGGAGGCTTGGAATCCGGTTACTTTGAAATTGATTTAAATAAGGAGCCAATGATCCTGGCAAAGATTTTTGAAAACCCGGACGGATGCAATTGGGGTATGAAAGTAGTGCCTGAAAACGCGATGGAAGATCACCAATGGGGCTTCTATATTATGCCTGACAACAATTTAAAATGGAACAAATATGCAGGCGTTAATTTGAAAGAGGCATTGGGTGATGACTTCATATCCATTTATGGTGAGAAGTGCAAGGTTAAGCTGTGGATTTATCCGGCAGGCGGCCCTGAAGCAATTGTTTCCGTATCTGAAATTCTATTATTAAATACTAAATAAGTGAGAAGAGTATGAGAAGAATAACCGTATTGCTGTTGGTTTTATGCCTGATTTTTCAGGCCACCGGATGCGCAAAGGTTAATTCAGGCAGCCCGGAAAAGAATATAACTGGACAAAAGGAGATAGCGCGCATCAATCGTTATGATAGTGTGATTCCGAAAAATTATAAATGGTTTGATTATAAGGAAAAGGCGCTTTTATACGACAATATCATATTTGACGAGGATGCGTCGGGCCCTTATTTGCCCTTGATTTGGCAGGATAAGACCAACAGCACATTCGGTTTTGCGGCCTATGTCGGTGATGGGCGGACAGGAAACAATGGTTCTCAGGAAGCGGTGGCGACAGTTGCCGCAGTCTTAAGTGCTACCCAGATAGGAATCGATAAAAGCAAGCAGAACGGAGTCAATTATGTAGAGCAGCTTCATGCCTATTATTCAGAGGAAGAGGGGATAATCCTAAACAATCCCGCCGGTTCATCTGCGTCAACCTCCATGTGGTATCTGATTTATCCTGCAATCCTGTTTACCCAGGTATCCATCCGTTATCCCCGGGAAGAGCAGATTCGCCGGGATGCTTTATCAACCATAGAGAGATGGTATGAAGCTTTTTTAATAATGAAGGAAACTGAAAGCTTTAATTATACGGGCTTCAATTTTATTACCATGGAGCCCTATGATAACGGGGTATGGAAGGAACCTGATTGTGCAGCCGGTTTGGCGATGCTTTTTCAGATGGGCTATGAAATGACAGGCGAGGAAAAATATGCGAAAGCGGTTTCGGAGTGTCTTGACTATGTCAATGAATTTGACGGCAGTGCTCTTTACGAGCTGTTGTTGTACTTTGCGCCTGGCCTGGCTGCCAGGATGAACGCGCAGAGGAACACGGATTATAATATTGATAATCTTCTGGGAGATGTTTTTAATGGCAGTTCTATTCCCAGAGGCGGCTGGGGCTCCATAGTCGGCACATGGGGAGACTATAACATGAACGGACTAATGGGGAGTACCACAGACGGAGGGGGCTATGCCTTTTCCATGAATACCTTTGCCGCAGGATATGCCTTATCCTCCCTGGCGAAACATGATACCCGTTATGCAAAAGCAATGGGAATCTGGTATTTAAACGTATCTTCCAACGCCCGGTATTTCTTTTCAGGAGAGACCGATCCGTCAAATCAATCCGCATCCGCAGATAAGGCGGCAAAAGAATTCATAGAAATATCCAAAGATGCCGTGCCTTATGAAGGCATACGGAGAAGCGGCAACTCGAAGACACCATGGATCGGCGGAGATCCCACTGTTTATGGGTGGGCAAACACGGATCTGTCTATTTACAGCGGCGCGCATATAGGGTTGTTCGCTTCTGTTGTAGATAAGACCGATGTTGATAAGATTCTTAAGATTAATTGTAATGCTATGGAAGCAGATCCCGGTTATGCCGTATGGCTCCTATATAATCCATATGACAGGAATAAGAAAGTAACCTATGAGCTTCCGGAAGGCAGCTGGGATTTATTTAACAGCGTGACAAAACAGGTGATTGCAGAAGACGTGTCCGGCAAATATGAATTAAAGCTCGATGCTGATGAAGCGGCAGTCATTATTGAGCTCCCTGCAGGAAGTGAAATTACACATAAAGACGGTCATTATTATGCAAATAATCTTTGGATTGCATCCGATACACTGAGTGTAAGTATAAATAATCTTCAAAACAATGAGCAGGTTTCGGGTAAATTTAAATTAGACCTTAATATAGTTAATACCAATCCTGAAACTAAGCTGGAACAGATAATCGTGGAAATCGATGGTGCCAAGCTGTATTATTCCGATGTAAATAACGTGGAGATTAACACGAAGGACTTTACGGAAGGCAGTAAAACTGTGAATGTAAGCGTCATAACAACAGACCATAAAACAGACAGAACAAGTATACGATTGAATTTTAGTCGCTAGTTGGTGAGAAAGATGATAAGAGAACCACAAAAGCCAATCTTAACTGCCGCAGACATAAAGCCTTCCAGGGAATTCCTGAAGGTGGACGGTGTGTTCAACTGCGGCGCAGCGAAAAAAGATAACGAATATATTTTATTATGCAGAGTAGCGGAATCCTGTGCTATACAGGAAGAAGATTATTTGTGCTACCCGGTATATGACGAACAAATAGATGATATCTGCATCAGGAAACTGAGCAGAAAGCAGATACAGGAGAGATATGATATTAGCGATCCCAGGGTCGTTGTACTGAAAAACGATGCGGGTTTCAGAAGTGTAGTCAATCTGACTTCAATATCCCATCTGCGTATTGCTAGAAGCATGGACGGCATTAACTTTACGGTAGACGAAAAACCGGCAATCCCTTTTTGCGGAAAATATGAGAGATGGGGTATGGAAGACCCCCGTATTACCTATATGGAAGAAGAAGACAGGTACTGCATCACTTATACGGCAGTATCTGATATGGGAGTTATGCCCGGACTCTTAATTACCACGGATTTTAGTGAGTTTCACAGAATGGGCGTAATTTTCCCGCCGGAAAATAAGGACGTAGTGATATTTCCGAGAAAAATAAATGGTTTATATTATGCATGCCACAGACCGGTTCCTAATGGCATCGGAACTCCCGATATCTGGCTGGCCTCTTCTCCTGATCTTATCCACTGGGGGAATCATAAACATGTCTGTGGAGTGACAGAAGATGGATGGGAAAGCGGACGCATCGGAAGCGGCGCGCCACCAATTTATACGGAGAAAGGCTGGTTACACATTTACCATGGCGCGGACAGGCAGAATCGGTACTGCCTGGGAGCCATGTTGACAGACTTGAAACAACCGGATAAAATCATAGCAAAGACGGAAAATGCAATATTGGAACCGGAAACGGAATATGAAGCGGAAGGCTTTTTTGGAAATGTTGTATTTTCCTGCGGATGCCTGCTGGAAGACGGCATGCTGATTATTTATTATGGAGCGGCAGATGATAAAATTGCCCGTGCAAAAATATCCCTGGAAGAGGTTTTCGTTTCCATGGGCTTAAAAACTTAAGGGAGAAGATTATGACGGATAGTATGTTACCTAAAATGCTTGAGGCTTATAGAAATAAGGCTGTAAAAATCCAGGCAAAACGCCTTACATTTCTTGGTGTAGACGGCTTTGATGTATATAATCCTACCGCACCTTTCCATTACAAAGGGAAGAATATAATCTGTGCCCGTGTTGAGAAAAGGGACAGCGAGGTTTCTCAAGCAGTTTTTTTTCACGAGATAGAAAAAGATGTATATCGCGTTATGGAAGAAATGAAACGGTATCCTCTCCAGGACCCAAGTATAGCAAAAGTATGCGGAAAGTATGTACTGGGTGGTACAGAGGTATTCCCGCATCCTACGAATCCGGAATGGCTTAACTGGCATACGGCATTTTACTATGGAGATACTCTTGAGAATCTGGAAAGATTAACGCAAGGCCCCTTAGGGATGAAAGATATACGTTTGGTAGAGCTTTTGGATAAAAGAATTGGAATTTTTACCAGGCCCCAGGGCGAAAAGGGCGGACGGGGCAAAATAGGCTTTACCGTGGTTGATGATTTCAAAAGCATAACACCTGCCATTTTGGAGGAAGCTCCTCTTTTAAATATGTTCGTAGAAGAGGAATGGGGCGGTGTAAATGAGGCTGTTCTGCTTCCGGATGGTAAGATAGGTGTACTGGGGCACATTGCATGTTTCGGACCGGAGAAAACGCGTCATTATTATCCCATGGCCTTTATATTCTCGCCTGAAGATATGTCCTTTACGCCTCCTGTTATATTGGCTGAGCGCAGGGACCTCCTGGCAGGTGAAAGTAAACGACTGGACCTGGAAGATGTCCTCTTCCCCGGGGGACTTCATTTGATAGGAGAACAAGCGATACTTTACGTTGGGGTTTCGGATTGTGAAGTACAATATTTCACTATTCAAAATCCGTTTCATGCAATTAATAATAAGGCATGCCGGAAGTATTAAGGCGGCAACTCAGCAAAAGGGCAGAGGTGAACTGTTTTGAAGAAGGTTTCCATGCAGGATATAGCGACAGAGCTGGGAATATCGAAAATGACGGTATCCAAATGTTTTAAAAACAGCCAGGACATTTCAGAAGAAACAAAGCGCATTATATTAAAAAAGGCAGAAGAGATGGGCTATGAGTATAAGAGGCGTTTGAAATACAGCATTGCGGTACTTTTCTCAGAGGTATACTTTGAACCAAATGAGAAATTCTACAGCGGCCTTTATAAGTATCTTCAAGAACTTGGATGGGCCAATAGTATGAAATTCTCTTTGTTTTATGTAAGCCGGGAGGATGAAAAAAGAAGCATATTAAATCCCGGAGTAGATAAGTTTAATGGCATTATGTTTCTTGGACAGTTTTCCAGGAAGTATGTTATGCATGTCCAAAGTCTTGGAATACCTACTCTCTGCCTGGACTTTTCCTATAGGGGTGTAGAAGCTGACTCGGTGGTCTCAGATAGCTTCCGCGCCAGTTATAATTTGACTTCGCACCTGATTGACAAGGGCCATAAAAAGATAGCATTTGTCGGAAATTTAAACTATACCAACAGTGTCAACGACCGTTATCTCGGTTATTATAAGGCAATGCTGGAAGGGGAATTGCCATTGAGAGCCGATTATCGCCTTGATGATAGAGACGATAAGGGAATACTTCAGCAGATTCAACTCCCAACGGATATGCCTACAGCATTTGTTTGCAACAATGACCATACAGCATTTTTATTAATAAAGCAGTTAAAAGGCCTCGGTTTTAAGGTGCCTGAGGAGGTCAGTGTGGTAGGATTCGATGATGTAATCTATTCTGAGATTTCTGATCCGCCGATAACGTCGGCTCATGTTCAAAGAGAGTTCATGGCAGAGCAGGCCATCCAACTTATGAAAAGAAGATTACAGCATCCGGAGGCGAATGTTCGAACCGTTACCATTGATTGTTCAATTAAATACAGGGATTCTGTAACAACCTGTCCAATAATATAATTTTCTTATTCAGTCCGATGAGGGCTATTGCATAGGAAGTAAATGCGATAGCCCTATTTTATATAATTTTTGTTACGGACGGCTCGCTTCTCTGTTGAGCGTGAAGCGGGTTTCTCAACATAAAAACTGAAGGAGTAGCTTCTATCAATTCCATTAACTTTAGTCATATTGAGTGCATGGCAGTGATATTACGCAAGATACATTAAAATTCCATGCGGAAAAACAAGTTATATTATATAATATTGATATACATACGATTGAGGGGAATGCCTTATGTCTATTGACTTAGAAACAGAGAGATTATTATTAAAATGTATCGGACGTGACGATGCGGAGTTCTTCTATAAACAGTTTTCAAATGATGAAGTAAATCAATATCTGTATGATACAGAGCCATGCAATTCGGTGGAACAAGCTCAGCCATCCTATTGGCGAAAAGGGTATATGGGAGAGGCTATGGAGTTTAGATTTTGGCAAGTTTATGATATAAAGACAAATCTAAGGAGAAAAAACAGGCATGAAACAGGAAATTAAAATAAGAGAAAGGCTTGGTAAGGAAAAGTCAGGTCAATATATTGATCCAGATGATAAAAAAGAATTTAATATGGCTAAACACACCATACGAGAAGAAAAATCAAATAAAGACTTTTATTAGTCAGTATAATAGCGGAGATGGAAATGAATTAAAAAAGAAGTTCTGGTCGGTTCATTCGTCGTCGAGATATGCATTTGAAGCATATTCCTGGTTAGCGAATGAAAAAAGCTGCCTGGATATTGAATTTGAAATGAAGCTGCCAGCATTAACGGGCTATTCAGTTGGTGCTCCCAATATGGATGTGTATATTGAATTTACAGATAAGAATATATTCATTGAAAGCAAGCTTTTGGAATGTGAGGAAATATCTCTCTCCAGCAATTACTTTTTCGATAAAAAGCTCAAGTTCTCTGTTCATTTTTAACCTCCATTTCTGAATTTCATTTATTTAGCTTTTTGCCTTACTGGTTCCATTGTAACATTCCATTGCCTTATTATCTTAATTTATCAAATTTGACAGGTTAACTGACAAAAAATGCATCATGGCTTTAAAATACAATTACAGTATTTTGCCTTTATTGTATTATTTATCCAGCATATTATATCATTTTTCGTGCGTTACATTCAATAAAATATAATAAACACTGTCTCCGGTTGCGTTATTTTATTGCCTTTTGAAATGCTGAGCTCCTAATGGTATAATTTAACATGGAAGAAAGCAAACAAAGGCATAGTTCTCGATCAGGTATGGGATAACATAACAACTGATAATAGACAGAAATACTTTGAAAAGGCGTTTTCAGAAAAATGGAAGAAAACTATCTCATATTTTCAGACGGGAAAGCAGCCGGTACATTAAGCAATGCGGCGTAAAAAACACCGGGACAGTGTGATAGTGGGAGAAGAAAGAACGGCCGCTTTCATTCTTCCCAGAGTAAGTTGATTAGGTCGAACAGCTCCTGCTTTGACAGCTTCATGCGTTTTGCATTGTCGATAAGGGCGTACAGGTCATTTTCCAGCAACCCCATTTGCCTCTCGCGGATTATATCTTTATTGATTCCCGATACGAAAGTGCCTTTTCCCACCACGGTCTCTATGTAGCCGTCCCTTTCCAGTTCATCATAGGCCCTTTTTGTTGTGATGACGCTAATCCTCAGCTCTTTTGCGAGGGTCCTGATTGAAGGCAGCATTTCGCCCGGCTTCAGCTTCTCGTTGATGATCTGGTCTATGACCTGCTCCTTTATCTGCATATATATAGGTTTATCCAACGAGTTGGCAATTATGATATCCAATGGCTCACCTCTCCATCAATTTCCGTTTTTATAAATATTGACTGATATGGTAAATGAAAAATAATAAATCACTGCGCTGATAATTACTGCGAACAACATGACCAGCGGCCGGTTCATGTCCAAACCAACTTCTGAAAGGACGCTTGAAACTGTACCGGAGATAACCGCTGCACCTATCATTAACAATCTTAATTTTTGGTAACCTAACTTGTAGTATAACGGTAGTACAATCCCAAAGTAGAGGCTGAAAACTAAAATCAATATAGCCGCCTGTCCATAGTCCATAATATTCATAATATTTATATCCTGGCCCTTTAAAACCAAAATGACAATTCTGACAACCGATTGCAGAACCAGGCAGGCCGCAAAGGTCAGAGCGACGAATACATACCTTGCGGCAACAATTTGCTTTTTTGTAACCGGAAAGGCAGGTATAAAGTTATCGCTGTTGTACTTGTAATCATATGCAGTCAGATAAGAGAACAGCAAATAGATTATAAAAATGTAGTAGGAATTGGCCAAAAAGCTTTTCCCGAAGAAATCCATGTTTTGAAACGAAGGCATAATGAGGGAAAAATACAGCACTGAAAAATAGAGCGCCCTCGTTTTTTTAATTATACTCCAGTCCTTATATAGCAAGCTTGTCATATTTTTTATTCCCCCTTACAAAATGTACCATGATATCCTCCAGTGTGGCTCTTTCGATAACAAGACTGCCGGGCGCGTTCCTAAAAAACCAGTTCCTGTCATCGGTCAGAGCTGAAAATCCTACATCAGACTCAAGCATGCCCTTGATTTTCCCACTGCCGAGTACCATATCACGCTGGTCCTTTCTGCCCTTGACCAGGGCGAATTCCGTCATGATGGAATCCTTGTCCCGGGAAAAAACAATCCGGCCCTGATAAATAAAGGTAATATAGTCTGCAATATTGTCAAGATCAGAGGTGATATGCGTTGAAAACAGAATTGTCTTTTCACCGTCTGAAATGATTTGCTGGAATATTTCCATCAACTCGCTCCTGAATACCGGGTCCAACCCGGAGGTGGGTTCGTCGAGGATGAATAGCTCGGCATGATGGCTCAGCGCACAAGCTAACGCGAATTTTACTTTCATCCCCCTGGAATAGGATTCGATTTTCTTCCCAGGATCAAGCTCAAATTCACGCATATACTTGTTGAACAAGCCCCAGTCCCAGCGTTTATAAAATCTTGATATTATGCCTGCCATTTCTTTTGCGTTCATGAACTCATAAAAGGCATTCTCACCGATGATAAATCCTATCCTTTGCTTGATTTCACAGGCGTTGCCGTTAAGCTCTTTGCCAAACAGCATTATTTTGCCCTTGTCCGGCTTTATTATGTCCAGTATGGCATTGATAGTTGTCGTCTTTCCCGCCCCGTTCGGACCGATATAGCCCATGATATATCCAGGTTCAATTGAGAACGAAACCTTGTCGAGCGTAAAGTTGTCATAATGCTTTTCCAGCCCAATCACTTCAAGCACCTTGTTCATTCAATCACCTCATTGCATTGTGTAAAAGTTCAATGTGTATATACACATTATATACACTATACACGCTTTGTCAATACTTATTTATAATACGGTTACAGAGGCGTTTTTTATATGATGTTTTGGTCATATAATGTATTGATACCCGTAAGCAATCGTGATAAAATGTGAAAAATTGTGAATCGTATGATTAACGGTTAAGCACATAATATTGGGAAGCTTTCTTTTGAGTTATGCTACACGGAATATGACCATCTTCAAGACTTTCGGTGCAAACCCGACATGATGTGTCCAATACGGAAAACTTGTAATTCTCACTTTATGTCGTGGTATTTTCTCAAGCGAACAGTTATTTTTATGATGTATGGAGGATTTACATGGACCAGAAAAAAATAGGTTCCTTTCTGAAAGAGCTTCGAAAGGAAAAAGGGCTAACGCAGGAACAGTTGGCTGAAATATTTCATGTATCAAACAGGACCGTTTCACGGTGGGAAACCGGAAGAAACATGCCGGATCTGGACATTTTGATAGAGATGTCTGATTTCTATGGTGTTGATTTCAGGGAATTATTAAATGGGGAAAGGAATAATGAGAGGATGAATAATGAGAAAATGAGTGATGAGAAGATGAATAATGAGTTAAAGGAAGCCGCATTAAAGGCCGTGGATTATACGAATAATGAAACGGAGCGATTTACCAGAAGAATTCATATATTATTGACGGCAGGAGCTTTGCTTTGGGTTCTTTCCCAAATAATAAGCCACACCAGCCTTATTGAGAATAATGTTTTGAGTGCCATAACTGATTTCTCCGAAGGAGCGGCATGCAGCATTATCATTTGTGGAGTAGTGTTTACTAGTCGATACGGACAGAGAATTAAAGCTTTTAAACAAAGGTTATTGAAATAACCTATGAAAGATTTTTTGTAAATAAAGAATTATTAGGTCTTCTATGATATAAATCATAAGAAGGCCTATTTTTATGGCAAGAGAAAAGAAAACTGTACATAAAGTTAAATATACTTTAGACCATTAATTATCATAGAAGATCTGTATTTACAGGTTTTTCTTCATATATTCGCTGGTCAGCTAAAAACACAGAAAACAATTGAAAAACAGGTCTTATAATTAATGAAGAATTGCCAATAAAAGACAAAGAATATTAAGAATAATACATTTACTTTAGATATTGAATAAGATTTAATAAAATAGAACTGATAAGTTTTTTTAATTAATTTATGGGGAGGATATAAACATATGGAATGTAATGGGTACCGTAAGCTAATTGTTTTCATATTAATTATTATAATGGGGATAACCTTTTTAGTTGGATGTAAATCAAAGGGAAGTGATGTTAATCAGGAAGAAACAGAGGATGAAGAAATAGAAATAAGGGATGAGGAAATAGAAACAAATGATGAAGAAATAGAGGCAAAGGATGATGGAAAAGAAACAGTTGGAAATCAAACAAATGAAGAAAAGGGACCGGATATTATGACTTTACCTGTATATGAGATAAACGACGGCGAATCAACATTGGCGGATGAAACATTTACCTTTGGTCAAGTGGCTATCGGAGGCGGCGGATTTGTAACCGGATTAATCAGTGCTCCAACAGAAAAGAACCTGTTTTTTGCAAGAACTGACGTAGGAGGGGCTTATCGGTGGGTTGAGGAAACGAAATCCTGGAAGTCACTGCATTATGGCGTCAGCGCTGCGGATAAAGGTTTACTTAGTATAGATGGACTTGCTGTTGATCCCAGTTCACCGAACAAAGTATACATGGTGGCAGGATGCGAGTATTTCAGCAACAATAAAACAGTAATTTACATATCAGAGGATTATGGCGATACCTTAAGACAGGTTGATGTATCTGATCTGATCAGGGTACACGGTAATGGCATGGGAAGGCAAAATGGCGAACGGATTGCCGTGGATCCGAATGACGGCAATATCATATACTGTGGAGGCCGTACCGGCGGGCTTGTAAAAAGTACGGATGGGGGCAATACCTGGGAAAAGGTCAGATCCTTTGAGATTAACACTACTGCTAATAGGAATGGTATAAACAGTGTCGTCTTTGATAAGTCAACCGGTAAAGAGGGGTCTGCTACGCAAAGGATTTTTGTGGCAATATCAAGAGTTAATGATGACAACGTATTTGTAACGGAGGATGGCGGCGCAACGTGGACTCCGGTATCCGGTTTGCCAAAGAACTGGATGCCGCAACGTATGAAAATGGATGCAAACGGTAAACTTTTAATTGCCTATGCTGATCAAGAAGGCCCGTCGAACGGCAGCAATGGCGGTATATATCGATATGATCCAAACACAAAAACAGCAGAGGATATTTCACCTGCTGACGGCCGGCCAATTGGTGATGTTGTAAGTGATCCTACCAATGCTGACCGCATGGTATGCTGCACGATTAATACTTGGCAGCAACAACCTAACGGTTCATGGGGCGATGTTTTCTATATCTCTAAGGATGGCGGTAAAACATGGACCAATATTATGAAAAATATGACCATGGACGCAAATGGTAATCCATGGATCATGAATAGTTCAATTCACTGGTGCGGTTCTTTAATGATTGATCCATTTGACCCGAATAGAATCTTTGTTACATCAGGAAATGGTATTTTTAGTTGTGACAATATCTGGGATGAGACAAAGAATTTCTACTTTAATGCAAAGGGCATAGAGGAGACGGTCCCTTTGGATCTGGTTAGCATTCCCAGCGGCAGTGTGTTATCCGTAATTGGTGATTATTGCGGATTTATTCATGAGGATGTTCACGAATATGGTATTCAATTTAAAAGCGCGAATGGAACGAATTGCAGCATTGCTTATGCTTACAATGCAAAAGATCACTGGGTGCGTGTATCCACTACAGAAACTTCTCCGATTCTGTATACGAAAGATGCAGGAGCAACCTGGAAGGGACTTAAAAGTGTTCCCAGAGTAATTGGTTCTGATAAAGCATACGGCGGATATGCTGCCATTTCTCCCGATGCTTCCACCATTATCTGGAGTCCGGCCAATGGATTTTATACTTACTATACGAAAGATGAGGGCGCTACATGGGAAGAATGTAAAGGCTTAATAGATTGTGCATATCTGATGTGGGATCCCGTAAATCCAGACTATGTATATGCCTGCAACGGAAGATCATTCTACATCAGCACAGATGGAGGAAGAACATTCAGTTCCCGTGATATTATACTAAGCGGTGGAATTAGATTTACCGTCTTTCCCGGTCAGGAAGGCGTCATCCTGATTCCAAAGGGTAAGGGCGGATTGTCAGTTTCGCTGAATTATGGTGAAACCTTTACCACTTTTAGAAATGTTGAGACATGTCAAGCTGTTGGAGTGGGAAAACCCAAAAATGAAGGAAGACCTTATGTGATTTATATGTGGGGAAGTCTTACTTCAGATCCGGATACTGAAGGATTATTTGCCTCGGAAGATTTCGGGACAACATGGGTCCGCATTAATGATGACCAAAACCAATTTGGAGGTCCCGGAAACGGTAACTTTGTAGTTGGTGATATGAATGAATATGGGAAAGTGTATATGGGCACTGTCGGACTTGGTATAGTGTACAGTGAAATTGTGAAATAGAAATGAAAGGCAAAGGCTAGCCTGATACATGGCGACTATAATACATGGAATATTATACTGAACAACGAGGCTACGGAAGCAGTGGCTGTAATTGATCCTTATAACTGCTGCTATGGAGATTCCAAAATGTTGGATTCACAAGCAGCTAGGCTAAAAACCCTAATGGATAGCTATCTAGAGTAATTTTGCTTTCATAATTAGAACCAATCCTTCTTTGTGCACCGTGTAAGACACGGTGCCGGGCTATAGTTAGCCTGGGACAATCTGGTAGGGGGCGGCAGCTGGCCGCCTCCTATCTAATTCTTTTCAGATAAGGATCCCGGTAAGTCATCCATGCGACGATTATTAGAGCAATGCCTGAAAATATCATAATCCATTGTAATGGCAATTTGTCAGCCAATAGCCCAAGGTGTTTTAAGATGGATTAAAGACAGGAACCAAAAGGTATTTTATACAGTGAAATCATAATCAGATATATCTTGTCGGTTACAGTTTATTAAGATATAATAAAAATAAAATAAAATAAAAATAAATTTATTAGGAGAGGACTCGTATAACGATATAAGGGTATAAAAATATGATAGGTGATTTTAAAAGATTTAATACGAAGCTACCGCCTCTAAGGCAGCAGCATTACCTGCGCCCATTAACCTGGATCTTAAGCTATATTGATACATTACGGCACAAAGCCGTAATTAAGCGTATCGGCATGGAAGGAATCAAGCCGCCCTATCTGCTGTTATGCAATCATAATTCATTCCTTGATTTTAAGGTTATGACGATGGCTATCTTTCCTCACAGAGCAAATTATGTGGTGGCTATTGACGGGTTTATCGGGCGGAAATGGCTGATGCGATTGGTTGGATGTATTTGCACAAGAAAGTTTACCAACGATCTGATGCTGGTAAAAAATATGCTTCATGCCGTTCAAAGGGGGGACATCGTTGTTCTATACCCGGAAGCCCGCTATTCCTTATGCGGAACCAATGCTGTATTACCGGCTTCTTTGGGAAAGCTGATCAAGAGAATGAATGTCCCGGTGGTTACCTTGATGATGCATGGGCATCATGTCAATTCTCCATTCTGGAATACGAAAAATCGAGGTGCCAAACCGATAGAGGCGGAATTAAAGCTTTTATACACGCCTGAACAGATTCGTGAGTTAACCGTAGATGAGATTAACGAAGGTGTAGACAAGGCGTTTGAATATGATGACTTCAGATGGCAGAAGGAGAGGGGTATTCATATTAAATATCCCAACCGTGCTAAGGGCTTGCATAAGGTGTTATACCAGTGCCCTAATTGTCTTACGGAATATGAGATGGATTCCAAGGGGGATACTCTTTGGTGCAATCATTGCGGGAAAAGATGGACTATGACAACCCTGGGAGAATTGAAGGCGGAAGAGGGAGAAACAGAGTTTTCCCATATTCCGGATTGGTATGAGTGGGAAAGGGAGAATGTACGAAGGGAGATCGAGGCAGGAATTTATCATTTCAATAGTGAAGTCATAGTTCATTCCCTTCCGGATTCAAAAGGATTTATTAATCTTGGCCCTGCTACCCTGACTCATGACATGAGGGGATTTATATTAAAAGGAAGTCATAACTCAACTCCCTATGAATTGACCTGGACGCCCCAATCTCTCTATTCCTGTCATATTGAATATAATTATCGCGGGTTGGGAGATTGCGTGGATTTAAATACAAATGATGACACCTTATATATATATCCTCAAACGAAGAAGTTCTCCGTAACGAAAATATCATTGGCAACAGAAGAGCTATATAAAGCGACGCAAATTCAACGGAGAAAAAAGTATGATATAGCGATGTAAATGTTGGTATTCTAAGCCCCATGCCCTGCTTTGCTGGGCATGGGGTGATTTCATGGTAAAGCATGGTATGATATTGGCATGCTAATGTCTCTGACAAAACATCATATTCTAAAACATGACTTTTGAATGCTAATAATATATATTCTTGCCTGCAAGGGGATGGATGGAATGAACTGGATACAATGCTTATCGAGAAGCATTCAGTACATCGAGGAACATATAGATGAAAAGATAAGAATAGATGAAATTTCGAATCAGGTTTATACATCAAGTTCCCATTTTCAGCTGCTTTTTCATCTGGTATTTGGCATAACGGTAGGCGAATATATCAGGAACCGGCGGCTAACCTTAGCTGCTCTTGATCTGCTGAAACCGGGCAGCAAAATTATCGATGTCGCAATGCGTTATCAGTATGATACCCAGGAAAGCTTCTCAAAAGCGTTTTCGCGATTTCATGGTTTTCCGCCATCAAAGGTGCAGGCTGAAAAAATCAGAATATTCCATCCTCTGAAAATAAATATTACCGTACAAGGAGGATTCGAATTGTCCCGTTCATTTATTGATGAATTTTATTGGAATGATTTTAAAAACTCAAAAGAAGAAATGCTCTCTGACATTGACAAGTATCAGAGAATTGTAAACTGGGCGATTAAGGCAAGAGGACATAATCCGAATGTATTCGATGCCCTGACCGAATGGATTCTTGACGATTCCGAATGGACGGATGATAAGCTTGTGGAGAATGAGCAAATCCTAATGCAGGGAATACTTGCGCGATTCAAGAGCCAGAATGCAAAGCTCAGGGCATATTTGAAAGAAATTGAGCCTTCCGGGATGGTTAATGAAGCTGTTTTCAACGCGATAGACAGATTTGATAACGAGTTGTCGGGCAAAACTGAATATAATGAACTTCAAGATGTGATTACAAGGATGTTTACCGATTTCTCAGTAATGCGTGACCGTAAGATACGTGAGCTGATTGCAGGAGGTAAAACAGGCCCAACGGGGGCAGACAGCGTTGATGTTTTTGGTTATGTGAATTTGCTAAAAGAATGCGATGCAAGAGTACAATGGGCACTATTTATGCCTGATATTGCTGAAAAACAGCAGAAAAACTTTAAGATTGTGAAATTTGAGTATATGAAAATGCCCGCAATGCGTTTTATAGGGAAAGAAAGCTGTGACGGTGACGGACCGGATACTGCCGAAGGCCTTAAGGGGCTTTTTGGCATCCTGGACACCATGAGTGAATACAAATCGGGCTGGGATTATGACGTGTTTTTTCAGCATCATTATGGCAGAGGAGTGGATGTTGAACGATGTCACGGCTTTTGGGGGCGCTTTATGAAGGCCGACACACCCGTACCTGAAGGCTTTGTTTACTTTGATTTTACACCGCAAAGGATGGAAAGTCATTTTGTCCCGGGGCCGCCATACATTTCACAGTTTGCATTTGCCGTATTTTCGGGCAATATGGAAGCAATACACGAAAGAGGAGGGTATGACGTAGATGCCATGTATGATATCACGCGAAACATTATACTGGGCCAGGATGTAAACATCCCGTATCCGGATAAGTACTGGACGGCGGAAGTATTTCCTAAGGGGTACTATAACTGCAGTACCGCATATATGTTTAGTGTCGAGTTGTAATGGAGGGAGGCCTTTTTTGCTTGTTTTCAGATTTGCGAAAAAGGTGATTCAATCTTTAGGTAATGTAATGGTATAATTGTTATACTGAATAAAAGACATGGGTTTATCCTGCAAATGAAAGCTACCTGATGATTAGTGATATCATCACGGAACACTGTGTAATAGCAGTATATAATAAACACACGATAGATTAAAAACACGATAAATCAGTGGAGGTTCAGCCCCGTTTTTATCTTAATTTTAAAAAGGAGAAATGACGCCAATGCAATACTTTATCTCGTTTCTTGAAGGCATCATAACCTTTATATCCCCCTGCCTTTTACCAATGCTTCCGATATACATTTCATATTTTGCAGGGGGAGAGAAGGAACGCCCGGTAAAGAAAACATTAATCAACGCGCTGGGCTTCGTTCTGGGGTTTACCGTGGTTTTTGTCATGCTTGGGGCTTTAGCCGGAACAGTCGGAAGCTTTCTAAGGCAGCATACCGTGGCTGTTAATATTGCAACCGGCCTGGTCGTGGTATTCTTCGGGCTCAATTATTTAGGTGTATTTAAGTTGAACCTGTTTCATGGAATTAAGAATCCGCTTGCCCGGAAAGAACTCGGTTTTATTTCGGCAGTTTTGTTCGGTATCATTTTCTCAGTCGGGTGGACACCCTGTGTGGGAGCTTTTCTCGGCTCCGCCTTGATGCTTGCGTCACAACGGGGGCATGTGATTGAAGGAATTCTTATGCTTTTAGCTTATTCCCTCGGGCTCGGCATACCGTTTATTGCAAGCGCATTGCTTATTGACAAGCTGAAGGGTATGTTCGGGTGGATTAAAAAGCATTACTCGGTGATAAATATGATATGCGGCGGGATACTAACCGCAATCGGCATACTAATGATGACAGGCTTGCTCGGACGATTCCTTGCATTACTTGGATAATGGAGGTTTACATGAATAAAACAATTAAGTTAATTGCTATAGTCTTAATTGCGGTTCTGGCATTTATTGGTGTATATTACTTGTACAGGAGCCTATCCGGCAGGTACGCCCCAGATAACCTGGTGACTCAAGATCAGAAACAAGATGAAACGGATCAAAAGGATGAAACGGGTACCGAAGGCGGCCGGGAGTCACAGAATGATTCACAGGATAATCCGCAGAATGATTCGCCGGATGATGAATTAAGCATGGCTCCGGACTTTTCGGTTTTTGATGCTGACGGCAACAGAATAAAGCTGTCTGAGATGCAGGGGAAACCGGTCGTTCTTAACTTCTGGGCATCATGGTGCTATTACTGTAAGGTCGAGATGCCGGATTTTGAGGAGATGTATAAGAAATACGGCGAAGAAATACATTTTATGATGGTCAATTTGACCGACGGCATACAGGAGACAATGGACAGTGCAAAGAAGCATATAAGCGACAACGGATATACCTTCCCTGTGTATTTTGATACCGATTCGGAAGCCGCAATGGCATATGGTATCTCAGGAATACCGGTAACATATTTTATTAACTCTGAAGGTAACCTTGTAGCTTATGCAAGCGGTATGATTAATATGGAATTGATTGAAAAAGGGATTGATATGATCACCGAATAGATGGGTGGTGCCAGGCACCACCCATAATGGTGCCTGGCACCTTTACGGGAAAGCGCACACTGTGCAAAGCGCAAAAAAGCAGATCAGTTGAATTAATGCGGGAATTCTTTTTATTTGGAAAACACCACGGCAAAGATGTTCTGAAAATAATATGTAAAAATAAAATATTAATTGGATATATTATAAAGGAGTCGGTTAAGTGAACTTATGGCAGGATTTATTTAACCTGGCACCGGCGGTGAAAAGAAAAGGGCTTTTGGCGGCGAAACCTTTAGCTTTAAGCGATATAAAGTCCAAGATAAATAAAGGATTCAATTTCAAGAAACCCGCATCTTGGGTCATAGTGGCTGCGGTTATGGTTGTTTCCGCGGCTGCGATTGCATTTGCGGCAAATCCGTCTGAAAGTAAGACATTCATATCCGGGCAATATAAAATATCCTTGAGATATCCTTCTAATTGGAAACCAAATCCGGACTATATTGAAAGATATGAAGGCAAGGATGGCTTTTTCCAGGTTGGAGCAATTGAAGGCAAAAATATGACAATCGATGATGCGGCGAAAAATGACGCATTTCATATGCTGAATCCTTACGGATCCGACCCGAAAATCATCAATCGAATAATCGACGGACAGGAAGCAAGACTCATTTTGCCTTCGGCCGACCAACCGGAAGAAATGAAAAACCAGGCAGGACTGATCGTTAAATACCCGGAAGCAGTTAATATAAATGGTTCATTGTACTATTACCTTATTCTATGGGCTGATAAGGCGCATATAGAACAGATAGGCAATACAATAAAATTCTTGAAAACAAGGACACAAGCTGAAAAGGCACCAACACGGATGTGTATTTTAAATTTCCATAATTCCGACTGGACACTGGGTATATAACCATTCCGGAATCCTGCCACCGCCATCAAATATGGGACGGTTTTCATATAACGCAAAATTATTGTTGACAGGGCAAGTTGAGATATAATAAAATATACACCAAATAAAATATACAAAAATATACGGTAAAAGGCGATGACGAAGAGAAGTAGCATGAATTATCGTTCACAGTGAGCGGGGAATGGTGAGAACCCTGTAAAGTGAATTCATGTGAATAACACTTCACCAGCCTCAATCTGAAAGTCATATTATATATGATTAGTAGGTGCGACGTAAGCCGTACGTTAAAACGGCAAACACTAAGAAGGGACTGTACAATGAAGTACAGTAATTCAGGTGGTACCGCGGACGTTATTAGAGCTGTTCGCCCTGAGTTTTATTTCGGGCGAGCAGCTTTTTAAATTTCATAGTTGCTCTCCCGAAATAGTGAATAGAAAAAAGACTGGAAGGGAGATTATATGTCAGGAATTTATCGTACAAAGACTATGAATCAAATAACCGAAGAGGATATCGGCACCGTTCTTAAAATTGCCGGTTGGGTTGAGAACATCCGTGATCACGGCGGCGTGTCCTTTATAGACCTAAGGGACATGTACGGTGTCATGCAGGTGGTATTCAGAGACATAGAGCTTCCCAAAGGCATCAGAAAAGAAGAGTGCCTATCCATTGAAGGCATGGTGGAAAAGCGGGATGAAGAAACCTACAATCCCAAGATTCCCACAGGTACCATTGAAATCTCAGCACAAAAGGTCACATTTTTAGGCCGGGTCTATAAGGACCTGCCGTTTGAAATCATCACATCCAAGGAAATACGTGAGGAAGTGCGTTTAAAGTACCGCTATCTTGATTTGAGAAACCGGAAGGTAAAGGATAATATTCTTTTCCGGTCCCAGGTTATCAGTTTCCTAAGACAGAAGATGACCGAGCTGGGCTTTGTTGAAATACAAACGCCGATTCTTTCGGTATCCTCTCCCGAAGGAGCAAGGGATTATATTGTCCCGTCCAGAAAGTACAAGGGAAAATTCTATGCGCTTCCACAGGCGCCCCAGATATATAAGCAATTGTTGATGGTGGCGGGCTTTGACAAGTATTTTCAGATCGCCCCCTGCTTTCGTGACGAGGATGCGCGGGCCGACCGCTCTCCGGGCGAGTTCTATCAGCTTGACTTCGAAATGAGCTTCGCCACCCAGGAGGACGTTTTCCGTGTGGGTGAGGAAGTGCTTGCTGCAACCTTTAAGAAGTTCGCACCTGAAGGGTATGAAGTTACTGAGGCACCGTTCCCTGTCTTCAGCTACAGGCAGGCCATGCTGGAGTTCGGTACCGACAAGCCGGACCTGCGCAACCCTCTGCGCATCATCGATGTGACCGATTTCTTCCAGAGGTGTTCCTTCAAGCCGTTCCATCATAAAACCGTCAGAGCCATAAAGGTTCATGCCGAAATGTCCAAGGGATTCCATGAAAAACTGCTGGAATACGCACTGTCCATCGGGATGGGCGGACTCGGCTACCTTGAGGTCCAGGATGATATGGCCTATAAAGGCCCCATCGACAAATATATTCCCGAGGATATAAAAGGGGAGTTGGCTCAAATTGCCGGCCTTGTTCCCGGCGATGTCATATTCTTCATCGCCGACAAGGAAAAGCTCGCGTGCAAATACGCAGGACTGATCCGCAATGAGCTGGGCAAGCGCCTTGATATTTGTGAGAAGAAGGCATATCGCTTCTGTTATGTAAATGATTTTCCAATGTATGAAATCGATGAGGAGACGGGAAAGATACAATTCACCCATAACCCGTTCTCCATGCCGCAGGGTGGGCTGGAAGCGCTTACAACCAAGGATCCTCTGGATATTCTGGCATACCAGTATGATATCGTATGCAACGGCGTTGAGCTATCCTCGGGCGCGGTACGGAACCACGACCTGGATATCATGGTCAAGGCTTTTGAGATAGCGGGCTATGATGAGGAGACCTTGAAAAAGAAGTTCGGAGCGTTGTATAATGCATTTCAGTACGGAGCGCCACCTCACGCCGGCATGGCCCCGGGGGTTGAACGGATAATCATGCTTCTTAGGAATGAGGAAAACATCCGTGAGGTAGTGGCCTTCCCCATGAACAGCAACGCGCAGGACCCGATGTGCGGAGCTCCCGGCGAGGTGACCGAGCAGCAGCTTCGTGAGG
The DNA here is from genome assembly GCA_012735495.1 of Clostridiales bacterium. GTDB lineage: Bacteria > Bacillota > Clostridia > Lachnospirales > Lachnospiraceae > Mobilitalea. The sequence continues at coordinate 6,781 of JAAYHD010000036.1, read as the reverse complement.
TGCATATAAAAATCAGGAGCTAAACGTGTTTGAATCATCACGAGCTTGACAGCCGGATGCTGTCAGAAATGGAGTGAGGATTATGCCAATATCGAAAACCGAAATAGAAAAGCTCGCAAAGCTTGCAAAGCTGAGCTTTTCGGATGAAGAGCTTGAGCGGTTTACAGCCGAATTTGATGACATTATTGCATTTGCGGATACCATCAACCAAACCGTTGAAGGCGGGACCGAACAGATTAGAAGTGTGGGTGCCAGGATGGTTACATTTGACGACCTGCGCCCTGATGAAGTGATGCCGTCCCTGCCCAATGAAAAAATCCTTTCCAATGTCGAAGGGTATAACGGATTTTTCAGCGTGGAAAGGAGTAAAAAATGAGAGCGGGTATACCAGAACTGGCCAAAAGGCTTCGTAACCGCGAGATTTCAGCGGTGGAGCTTACAAAAGCATATATTGATGCAATTGAAAAACTGAATCCAACTCTCAATGCCTATGTGCATTTGACCTATGACACGGCCCTGAAAGCTGCAGAGCAGGCCGATCAAATGCTTAAGGATGATGATGCGCCGATGTTATGCGGCATTCCCATGGCCTTGAAGGACAATATCTGCACCGACGGGCTTCCCACCACCTGCTGCTCCAAAATCCTTAAGGGCTTTATGCCATACTATGATGCTGCCGTCTGGGAGAAGTTAAAGAAGCAGGGCGCGGTTCTTCTGGGCAAGACCAACATGGACGAATTCGCCATGGGAAGCACATCGGAAACCAGCTGCTATGGTGCGCCGCTGAATCCCAGGAATACGGATTATGTTACCGGCGGTTCTTCGGGCGGCTCAGCCGCGGCCGTTTGCGCCAATCTTGCGGTATACACTCTGGGTTCGGATACAGGCGGTTCCATCCGTCAGCCGGCTTCCTTCTGCGGTGTAGTGGGACTTAAACCGACCTATGGCGCGGTATCCCGATATGGGCTTATCGCTTATGGAAGCTCTCTGGACCAGATCGGGCCTCTTACAAACAGCGTGAAGGATGCCGCCATCGTTTTTGACGCCATCAAAGGCGGAGACAAGCGCGATCAGACCAGTGTGGATTATGATTACGGTTCCTCCCTGGCTGAATGCCTGGACCGGGATGTCAAGGGCATGCGCATTGGTGTTGCCGAGGAGTTCTTTGACGGAATCAATCCCGAAATCAAATCAAGGATTGAGGAAGCTGTAAAGCTGTTTGAAAGAAATGGCGCAGTGATAGAAAGCATCAGGCTTCCGGCCTTGAAGCTGTCGCTTCCGGTATATTACATTATCGCCTGTGCCGAGGCATCATCCAACCTGGGACGGTACGATGGAATCCGCTACGGTCACCGCACATCATCATATGCCAGCATTGATGATATGATTGTCAAAACCAGGGGCGAAGGCTTCGGCGACGAGGTCAAGCGCCGCATCATGCTGGGAACCTATGTGCTGTCCAGCGGTTATTACGATGCTTACTACAAGAAAGCCTGCCTGATTCGTGATGAGATAAACCGGGAATTTGATGCAGTCTTTGAGAAATGTGACGTACTTATTGCTCCTACGGCGCCCAATACGGCATTCCCGCTAAACTACAAGAGCGCAAGCCCGGTTGAGATGTACCTGTCGGATATCTGCACAGTTCCGGTCAATATCGCAGGTGTTCCGGCAATTTCGGTTCCCTGCGGGGAGGACAATAAGGGACTTCCCATCGGCATGCAGATCATCGGCAGGAGGTTTGATGAGGCAACAATTCTTCAAGCAGCCCATTTTTATGAGCAAAGCGCCGGAAAAGTGACTGGCGCTTATGAAGGAGGTGCCGGGATATGAATTATGAAATTGTCTGCGGCATAGAAACCCATATTGAACTGGCAACCAAAACCAAGATTTTCTGCGGCTGCACCACGGAATTCGGGGGAGAGCCCAATACCCATTGCTGCCCCGTTTGCACCGGTCAGCCCGGGTCCCTGCCGATTCTGAACCAAAAAGTGGTGGAGTATGCCATCAAGGCAGGATTGGCACTGAACTGCAAAATCAATACCAAGTCCCATATGGACCGGAAGAATTATGTATATCCCGATTTGCCCAAGGCCTACCAGATCTCGCAATATGATGAGCCCCTCTGTGAAAAGGGCTATATTGAGCTGGACAGCGGCAAGCGTATCGGCATTACCCGAATTCATATCGAGGAGGATGCCGGAAAGCTTATACATGAGAACGGGTATACCTATATAGATTATAACCGCAGCGGGGTTCCGCTGATTGAAATCGTGTCAGAACCGGATATATCATCTGCCGAAGAGGCAAGAGAGTATGCCGAAAAGCTGCAGCTTATCATGCGCCATATCGGCATATCGGACTGCAAGATGCAGGAAGGCTCCATGCGCTGTGATGTCAATCTTTCGCTGCGAAAGCCCGGTGATACGCATTTTGGCGTGAGGACCGAAATCAAGAATATCAACTCCCTGACTTTCATTCAAAAGGCAGTCATGGCCGAGGCGGAAAGGCAGGCCGATATTCTGGATGCGGGAGGAACCGTTGTTCAGCAGACCATGCGCTACGACGAGCAAACCAACAGCGTCGCCCCCATGCGCGACAAAGAAAATTCCGATGATTACCGCTATTTCCCCGATCCCGATATTCTGAGATTCAGTATCGATGATGGGAAGGTGGAGGAAATCCGGGCATCCCTGCCCGAGCTTCCCTTTGACAAGCTCAAGCGGTACGTGAATGTCCTTGGGCTTCCCGAAGCCACGGCTAGACAGATTTTCAAGTACAGGAAGGTGGCAGAATTTTTCGAAGGCGCGCTGGCCGAGGGGGCAGGAGTTAAAAATACTGCCAACCTGATTGTCGGCACCATCTTTTCCAATATGGACACCGAGGAGGAAAAGGAATTGTTTGCCGTCAGGATTTCCGCCGCTCAATTTGCCGCGCTTGTAAAGCTTGCTGATGAGAAAAAAATCAACATCGGAGTTGCCCAGGGCATCCTGCAAAAGATGCTGGACAGCGGGAAACCGGCGGAGGAATTTATTAAGCCGGAGGATCTTGTTGGTATCTCTGATGAACAGCTTGAAAGCCTGTGCAGGGAAGCCATCGATGCCAATCAAAGGGCGGTGGACGATGTAAGAAACGGCAAGGAGAAAGCCATAAACGTGATGTTCGGCTACATCATGAAGAAAACCGGCGGGAAGGCGGATATCCGCAAGGCCGAGGATATTCTGCGAAAACTGATCGGGCTTTAAAAAAACAGGATAGGAATGCGGCGGCGCCAGCAAAGGAAAGTTAGAGTGGCCGTCGTAAAAAGATGCAACATTAATCTGATAATGGAATACAATAATATAAAAGCACAGGAAATAAATCTTCAGATTTTCAATTTTGCATCTTGCAAAATAATGAGCAGTCTGTTAAAATAAAGCAAAATTAAATATAAGTATTATGAAACAAAGGCGTTTCACCTTTAGAGTGAAGCGCCTTTTTTAATTAAGATCTCCAATTTCATGCATGACCTGGATGCTGAACTTTGGAAGCTTGGGGTTTCCGCAAAAACCAAGCACAACGAGGTCGCACCCGCGCAGCACGAGCTGGCTCCGGTGTTTGCCACCACCAATATCGCAACCGATCATAACCAGCTTACCATGGAGATTATGAAGAAGGTGGCTGACAGGCACGGGCTAGCATGCCTCCTGCACGAGAAGCCATTTGCGGGCGTCAATGGTTCAGGTAAGCACAATAACTGGTCCATCTCAAACAACGATGGCAAGAACCTGCTTGATCCCGGCACCACACCATCGGATAACGCACAGTTCCTCATCTTCCTCGTTGCGGTTATCAAGGCTATTGATGAATATGCGGACCTGCTGCGATTCTCGGTTGCCACAGCCGGAAATGACCACAGGCTTGGAGCCAACGAGGCACCTCCGGCCATCATGTCCATCTTCCTTGGCGATGAGCTGACCAATGTTATCGAGCAGATAGAGACCGGTGTTGTCAAGAATAATGGGACCAGCAGAACCCTGGAAATCGGCGTCTCCACGCTTCCCGTTCTTCCGAAGGATACCACCGACAGAAACAGGACTTCTCCATTTGCATTTACAGGCAACAAGTTTGAGTTCAGGTCCGTGGGTTCTTCACAGTCCATAGCTACCCCGAACTTTATTATCAATACCATAGTTGCCGAAACCCTGAGCCAGATTGCCGATCGCCTCGAAAAGGCGGAGGACTTCAATGCAGAAGTAAATGCCGTGGTCAAGGAGATAATAAAGAACCACAAGCGCATTATCTTCAATGGCAATAACTATTCCGAGGAATGGGTTGCCGAAGCTGAGCGGAGAGGACTGCCCAACCTGAAGACAACAGTTGATGCCATTCCCGCATTAGTTGCGGAGAAAAACATCAAGGTCCTTGAAAAACATGGTGTACTGAACCGTGCTGAAATATTCTCCCGTTATGAAATATGCCTGGAGAACTACATCAAGACAATCCGCATAGAAGCCCTTACCATGATTGAAATGGCAAACAGGCAGATCCTTCCTGCATCGCTGGCATATGTCAGAAAGGTTGCGGATACCGTTGCTTCCCTCAATGCAGCAGGCGCTGATTCATCCGCCGCAAAGGGAAAACTGGATAAGCTTGTATCATTGACATCCAGCCTGCAGGCCGCCATCGATCAGCTGGGTGTGAAGTTGGAAGAGGTTGATGCGCATGAAGGTGATTTGCTTGAGCATGCCCGTACTTACAAGGACGTCATCATCCCGCTGATGGGCGAAATGCGCTCCTTTGCCGACAAGCTTGAAACTTTGGTGGATGCAAGCCTGTGGCCTATACCTACATACGGCGATTTGCTGTTTGGGGTCATCTGATATGTGCGTGTTTGAAAAGGGCAATGAGCCGTCAAATAAAAACCCGGTTCAGCGCCTGGTGTTTATGGTTTAAATACAAAAATGAAGTTAAAACTATAAAATGGGCAGATGATCATGTTTGGTCATCTGCCTTTTTATACACTTAAATATTCTACCAATACATCTTGTTTGCGGGAAAGCTCATTTATCCCATTATAAGCTTAAAGCCATCTGTCTTACCTTCTTCCTGGCATAGAAGAAACTGCAGACCTGACCGATGGACGCAAGCGCCCAGGTAACCGGATAGCAGGTATAAAGCATGTAAATGGTGGGAAACCATGAAAAAATGGTAGCCAGCCAAACAATACGCATCAGGCATGCTCCAACCAAAGTACAGAGCATTGGCAGCATAGAGTATCCCATTCCACGGGTCAATCCAGGAAATACATTCATAATACCGCAGGTAAAATATGTGATCATCATAATGTTGATTCTTGTCATGCCCAGCCGGATAACTTCAGGATCTGTCGTAAATATGGACAGCAAAGGTTTGCTTAATAATATGGTCAGCCCGCCTGCAATAACACATGTGGCAAAGACCAGGAATGTGCAAATCTTTGCTATCTTGTCAATCCTGTCATATTTTTTTGCTCCCATATTCTGTCCGGTAAAAGTAATTGCTGCATTGTAATAGGCGGTCAAGGGTGTGGCCACAAATCCCTCGATATTTGACGCCGCCGAATTAGCCGCAACCAAAGAGGAGCCAAAGGAATTGATAGCCGATTGTATCAGCACATTGGAAATGGAAAATAACAGTGACTGCAGTCCGGCGGGAAGACCGATTTGCATAATCCGAAGCAGCTTTCTGCGGTCAATCCGAAGGTTTCCCATATACAGGCGGATTGATTCCTCCTTATTGCGGATAAGGCACTCAAGGGTTAAAAACATCGACAGATACTGGGTAATTGTTGTCGCCCAGGCAACGCCATCCACGGTCATATGCAGTACAAGGACAAAATACAAATTCAGAAATACATTAATGACACCGGATATGAACAAATAATACATAGGCCTGCGGCTGTCTCCGACTGCGCGCAGTATTGCCGCACCGAAGTTATATATCATACTGGCGGGAATGCCAAGAAAGTATATTCTCATATAGACAACCGACAGGTCAATAATATCACCGGGTGTGCCTATCATTATCAGCAAAGGCTTGCATAGCGTGAGTCCCAATGCCATTACTATGATACCGGCTATGAAGCTTACAATAATTGATGTATGGACTGATTTATTGGTTTCCTCAGAATTTTTGGCACCATAACTCTGGGCAACAATAACACTTGTTCCAACAGAAAGGCCCATAAATAAATTAACAATCAGATTAATAAGAGTACCGGTAGCCCCAACAGCCGCCAAAGCCTCTTTGCCGGCAAACCGTCCGACCACTACCAAATCTGCAGCATTAAACAATAGCTGAAGTATATTCATTACCATAATGGGCAATGCAAAAAGAATCATTTTCCCAAATAAGGGGCCGCTGCACATGTCATTATCCTGATCAGTCTTTATCATTTTCAACGCTTCCTTTTATTATTTCCATGTTATCATTTTCATAGAAAAATTCAGTAATATTTACAATACCACAACTCATCGACAAATTCCATCATTTTATTATTCCATTATACAAAAATAAAATGAGCTTTGTGCATGCTTGCTTAGCGTAAAATTTTTGTAGGTCAAATAGGAATAAAAAATAAGAGAACACCAACTTTGTGTTAAAATATAGTTACCACAACAATAACAGAAAGGAAGGTGTTCTCTTATGATTAATAGTATACAACATTTTGAGAAATTTGGCACTATAAATTTAGAAAATGTGGTAGAAAACTTTTTAAAAAATCCTAAGGATATAGCTTCCTTTGTATGTGGTGTTAAGG
>JAAYHD010000035.1 GCA_012735495.1 Clostridiales bacterium | reverse complement strand
CAGCCGGGGTTATTTCAGCCTGGCTATCCTCATTGTTGTTCTCCGCAGTATCCTGCAATTTATCCGTACGATTATTGATCCCGCTTCCAATCAGAACGGCATAATAAGTGCCAATTCCAATCAGAACAGACAAAATAACCACGGCAATAACGCCTGTAATCCTGCTGTCGCGCCTTCTTCTGGTGTACAGGTATGGCTTGCCGTAATCCAAATACATATCTTTATCTTTTCGTCTTCTCATTTTTATACACCGTATCTGAGAGTTATTATAACACCCACTCGGTACTAAGCATTAAACCCGCAGCATTTCTTGTATTTCTTTCCGCTGCCGCAGGGACAAGGGTCGTTCCTGCCTATTTTCTTTTCCTTTACTATGGTGTTTGAGCTTTTCTGCTGCCTGTATAGATCCTTCCTGCGTTCCGGCGTAAGCAGGGCATCCCATTCCTCGAGGTTGTAAAGCCAATCCGCCTTCGCCGCAACCATGTTGTAGTAAAGCTTTTCCTTGTCATACGCGAGGCTTACCCTGGTATCCTTGTCCATCTCCTCAATGGGGTTGGGAGTTACAAGGCTGTCATTGATACCATCCAAAAATCCCACAAAATATTTAAGCTCAGTATCAAACTCCTTCGCCAGGTTCTCCACCGAATCTTCCCATACCTTGTCGGGATTTGCAAGGATCTTCTTATATATCTCCTTCTCGATATTGAAATAATTAGCCCAGAACATCTGCCCCTGCCTGCTGTTCATGTCATGGGCATAGGCAAAATCTCTCCATTCCTGAAGCAAACCCATATGTTTCATCCTTCCGTGGCAATATGATTAATAATATATTGTAAATACGCGGATAGTATAACACAGTTTCATGAAAAATTCCAACTGCAATATTTATTCCTTATCATATCGTTGAAAACGGCGGCTGTTTCGTCCTTTCTGCCGATAATCCCCCTTCATATGATTTTACATAAATAACGTGCTGATGGCAAGAATTGCATATATGAAGCGGCAATAAACGGAATAATATAAGATGAGATATTAAATTTAATAATATTATTTTACTAAAATCATTTTATAATGTATAAATTAAGTAATTCTGTATCATAATAATGATATCCTAATATAGATTTAATCTGTATGGGATGAATGCGTATGCTCTTTCATAGTTGGATTCCCCCTCCAATTATGATTACCAAAGATAAGCTAAATACTTATCCTCCCCTTTTAGTGTGTAACCCCCGTGACAGTGGTGTCATGGGGGTTACACGCATTGTGAAAAACTTATCCCGATGTAAAAAGGAGCTTTTGTTTACGAACTGTGCGTTGAAAGGAGTACATTTGGCATTAACTTCCCCTTTTTAGCAAGAGCCTGGCATGTTTGTACCAGGCTCTTGCTATTATCCTGATTGTTACACTGCCGCATTTATGTCTTGCTTGGCCTGTTTATAATAAGTCATCTGCCGGTAAAATGCATCATAATCTTTAATTTCATATAAATTTTTAAAAATTATCTTACTCCTCTTGTAAAAAATCTGTTCCATTTTATCTGTAAAATTGACTTAATTCCCATTTTCAAAAATACGCAATAATCTCATCACATAATTTTTCAATATCATCCTTTATCCATATCATATATATGTATTCCGACTTCGTTTTCAATTGCAGTAATATTATTATGCGTATTTTCACATATGGACATATTATTTCTATCCCATAACTCATATAATTTTTTCTTGTAGTAAGCAAGAGCAATAACTTTATTTTCATTAAAGCTCTCTAAATAGTTTATACATCTTCTTATATATCCTATGTCATCCCATTCGTTAATGCATAATATTGATGCTTGCGGTTCACAGCCCAATAGCATCTCATTTGTATATGCTGGTATGAGTGGTAATCCACAAAACGACATAGGTATTACATTTGATTGTGTTCTGCCCATTAATTTCAGCATACCCCAAACTTGTTTTATGACAGTATTTAGATTTATTGTATTCGTGAAATTCCAATGATATAATTGGAATATAATATTCAATTATAAATATGAAAGGACGAATCATGAGCAAATCCAAAACGAAAAGAATAGGCGCCATAATCGGTATAGCTGCCATACTGTCATTATATGTTTTTTCATTTATCATAGGAGTATTCTTTTCCGATAAATATCCCGGCCTGTTTATGGCAAGCGTATTTCTGGCAGTGATAGTACCTATAATTGTTTATTGCCTGGTGACGGTATACAAAAATGTGCATAGAAAGAATGAATATGAGAAATCGGAGGAAACGGACATTCCTGATAAACAGAACTGATTGAATAAATGAGCAATATAATAAAAAGAGGAATAACCGCAGAGCCAACGCAGTTATTCCTCCTCTTTTATTCTTCTTAAGTACTCCTTAATTACTTTCTCGTAGCCATTATCGGAAGGCTCATAAAATACATAATCCTTAATTTCATCCGGCAGATACTGCTGCTTTACATAATGGTTCTTGTAATCGTGGGCGTACTTGTATCCTATCCCGCGGCCCAAGGCTTCGGCCCCCCTATATGATGCGTCCCTAAGGTATGAAGGTATGGCCGGAGTCTTTTGATTTTCAACCACATTCATCGCGGCACCAATCGCCTTATATGCCGAATTGCTCTTTGGAGCACAGGCCACATATGTGGCCGCCTGGGACAGTATTATCCGGGCTTCGGGCATGCCTACCCGTTCCACTGCAAGAGACGCATTTACAGCCACAACCAATGCATTAGGATCGGCATTTCCTACATCCTCCGCAGCGCATATCATAATCCTTCGCGCTATGAATTCCGGTTCTTCACCCGCATAAAGCATACGGGCAAGGTAATATACCGCGGCATCGGGGTCGGAGCCTCTCATGCTCTTAATAAATGCGGATATGGTGTCGTAGTGGTTATCCCCGTTCTTGTCATATTTTAAAGCCCGTTTCTGGATGCATTCCACCGCCACATCCAATGTAATATGGATATACCCATCCTCAGACCTTTCGGTTGTGAGCACTCCCAATTCTATGGCATTTAAGGCAACCCTGGCATCCCCGTTTGCCGTATCCGCAAGAAATTCCAGGGCATCCTCATGAAGCTTTGGCTTGTATGCTCCAAGCCCTCGTTCCTCATCGGTCACCGCCCTTTTTAATAATTCGGCTATGTCTTCCTTGCTTAGGGGCTTGAGCTCGAATACAACGGATCTGGACACCAGCGCAGAATTAACCTCGAAATAAGGGTTTTCCGTAGTTGCCCCTATCAGGATTACGGTACCGTCCTCCACAAAAGGCAGAAGGTAATCCTGCTGGCTTTTATTGAATCTGTGTATCTCATCTATGAACAGTATGGTCCGTTTACCGTACATACCAAGGTTTTTCTTCGCCTCAGCCACCACATCCTCCATATCCTTCTTTCCGGATACGGTCGCATTAATCTGTACGAAAAGGGAACTGGTCGTATTGGCAATGACCCTGGCAAGGGTGGTTTTCCCCGTCCCGGGAGGTCCGTAGAATATGATTGAGCCCAGCCTGTCGGCCTTTATGGCACGGTATAAGAGCTTGTCCTTTCCGATTATATGCTGCTGCCCCACCACTTCTTCAAGGGTCCTGGGCCGAAGCCTGGCGGCAAGCGGAGATTCCTTTTTCATCCGGTTATCCCTCATGTAATCAAACAGATCCACAAAATCACCTCCCGACAGCAGATTATTTCAAATGTTTCTGCATTTCACCTATGGATAGTATATCACAAGCATGGCAAAATGCAAACATACGTTTCAATCTTCGAATTACTTGCGGGGGCTTTGCCGTATTGGTATAATACAACTAAATAAGGAAAAGGAGGGCTCTTTAATGATATCGGCCGATTCATACAACACCATATACCAGGGCGGCACAGCCGAAATAGTCGTAAAAAAATCCAGGTTTATTGCGTCAATTAGCCCTGCTGAAACCGAAGAAGAAGCCCTTTCATTCATAGAAGGCATCCGAAAGAAAAACTGGAACGCAACACATAACTGCTATGCATATATAATCGGAACCAAAAATCCCATAATGCGCTTTTCAGATGATGGCGAACCAAGCCAGACAGCCGGCAAGCCAATGCTTGATGTTCTGGCAGCCAAAGAACTGACCAATCTTGCAGCCGTGGTGACCCGCTATTTTGGAGGCACCCTGCTCGGGACGGGAGGCCTTGTTAAGGCATACCAGTCCGCCACAGTGGCAGGACTCGAGAAAAGCATTATAATAAGGAAGGAACCCGGTATTCATATTCAGATAAAAACTGATTACAGCTTGGTCGGAAAAATTCAATATTACATTGCACAGGAGAGTTTTCCTTTAATCTCTTCTGTTTATACTGATACTGTCACTATGGATTTCATAATACCGGCAGATAAAATGAATAATATCAAAAGCAAACTGGCTGACCTATCGAATGGAGCATTGTCACCAACTGAAATTAAAAAGGTATACTTTACATATATAAACGGTAAAGTACACCTCTTTTAATCTCGATTATGTATTTGCAGCTGCCGGCTACAATTCCTCTAGTGATATGATGTCATCGACTACTTCCGCCATAGTTATCGGAGTCACAGCATGCTTGTAAAGGGTTTTTGCAATAGCTATCACCTTGTCCCTGGAATACGATATGCCCGCCTCTTCGTCCATCTCCATATCATTGTCCAAGTATTTGACAATCTGTATTCCGTAGTAGGGCTTCCCGTCGTCAGTGCTGCGGCTCTCCATAAGTTTGTACTCAAGTCGCATCTTTCTGTCATCTTCCAAAGTTACTTCGTTCCTGAACAATAGTTCAAGCTTCCTCATACTATTACCCCCATAAGTATAAATTTAACAAAAATTAGTGGCAAAACTGATTATATACTATAAATTCCATTTTATAAAGTAAATTTTAACGCACTATTATTTCTTGTTCGCTATATTTCGACACTTCCCAGGTTTAAACCGGTTTTCAAATAATGCTGTTTTCAGTTTTTTACATTAAATGTTATTTAATGTTATAAAAATAAATAGAATTTTACATATTGTATTAACTTTTTAATGCTAATGGGTATAATTGGAAATAGAATAATTAACACTTTATTTACTACTCATAATTTGATATACTCTTCTTATCGCAATAATCCATTTATGCTGCTTATTGCACAGTGGAGGTTACTATCATGAACTATAGCAGAAAAGGCATAGAGCAGAAACAGCATTATATAAAATCGGCCTCCAGGCGCCTTACATCCAAGCTGCGTATAACCATGTTCCGGTTGATGATAATCGGAATAGTTGCCATAGCCATAATAGGTGTATATGCCGGTCTGGGATACATCAAAGGGCTTATTGACAGTGCCCCTGAAATTACCCAGATTGATGTTATACCTAAAGGCTATACCACATATGTATATGACAGCCAGGGTAATGTTATCGAGCATTTGGTAGGCGCCAACGCCAACCGTGAATATATAGAGATACGGTACATTCCCAAGGTGGTGCAGAACGCGTTTATCAGCATTGAAGATGAGCGGTTCTATCAGCATGACGGTATTGATGTGAGGGGAATATTCCGCGCATTTGTTTCCGGTATCAAGGGAGGGGAATTTGACCAGGGAGCAAGCACCATCACCCAGCAACTGCTGAAGACCCAGGTATTTGGCGGAGGCAGGGAGCAGAATTTTATAGACCGTCTGGAAAGGAAAATAAAAGAACAGTATCTGGCCATTCAAATCGAGAATACACTTGATAAATCCCAGATCCTCGAATATTACCTGAATACGATTAACATGGGGTCCGGAACATACGGGGTACAGATGGCCTCCAAGAGATATTTTAACAAGAACGTATGGGAACTGACCTTGTCGGAGGCGGCGGTCCTGGCAGCCATTGCCCAGCTTCCGGCATATCATAACCCCATTACGTATCCCGAGAGAAATGAGGTCCGCAAGAATGAAGTTCTTAAGAAGATGCTGGAGCTTGGATATTGCACCCAGGAGGAATTTGACGCCGCTATGGCGGATGATGTTTATTCAAGAATCCAGGCGGTAAATGAAGAATACTCCTCCACCTCGTATTACAGCTATTTTGTTGATGAACTGATAGAACAGGTGATACATGATCTTCAGGAGAAGCTGGGATATACGCAGGCTCAGGCCCTCGACCTTCTGTACAGCGGCGGATTAAGAATCATTACCACCCAGGATCCGACGATACAAAACATCGTCGATGAGGTTATCTCGGATGAGTCTTTCTATCCGGAAACCGGCAAGGGATCCTATTGGGAACTGGATTATGCCATTTCCGTTCAGAAAAATGATGCTGAAAAAACCGTTATCCACTATCACAAGAACGACCTGCTGGAATTCTTTAAGGATTATGACGATCCCGATGATTTATACTTGGATGACAAGAGCAGCAAGTTCTCGCTGCTGTTTAAAGATAAAGACGATATGATGGAAAGAATAAATGAGTTCAAGGAAGCCATCCTTGAAGAGGGCGACAAGGTCCTTCTTGAGCGTATTGATATGACCATCCAGCCCCAGGTATCCTTTGTGGTTATGGATCAGTATACCGGCCATGTCCTGGCCATAGCAGGAGGGCGCGGTGAGAAGAAAGGAAACAGGACCCTCAACCGTGCGACCAATACGGTAAGACAGCCCGGTTCAACCTTCAAGGTGTTGTCCACGTATCTTCCGGCACTTGATACCGCCGGTTTTACACTTGCCAGTGTACAGGATGACTCAGGTCCGTATTATTACCCGGACGGGGTAACGGAGGTAAGCAACTGGCGGTCCACGAAGAAATATGAAGGATTGTCCACATTAAGAAAGGGTATCTATGATTCCATGAACATAGTTACCGTAAAGACATTGGCCGAAGTAACCCCCCAGGTCGGTTACGAGTATTTAAAGAAATTAGGTTTTACCACCTTAGTGGAGACAAGGAAAGAACCAAACGGAAAGGTTGTATCGGACATAAACCTGCCAATGGCCTTGGGAGGACTTACGGATGGCGTTACTAACCTGGAACTGACAGCCGCATTCGCCACCATCGCCAATGGCGGAGCTTATATAAAACCCATATTCTATACCAAGATTCTTGATGCCAACGGCAGAGTGCTTCTTGAAAACGAATCGGTAAAGGAACAGGTTATAAAAGAATCCACCGCATGGCTGCTTACCAATGCGATGGAGGATGTTGTAAATATTGGAACCGGCTCATTGCTAAAGCTCCAGGCCATAGATATGCCAGTTGCAGGAAAAACCGGATCAACCTCGGATTATAACGATTTGTGGTTCTCGGGATATACCCCTTACTATACGGCAACCATATGGGCGGGCTTTGACAACAACAGGTCGCAGAGCGAGCGCAACTTCCCGCGTCATATATGGCGCACAATTATGGAAAGAATTCATATAGAAAAGGGACTTGAGAAGAAAACCTTCACGATGCCCAGCTCCATAGTCACGGCCAAAATATGCACCAAGTCGGGCAAGCTTGCCGTGGAAGGCCTGTGTGACCATTATATCGGAGGAGACTGCACCCGGATCGAATACTTTGCAAAAGGCACGGAACCCACAGAGAAATGTGATATCCATGTCAAGGCATCCATTTGTACCAAATCCAATGCCCTTGCTACCGAATACTGCCCCGCAGGCAGCAAAAAAGAAGCGGTTTATCTGGATAAAACAGAAACTGGCGTAACGGACGATACTCCTTATATCCTTCCAAAGGAAAAATGCACCGTGCATACGGGTCCGCAGTATGAGGATGAATATACTTTTCCTCCAGACAGCAACATAAATGGTTTTTGGACCTTTCCATAATGCATGCCGTCCTTTTCCTTATGTCTTCATTTTAGGATTGAAAAACCACGAAGCCATATATGAAAAAATCAAGGCTGCAGATATGCCAACCGCGGAGGCTGTAAAGCCTCCTTTAAATATGCCTATAAATCCCTCCTGGTCAACAGCCTTTTTTACTCCCTGGAACAGTGTATTGCCAAAACCGGTAAGAGGCACGTTTGCTCCCGCGCCTGCCCATTTTGCAAAAGGCTCATACAAACCTACCGATCCAAGTATGGCTCCAAGACAAACCAGTATTACCATGACCCGGCCCGGCATCAGCTTCGTCTTGTCAAGCAGAATTTGGGTCAACGCGCATATGGCGCCTCCCACTAAAAACGCCTTAATATAATCCATACTGCAACCGCCTCCTTCAGTAGCTTTATTTTGCTTCAACCATGACAGCATGGGCAATTCCGGGTACCGTATTTCCTTCATTGAAGCTGACCTGTGACAGCAGCGCACCGGTCGGAACAAATAATACACGATTCCATATACCTTGCTTAAGCTGCTTTATTATATAAGCCGTCAGGGTCACGGCCGAACAGCCGCAGCCGCTTCCTCCGGCATGGGTATCTTGGGTATTCATATCAAAAATCTCCAGGCCGCAATCCATGTGCCTGTCCGAAATGTCATAATCCTTTTCCTTTAACAGCTCCAATAAAATATTCCTTCCGACATAGCCCAAATCCCCGGTTATAATTTTGTCATAATAGTCAGGCTGTATGTTAAAATCTTCGAAATTCTGCTTGATTGTCTCAAAAGCTGCCGGAGCCATTGCCGCTCCCATATTCATTGAGTCTTTAATTCCATAATCAACTATTTTTCCGCTGGTCACCCCGGTTATCACTATCTCCTTTTCACCCGGCTTCTTACTCTCACTTTTCGCTGCTATGATAACAGCCCCGGATCCCGTTACCGTCCATGAGGCCGAAAACGGACGTTGGTTGCCGTAATCCAATGGAAACCTGAACTGCTTCTCAGCTCCCGCAAAATGGCTTGACGTTATTGCCATTACCCTGTCGGCAAATCCGCCATCAACAAGAATTGCGCCTATGGTCATGGCTTCACCCATGGTGGAACAGGCTCCGTAGACACCGAACACGGGGATATTCAGTTCCGCAATGCCAAATGATGTGGCAATAAGCTGTCCCAGGAGGTCTCCTCCTATCAGATAGCGGATATCCGTATTTTTAAGCCCCGCTTTTGAAAGAACCTTTTGAGCCGTAAGCTTCATAAGCTCGCTTTCGGCTTCCTCCCAATTCTCCTTGCCAACCATTGGGTCTTCTATAATCTGGTCAAACAAAGGCCCCAGGGGCCCTTCCCCTTCCTTCTTTCCTACAATTGAAGCTTCCGATATGATATAAGGAGGATTTCCAAATTCAATACTCTGCTTTCCGATATATTTATTTTTTGCCATCACCGCAACTCCAATCCATATGCTCCAATTATCTGATTATCTGGATAATGTAATAAATCAAACCCAGCACCCAGGATGAAAACATGCCGTATAAAATTACAGGTCCGGCAATGGTAAACACCTTGCAACCGATACCAAACACCTGACCTTCCTTTTTATATTCAACCGCCGGTGCCGCAACCGAGTTGGCAAAGCCTGTAATCGGCACCAGGGTGCCCGCACCTCCAAACTTGGCCAGCTTTTGGTATATGCCCAGCCCTGTAAGCAGTATTGAAAGGAATACCAGGGAAACCGTGGTATAAGCCTTGGCGTTCTCCAAATCTTGTACCCTGTCAAGATAAATGCTAGTAAGGCCCTGACCGGCAACGCATATTAATCCGCCAATCACAAAGGCCTTTACACAATTTGCCGCGGTACTGAAAACGGGGGTAACCTGCTTTACATATTCGTTGTAGCTCTCATTTCTTCGCTCGGTATCCCTTTCCCTTAACACATCCGAAATTCTATGTTTTTCCTTCTCCATACGTCCTCACCCCTCCTGTTCAATTTCGCTTTGCCATACCAATGTCCCGTCGTATGTGGTTTTCTTTTCATTTGCCAATAATCCGACGCACAATACCGTCACAATAGCCGCGGCAATAAGACATGTCGCAATGATAAAAAATCTTTTCCTTCTGAATACCATGATATCTCTCCAAGCCATAATTGAATTAATAATACATCTGGACATAAACCTGTGGGATAAAAACATACTGTCAGCCAGATGCTGAAACATCAGGTTGACAGCCTGGCGCTGAACATCCGGTTTTCAGCCATGATGCCAAAACATCAGGTTATAGCCTAATCTTAAAACATCAGGTTATAACCTGATGTTTGGTATTATTATGTGTTTTTTACATTTTATTATTCAGGAAATTCAATGCATGATTAAGCGCCAAGCTTGTCTCTCAGTATTTTTAAAATCCTTTTTTCCATCCTTGAGACCTGTACCTGGGATATTCCAAGTTCCTTTGCGATATCTGTCTGTGTTCTATCATTAAAGTATCTAAGCTTGATTATCTGCTGCTCCCTTTCATTAAGCGAAGCAATTATTTCATTCAATGCAAGCTTGTCAATCGTATCTTCACTTTCATCCTTGGCTTCCGCCAGTTTATCAATCAAGTATATCGGGCTGCCGTCACCCTGGTAAATCGTTTTATGAAGTGATTCTATTTCTGCCCCCGTTTCCAGGGCCATAAGTATTTCATCCTTTGGAAGCCCAAGCTCCTCGGATATCTCCTCAACCGTCGGCTCACCGCCGTAGATGCTGCCGTATTTTTCCCTGAATGCCCTGATTTTTGCGGCACTTTCCTTAAGACTTCTGCTTACCTTTATCATGCCGTCATCTCTTAGAAAACGCTTTATTTCACCGGTAATCATCGGGACGGCATATGTTGAGAATTTTACATCATATGAATAATCAAATTTGTCAATCGCCTTAAGCAGGCCGATGGTTCCGATCTGAAACAGATCCTCCATTTCATGGCCGCGGTTGGCGAATCTTCTGACTATACTCCATACAAGGCCCGCATTCTGTTCCACGATCCGTTCTCTTGCTTCTTTATCGCCTTCCCTGGACATTTTAATCAACTCGAGCGTATCCACATCAAACCTCACTCCCTTCAGCTATTTATGTACGTTTGGTTTAGTATGTCCGGTTCAATGTGTCAGTCCGATAAACGGTTGTTTACCGATACGCTTCTTCATTCGCACCAGGGTCCCCGCCCCTACTACGGATTCCACCTCCAAATCGTCCATGAAAGCCTCCATAAAGGAAAATCCCATGCCGGACCGCTCAAGCTCAGGCCTGGACGTATATAAGGGTTCCATTGCCTTTTTGATATCCTCAATACCTGTTCCAAAATCCTCCACCTCAATGGTGATTTCATTTCCGCTTATAAAGGCTCTCATCGTAATCATGCCTATACAATCCGGATATCCGTGTATTATGCAGTTTGTTACCGCCTCCGATACGGCTGTTTTTATATCTGCCAGCTCCTCGATAGTCGGGTCCATGGCAGCGGCAAACGCGGCAATTACCGTTCTCGCAAAGCTCTCATTCTGCGATTTGCTTTCAAACTCAAGAACCATCCTGTTCGTATTATCCATATTAAAATCTTGTCTCCTTTCATTTTGTATTTAGGAAATTCAATGCCGACTCCACCGTATCAAATTTTTGTATAATTTTATAAAGCCCCGACAAGCGCAAAATCCTGTCCACTGTAGAATTGACACCGGTTACGGCAATCTTGCCTCCAACAAACATAACTTTTTTATATCTGCCCATAATCACCCCTATACCGGCACTGTCCATGAATCCGGATTCTGAAAAATCAAAGACTATGTGCTTAACATGGTTCCTATCTATTACCCTGTCCGCCTTTTCCCTGATTTGAACAGCATTATGATGGTCCAGCTCTTCATTCAGTCTGATAACCAGGCATCGCCGGTTTATTTCATAGGTTGCGTTGCTGCCATGCTTCCCATTATCCTGCATGCTGAGACTCACCTCCTATCATGTTAAATATAGTTATTTATATACATTTATTTACAGCATAGGTTATGAAAAAAAGACATTTTGCCAAATGATAAGCTCATTCTGCAAAAACGTCTTTTTATCGGTTATCATCGGTATGTTATAATAATATTCTTATGTTCATCCGCTGTCTGTCAGTCCTGAATCTGTCCCAGGTAGCTCTTTGCGCTGTCATATCTTCTTGTGTCCTGGAAGTTATTCACGATTAATTCATAATATATTTTTGCGTTATCATAATCCTGCAGCCTGTGGTAAGCACGGCCGATAAAATATATCGCATCATAGTTATCGGGATTAAAATAATATGCTTGGAGTAGATATTGTAATGCTTCTTCATACCTTCCCTCGCCGTATATATCATGGCCGGTATCATAAAACTGCTCGGAAGCTATAGGATAAACCATCTGCTTAAACTTATCCGCCAGCTGAAGGGCCGCATCGGTCTCATACATACTGGTGTCCAGCAATCTGAGCTTTTCAGCTATCTGTTTGAAATCCCTGTCCCTTTCCTCCTTGCTGAACTCCTCGGTTAACAGCGATGAAATCTCAAACAGGGAATCATATAGATTAGGGTTGACCTCAGGAATGATAATGCTATCAAGCTCCGCTCTCAGGGTTGCCACCGTCGTCTCCAACTCATCCTTTTCATTCTGAAGCTGTTCTATGATAGCATCCTTTTCTTCAAGGGCAGCCAAACCCGCGCTGTAATCCTCATGGTTTCTCGCGACATCGTTATTGGCATCCTTATTTTTGATTGTCGGGAAAATTAAAAAGGCAGCAACCGCCAGTCCTATCAGCACTCCGATAATCAGGTTCACAAATGCCATAACATTTGGTTTTTCCTCACGGTAAGAGGTGACCGGCATGATTGACGAGGTTGCATCCTTATCGTCATTTACCGAAGCATCTCCTTCCTTTCCCGCTGCGGTTTGAGGTTCCAGCTCCTTGAGATATCTTAAGGTAGTAGTGTTGTTGACATCTATGCGGGCGGCCTTGGACAGGCATTTTTTTGCCTTTTCCCTCTCGCCGTTCTTCATATATAATAAGGAAATCAAATGATATGCCCTGATGAAATTGGGATTGAGCTGCAGCACCCTCTTAAGCTGGATAATTGCCAGGTCATCGCTTCCCTGTTTTGCAAAAGATAAAGCATTGTTATACCTCTTTATGGCCTGGTTAAGGTTGTCCAGCTTGGTGGGATTCTCCTGAACGCTGTTAATATACCTGTCGGTATCGTTGTTGTCAGGCTGAAAATGCTTGCTTATAACCCATTCACTAAGTGCGGCTACGGTTTCACCCATCTCGAAATAAATCAATCCCAGGAGGTTCCTCGCATTGGTATTCAGTTTGTTTAATTCCAGGCTTTTCCTTAATGCAATAATTGCCCCCGATAAATCCCTGACCCTTGCCTTTGCAAGACCCTGGTTGTAATACATGTTAGAAACCCTGTAAACCTTTTTGTATATTTCAAGGTCCTGTCCACAGCGGTCGCAGCGGATTCTCTTGTCGGACACATTGCTTCTGCAATTTGGGCAAACCATAAGCTATTCCCACCTAACCTCTTTCATCATAATAGGTCTTGCTCTTCTCTTTCAGTAAGTCCTTCAAAATATCCGTAATATCAGTTAAATCATTATTATAGATAACATCCTCCGCTTGCTCTATTTCCAAGCTCGGTTGGAATTTCTCAATTTCATCCTCAAAATTAATCATCTTCATTACTCCTTACACGGTAATAAATATATCCATATTTATCTAATTACTCCTATCTATCATCATAACCATTATGCATGTAAAAATCAAGAGTTTATGCTTTCCATACGGAAAAATTATTTATAACACCGTATGGACGGCCTTATTACTTGACTAAAAAAATAAATACTTTACAATTATAGTACAGAGTGTTATCCGGGGGGTAAGCACATGGCAAGGAAGCGCATTGCACATATTATTTTTTTAATCATTATTTTTGTCCCCGCCCTCATTCTGTCCTCATGCAAAAGGAATGAAGCTGTTGTTGAGATAGATAAAGACAGGCTTACCATAAAGGATTTTCTTTTTGACATCTACATTACCAGGCAGGAAGGAAATACGCTGAACGACACCTACGGAGACATACTTGGCATCGATTACTGGGAATATGAAGTCGACGGCGTGTCCATGGAACAGATTTCTAAGAACATGATCCTGGCCAGGGTTGTTTATTATGAAATCCTGTCCAGACAGGCAAAAAAGGAAGGCCTTTCCTTAAGCGCTGCCGAAATGGCCGCCTCGGAAAAAAGGGTTGACGGGATTCTTTCCTCCATGTCGGACGAAGAGCTTGCCGATACAGGGCTGACAAGAGATTTAATTATAAAAGCCTATAATAAGGCGGCACTTGCCGATAAATATTATGCCGCTGTAACCAGCAGCTTCAAGATTGATGAAAAAGCAATAAGAAATGCCATGAATCCGGACGAATACAGGGAATATGTTACGGAATGCATTTACGTTCCCACGGTAAGATATGTGGATGGGCAAATTCTCTCCCTTAAGGAAGATGAACTGGACGAAGCCTTTGAGAGGATTATGCTTGCAAAACAGCTTATTAAGGACGGTTATGACTTTAATGCGGTCCTGGACCGGATTGACGGTATTTCATATTACAAAAGAAGCTTTATATTAAGTGACATCACCGCTGAGAGTGAATATAAGGAAGCGGCCAGGAGTTTAAACAACGGGGATTACAGCGACATAACAATAACCAAGTTCGGTTATTATATCATCCATATGCTGGACAACAATTCGCCCTCCCGCTATGAAGAAGCCGTGAACACCGCTGTAATGAACAAAAGAACATCCCTTTTTAAAGCTCATTATGAAATGCTGCTCAAGGATTATGACATAACCATCAATTATGATTACTGGGACAGTATCGACCTGGATTCATTTATACCTTATGGTGATTAAATTTAATCAAAGATAATATAATATCATGATGTAACAAAAAACCGAGGGTTTTTCGATAATAATCAAATAAACCAAGTAATATGCTTCAAACAAACAAGGCTATGCGGTTAAGCGGTTTGATCCATGAAATCATATAAATCATGTAATAATTGAGGTATGCCATGTTCAAATCAACCATCAAAATGCTGAACATGATTTCAAAAAGAATAAGAGATGACCATGTGTCGGCCTTTTCAGCCCAGGCGGCCTTCTTCATAATCATCTCCTTTTTCCCGTTCATTATGTTTTTGCTGAGCATAGTCCCTTTCTTCTCATTGGAAGAAAGCACGGTTTTAAATATTGTTACCCGTGTTTTTCCCCACGCGTTCAATTCTTTTATCGTCCTTGTAATAACAGAAATATATAGTAAAACAAACACCGGAACACTAATATCTCTGACCGCCATTACGGCCTTATGGTCAGCCAGCAAGGGCTTCCTTGCCATAATGAATGGATTGAATTTCGTATACGATATACCGGAAACCAGGAAATCCATTCTCAAAAGGCTTATATCCACCCTATACACCCTGATATTCGCCGTAATACTGATTATTACCATGATCTTGTTCGTCTTCGGCAACAAGCTGTACCTCTGGATCGTAACCCGTTTTCCGGTCATGCAGAAGCTGGCCCTGCTGGTCATTAGTCTTCGGACGAT
Organism: Clostridiales bacterium; assembly: GCA_012735495.1. GTDB lineage: Bacteria > Bacillota > Clostridia > Lachnospirales > Lachnospiraceae > Mobilitalea. Next base: position 19,452 of record JAAYHD010000035.1, on the reverse strand, counting down.
TGTAGGTATGATCGTACTGCTCTTATTCTTCCTGTTCATATATGTCGCCATTCCGAACAGAAAGACAAAGCCGTCAAGGGAGCTGCCCGGAGCGTTGATATGCTCCGCCGGATGGATGGGATTCTCGTATGCATTCTCCTATTATATCGACCACTACTCCAACTACGCATCCATGTATGGAAGCCTTACAACAATTGTTCTGTTCATGTTATGGATGTATTCCTGCATGTATCTTCTGTTTATCGGCGCCGAGCTGAACCAACTGTTTCAAAAGAAAGCCATATCCGAAAAGATAAAGCAAATCTATAAAAACGACTCTGAGGAATAATTCCGGTACTACTCGTATATAAAGCCCAACCTGGTTCCCCTGTAAAAATACTTGATTATATCTTCGTACCTTTTTCCCGCATCGGCCAATGCCTTAGCACCGTTCTGGCTCATTCCCACTCCGTGGCCGTAACCGCCTCCGGATATCGATATGCTTTTAAGCTTATCATTTTCTATATTATAGTCAATAAAGAAAAACGCGCTTGGAAGAAGGCTCAGGCCGTCAACACCGCTTCCGTCCTGCCGGTATACAACCGCATTAGACGGCGAAAGAAGCACCCGGATGTTGTATTCGGTTTGAACCTTGATTGTTCTTTCTGTTCCCCGTATTACAAGCTCATATGCTATTCCGCCGGTACCGCGTGTTTTAACGAAAATGTCCACTATATCCCCCACCGTATCAACAGGAATGCTTTCATATACCGCATCACTGCTCAACGGGCTTCCGCTGACAAGAGTCTTTACCAACTCCGGATTGGCCTTATAGCGTTCGGAAAGCTTTTTGTCAATATTGCTTTTTATATCGTCAGCATCAATGGTTACATACCACCTGTACCAATTAAACTCTTTTTCATAGGTATCATAGCTTTGATTCAATATGAAATCCCTGAAATTTTCCTCCTTCGTCAAATCAACGGACAAGCTGCCTTTGCCGCCCCCGGACAGCACGTCCTTGCTGTCTTCCTCGACACCCAACAGCCTGCCGCTCAGATAAGGTACGGCGGTGCCGTTGGCCCAAACATGCTCAATTGAAGTCGTATGGCCGCATGAGGTTGAAAAGTAATATGCCGTGATAACTTCTCCATTGTATTCCACGACCTTGCCGTAGGTATCCTTGACTGCAAGGATAGAATCCTCGTTCTCTTCTATGTTGTTGTAAACCTGGTATGCCACGCTGTCATCCACATGGGCTCCATACTCGCTTAGGCTGTTGGCAAGCAGGTGTCGGTAAGCATAGCTTCTTGCGCAAACCGCCTGGGCCTTCAGGGGCTCCAGGCCGTAATAAGTCGGCATTTCGCTTGGGATTACCGCATAGAGGTATTCCTCGAGGGGCAGCTCGTTGACAACAATAAGACCGTTGTTGTCCCGGATTATTTCTATTCTTCCCCTGTATTTCGGAACTCCTGCCGAACGCTCAACTGAGAGGAGAATAATCTTGCCGTCCTCCGATACAGGCTCAATAATCACCCGCCCCTCCGACAGAATCTCATCCTGTGGAGTTACGGTCAAGGTCTCATCGGCCGAATAAACTGTTTCCGCATCACCGGCCTTGACGGTAAAACCGGACGTCCCACCCAGTTCCACTTTTTCATGGTATATGCTCTTATATCCGGTTGTGTTTATCAGGACCCTTATATTCTCCGCCTTTATGCTTTCCTTAATCAAGGCCGCACTTATCTTCCCTCCAGACACGACAAAGGCCGTGACATCATAGCCGACCAGGATGCTGTTGGTTCTCTCCATGGCAAGCTCGCCGTATAGCTTGTAAATCCTGTAGTTTTCTTCAAGAGGAATTCTGCCGTAGCCTTCTATCTCAATAAAATCATCGCCCGTCATAAGTACCTTGCCTCGGATTATGTCAGGCTTTACGCTTATTGCTGTAATCCTTTCATTTTCAATTGTTATGTTGCCGACCACCTGCTCTATGTCCTTGGACAGCTTAAACTGCGTCTTTAGCTCCTTATGAATTCCGTTGATAAAGGCATCAACCTTCGAGCCCTTCCCTTCCTTGATCCAGACATTATGAAGGGTTATGCTGCCGTCGTATATTCCAGAAATATACACTATTTCACTGTCGCAGGTTAATGCTTCAATTCCTTTATTGACAAACCGTGTAAGAAATTCTTCCCCTGATAATGCCGCCGCCGGCTTCTCATATGAATCGGAATAGAATTTGATATAATCGGCGGCGCGCTCGTAATAATATCTTGCATTCCCGGCAACTATCCTGTCCCTTCCGTCCTCCGTGATTTCCCGGTCAAGGATGAACAGTACCTCCTCCCTGACCGGCCGTTCATCATAAGGAATCAAATCAAGAACCGCGTTATACAACTCCAAAAACTGCGGTATCGTCATATCTGCGTCGGCATTTATGAAATCAAACGAAAGGCTGGCGTATACATCCTGAAACAGCGGGTTTTTTGTAATAAGCCTATCTATCAGTGTCTTGCATTGCCCCATGGTCAGAGCTTTGCCCGGAGACGTTTCTATCGTCTTTTCGATAAGTCCCATTTTATATACGGCATTCACATATCTGTCATACCAGCCGGACATACCGTCATCCGTATAAACTATCTCAAGCTTTAAGGATTCCCTGTCACCCTTGTCATATTCCAGGTAGCTTAACAGGCGGTATGCCTCCCCTATGGTTATAACATTTTCCTTTACTTCCTCATCCCTGCCGTCATTCTTCCCATCATCTGACTGAAACTTTCGGATGACATTTGCGGCAAGCACGGCTATAACGATGACAATACAAATGCCCATAATTATCAGCTTTTTTTTGATATTCACGGTATCCCTCCCTGGGACTTACGCTTTACGTTTGATTATCCCATATGCTAATATATTATGTCAATGCGGCGAATATTCGTACAAGTCCCAAAATATTTGACTGGACCGGCTTGTCCCTGCTGACAGCAGCATTCAAAAAAAGCACCGGTGTACTTCATATGCCGCTGCCCGAAGCACTCCGATGCCCATTTCTGTTATTCAGTTTTCCGATTACCTAATTATCTTTCCCCTTGAATTCCTGTACCGCTTTAATCAAGGCATCAATTTTTCTCTTATCCGCCACAAAGCGGATTTGGCCTCCGGTATCTATAAGGTAGAAGCTGTCGTCGTAAGGATAATAGCTGGTTGTAAACGGTTCGTCATATTTTGTGGTGTAGAACGACACCGTCACTACCGGTTCAATGCCGTCCACGGTCACCGGTTCCTTAAGCTCCCTGTCTATTTTGGCACCGATTACAACCTGGTATACATCCTTGAAGGTATCCTCGTCCACAACCTTGCCGTTATAGTAGTAGGTTGTGTTGATCTCTTCCTTCCCTTCATCATCGGTGGTAGTTTCCCGTTCCATGCTCATAGTGTAAAGGGTTCCACCGACATTTATTTCAACCTTGTCTACGGAATCGATATTATGGATATGGACAAATTTGCTCAGAGTGCTGAACGCATCCACATTGAGCTTGTTCTTGACGTTTGACGCGCTCATTACATAGACCGCATCGTCCCCGTCTTTTCTCACATAGTAATCTCCGTCTTCATTCTGATTTCCGATTAAGAGCTTGAAGCTTCTTTCCTCCGTGTCGGTTTTCGTGGTAATTTCTTCACCGGTTTCGGGATCGACTTCCGGTTCGTCAAGCTCTACTTCAACTTGTTCATAATACTCGATGAATATTGAGGCCTGAGGATCATCCAGTCCATATTGGGCAAAATCCGTTGCGGCGTAATCAACGCATGACTTGAAGTTAAAGCTGCTGTAATTGGCAAGCAGCTTGGATACCGCGTCAAGATCGGCTGCGTAAACCACATCGTAAGGCTTCAGTATCGCCCAGGATGATATAAACAGAGCCGTTGTTTTATAGTATTTCAAATCCGGATCGTAAATAACCTCAAAATCATCCTTGTCCTTCTGCAATACTTCAAGATGGTAAATATTGTTGGATTCAATGCTCGGTCCGTGCTCAATATCCGTCATATCTATAAGGGTATATGATATATAAGATTCCGGAATATTCTTCATCAAGTAAACGGTATCGGCATTGCCAAGCTTTACATAATGGCCCTCTCCCGCGGATGATTTCTTTCCTATCATCAAGGTTACGGTTTTGCCGTCCGACTGCTTTGCCGTTATAACCGCCCGGGGCGAACTTAATCCGTACTTGCCGAGGTCTTCCGGATTTTCGCTTATAATTCTGCTCACATTAATCCTGTCAATAACATTGATTATATTATTTACATAAGCCTTTCCGATTGGACGCTCCCTTTCTTCCTGGTATATCCAGACGCCGTCCTCTTTTACCAAGGTCATGTCCACATTCTGGTTCTTGTAATGAATTTCATTTATCAGGTCCGTATCCATGGTCTCAATTTGGATGGTTTTCTCCGAATCGTCATCGTCCTCTTTGGATTTTCCCTTGTTCACATACCAGATATAAAATCCTATTACCAGCGCCAGCAACACCAGGAGAGAAACCAGGCTTATAAGGTTTTTCCTTTTTCTGCCTGACATTACTTTCTCCTCCTTCTTACAATTATGACAATACCCGTTGCAAGTATCATAAGAGGCAGAACAATAATCGTTACAGAAGCCCATATCCTTACCGGTTTCTGAGTGATATTAAGCGGTTCGGAATACAGGTATCTCGGTTTTACTGCAATGGTCTCAATTTCTCCGACAAGATTTCCGACCGTATTGATTAACAAAACATAGTTGCCATAATAATTGGACAGTATATCATCGCTGAAAATGTCCGCCGATGAGTATATAACCATTGTTGAAGTAACGCCTTCATAAGTATCGCTGGAAACAAGCCCTACATAGAACGGGCCGGCAATATCATCCTCTCCCTTTGATATGCTTCCTGAGCTTAAATCCACCTTGGAATAAGCCTTTTCGGAAGTTTGAAGCAAGGGCTGGACCGTCAGGGAGCTTCTGTTCCCCTCCTTGACAGCAAGTCCGGAGGATACGGGAGTCATCAGCAAGCGATTGCTGTCATATAGGCTTCCCGTAATGTCATGTCTAAGCACTTCAGGTACGATATAGCGGGGAAACAGCGGGAGATAACGGTTGGAATCCCCTTCGTAAATAATTCCTTCCTGTATCTGCACGCCATAGTAATCTATCAGCGAAACCAGGTTCTTAAGGTCCCTTGTTTTATAGTTCACGATGATTACCGTGTTTCCACCGTTTGCCATATACTCCTTTATCATGTCAATTTCATAATCTTTGAAATCCTCAGCCGGAGCATTAATTACCAATACATCACAATTTTCAGGTACCTTTTCAGCAGTTGAGGTTGTGAGGGGACTTAAATCATAGTTCAATCTTGACATGACATCCTTGAATATCTCTCCTACCTCCTTCTCGGCGTGCCCCTCGGTGTAATATATTGCAGGAGGTTCGGGGTTGGTTACATATTGAATTGCGGAGATGAGCTGTCCTTCAATATCCACACCCACTATTTCAAGCTGGTATGTTTCCTGGGAGAACTGCCTGATAACCATATCGGAGTAAGCCACATACTTTGCCCGTTTTGAATCGTTGTTGACAACCAGGAAACTGTTTAGGCCAACCTCATCATCCACGTATTGGGACGCAAACTCAGGATAAAGTACAGGGTCAACCTGCTCCACCTTAATGCGGTCTGAATATTTCTCAAACTTCAATGCCATATCCAGGAACATCGGAGCTTCCTGCCCTGTTTCTATCAGGTAATAAAGCGTAACGTCATTTTCCAGTCCTTTTACATATTCCCTGGTTTCTTCCGACAAGGTATAGAAGCCTTGCGTGCTTAAGTCTATCTTTAGGTCCAACTCACTGACAATCAGGTTCACCATAAGAACCAGGACAATGACTACCGCGGATACCACCGATGTGTACGCGCCGCTTTTAAATCTTCTTTTTGTAACAGAAACATTGAATTTATTTAAATTGCCAAAACTCAGCTTTAACTTGCCATTCTTTTTGTTTTCGTTATTCATATCGCTCATCATGTGCCCCTCCTAACTCCATCTCTTCTTCTTAATGGCCTGAATCGTCAGGAACAGGAATACAAAAATTAAGCTGATGTAATAAATGATGTCCGACAAATCCAGGATTCCCCTATAGAAATTACTGAAACGGGCCATTGCGGAAAGCCAGCTGGCAACCTTGATTAATGCGCCGTCAAACAGGACGGGCTTGGCCATATATATACCGGTAAGGGCAACCACACCCGCAATGCCTGTTCCAAAGGCCACCGTCAGGTTACGCATCATAATCCACAGTACCAGGCACACAACAAGCCACAGAATTACGAACGCAATATATGCCGTTTTATTGCTGGTGGAAATTCTTCTTGCGATAACTTCAAGAATAAGTGTAAGGAAGAACACAATAAATGTTATTACCCCGGCAATAACCTGGCTGTCCGTCAGGGATGAAAGGAACAGCCCCATGGCAAGGTAGGCTCCTCCCAGTAAAAGGAAACCTATGATACTTGCATATGCAGACGCAAACGGAACTTTTCCGTACCTTGTCATAATCAGGGGATACGTACTGATAACTGCTATTATCATAGCAAGTATGGAAAATACCGCAAAGAATTTACCCAGTACTATATCCGTTGCGGTTACCGGTGACGTAAGCAGCAGCTGGTCCGTCTTCTGCCTGTTTTCCTCGGCTATTATCCTCATGGTCAGAAGCGGCACAAGCAATACAAAGATAAAGCTTACATTTGAAACGGTATATTCAAAATTAGCCACTCTCTGGCTAAGATTGTGCAGATAGAAGTAAAAGCTTACTATGCTTAAGAACAATGACATGAATACATATCCAATCATTGAGGTAAAATAGGACCGCAGCTCTTTCTTATAAATTGCCAGCATCTGTTAAGACCTCCTCCTTACCGGTATTATCACCGTTTTTATTTTTATCGGACAGGCCTTCATCCTGTGTAACCTTGATAAATATGTCCTCGAGGCTCATGCGGACAGCCTGCATCTCAAGGATGGGTGTCTTTATGGCGCTCATGCTGTAGAACACGTCCTCCCTGATATCATCGTTTTCGTTGAAATACAAGGTCAGGCTTACGGTTCCTTCCTCGTGGGATTCGGTCTCTTCAAGCCTTGTTAACTTATCAATCTTCTTAAGCTCTCTTATAACCGTGTTGCTGTCCCCGCGGACAACCAGCTTGAGGCTTCCCGAACTGAAATGTACGCTAAGGTTTTCAGGAGTATCCTGCAATACTCTCCTGCCCTTGTCAATTATTAAGATGGTGTCGCATACGGCGCTGACCTCCTGCATGATGTGCGAACTAAGAATAACCGTATGGTTCTTGCTCAACTCACGGATAAGGTCTCTCATTTCTATTATCTGCTTCGGATCAAGTCCTACCGTAGGCTCGTCCAGGATAATTACTTCGGGATATCCCATAATAGCCTGAGCAAGGCCCACTCTCTGCTTATATCCCTTAGACAAATGCTTGATCAAGCGATTCTGCATTTCGGTTACCTTGGTGGATTCCATTATCTCCTTAACCATCTTTGCCTTTTTCTTTTTTTCCACCTTCTTGAGGTCAGCCACAAAATTCAAATACTCGGTCACGGTCATTTCAGGATACAAGGGCGGAAACTCAGGCAGATATCCTATCATCCGCTTAACCTCTTCGGGCTCTTCAAAAATATCAAGCCCGTTAATCGTTACCGTTCCGTCAGTGGCAGATATATATCCCGTAATAATGTTCATAGTTGTGGATTTCCCCGCGCCATTAGGGCCCAAAAAGCCCAATATCTGTCCTTTTTCAACGGCAAAGGATAAATCATCCACGGCGACATGGTCCCCATATCGCTTTACTAGATTTTTTACCTCAATCAAAGCCTTCTCCTCCTAGTTATTATTTTCTGAACGAATTGGCAAATGCAGACATTCTGCGCAGCTAGCATAATAATACAACAAGAATACGAAAAAATTGTGAACAAAAAACAATAAATCAAAACCCTCATAATTACCGTATGCCTTATATGAGGCATATGAATAATTATAGGGTTTTGCGCAATAAAAATCAATTATCCGATTACATCATTCATATTATACATTCCGGGCGGCTTGCCGGCTATGAACTTTGCGGCCTGTATCGCGCCCTTCGCAAATATTGCCTTGGAATACGCCGTGTGCTTAATCTCTATGACCTCATCGATACCGGCAAATATTATTTCATGCTCTCCTACGATAGTACCGCCCCGGATGGCCGATATGCCCAGTTCATTTTTCACCCTGGGTGCCCTGATATCGGTACGGTTATATACATATTCATACCGGTTGTTCATGGCCTCATTTATTGAGTCCGCAATAGCCAGGGCGGTTCCGGAAGGTGCATCCACTTTCTTGTTGTGGTGCTTTTCAACAATCTCGATATCAAAGCCTGAATCGGCAAGAACCTGCGCGGCCTGCTTCACAAGCTTCATGATAAGATTAATGCCCATGGACATATTCGCGGATCGGAGAATCGGAACGGATTTGGATGCGTCCTCGATAAGCTTCTGGTCCTCCTTTGAGAAGCCCGTCGTACAAATGACCGCTCCGATACCTTTTTTCACGGCATAATCGAGCATCTCCCTGACATTTACCGGCGACGAAAAGTCGATAATAACATCGGCATCCACATTGCACTGCTCAAAGCTGTAAAACACGGGGTATTTTCTCTCACTGCCCTTGCCGATATCTATTCCGGCAACAATATCAACAGCATCGTCCTCTTCAGCCATTTGGGTAACCACGGTTCCCATTTTTCCGTTGCAGCCCCGCAAAATGATTCTTGTCATATGCTTCCTCCAATCAATTTTTAATCCTTAATTGTAATATTGCACTTCCTCAACTCGTTCTTCAATCTCTCAAGATTATGCGGTTCCATAGCCGAAAGCGGCATACGGGTCGGGCCAACTTCAAAGCCCATCAGATTAAGCGCCGTCTTTACCGGAATCGGGTTCACTTCACAGAACAAGGCGTTAATCAGGGGCAGGTACTGTAACTGCAGCCTGCGGGCGGTATCCACATCCCCTTCAAGATATGATGCTGCCATGTCATGAGTCTCCTTCGGAACAACATTGGACAGTACGGATATTACACCGATGCCACCGAGGGACAGTATGGGCACAACCATCTCGTCGTTTCCAGAATACATGTCTATATTGCCGTCGGTCAGACACATAATGTCCGCAACCTGGGCTATATTACCGCTTGCTTCCTTGATACCCACGATATTGTCAACATTCTTAACCAGCGCGGCTACTGTCTGCGGCAGTATGTTGCATCCCGTTCTTCCGGGCACATTGTACAGGATTATAGGCAGAGATACGCTTTTTGCCACGGCTGTAAAATGCTCGATAAGGCCTTTCTGTGTAGCCTTGTTATAATACGGTGTCACCAAGAGCAGCCCGTCCGCTCCGCAGCGCTCCGCTTCCTTAGACAGATAAATTGCCGTTGCGGTACAGTTCGATCCCGTTCCTGCTATAACCGGTACTCTTTTATTAACCTTCTCAACTGCGAACCTGATGCAATCAATATGCTCCTCCTCGGTCAGGGTCGACGCCTCGCCGGTTGTACCGCATATAATGATACTGTCGGTGTGATTCGCAATCTGAAACTCAATCAGTTCTCCAAGCTTCTCATAATTAACCTCGTTCTTCTCATTAAACGGTGTGACAATTGCTACACCTGCTCCTTTGAATAATGCCATACATACACCTCCAAAATTATTTAAATGCTTTATATGACGGAATGCCGGCACTTTTGCTAAAAAAAATGTCGACAATGAAGTCGACACTAAAGAATTCCATATGTAAATATACATTTACAATACTTCATATCTTTAGGTAGCACTCCATCGTTTTTTCGATGACAGTCATATGGCTCTTAACCATATGCCCAGCAGTAATAACTCAGGATTATTACCACTTCGGCAACATTCCCTTTCCACTGCATCGTCTATCCCTGAAATATCAGACAGTGTACTCTTGAATATTGCGCCTCTACCTTTTATATTTTTTACCCTATTAGTAAGCCTATATTAACACTACATCCGTATAATGTCAATAGACATATATGGATTATATAAATATTAATAATCCTCCATGTACTCGAGCTTGCTTATCGACACTTCATAAGCTATCCGTTTTTCAAATTCAGTTTCGCTTATCTTTTTCTGATATTCCCTGCTTTGGATTCTGCCCCACAGCTGGACGCGTCCGCCAACTTGGAATGTTTCCGCATACCTGGCATTCCTTCCCCAACTGATGCATGGAATGTAATCCGATTTGCCGTACGGCCTGTTGACTGCCAGCAATATGTCCGCAATCTCCCTTCCAAGAGGAGTTTTGCGGTATACCGGGGGTTTGCACACATAACCGTCAAGGAATATGAAGTTAGGCTTAACATTTTCAGACAGCTCGTCAACAATCTTTATATCCCTGGCAAAAACCGACAGCACCAGTTTGTTTTTATTTTCCTCGTGCCTGTTATATGACCTGAACTGTCCGGTCACCTCGGCATATTTCCCCCTGTAGTCCTGCTTAACATCAATAAGCCTCTCGGATACCATAACAGGTATTATGTCATATGAGCTGCTGAGCCTTTTTACAAGTACATTTACAATATAGAATCCTTCTCCGAATACATCATGGCTGAATGTAAATTCCGAAACCACCTCTCCCGCAATGCTTACTTGATTGTTATCAAATACTTTATCGGCCATATGGTACCTCTCCCTTCCTTCTTAAGCAAATGTTTTTTGGCTGAATTTATCACCTAAAATAAATATATGCATGCTTCCTTATTTTAGAAGTAAAAAATAAGCACAGTATATATAATTATCCAAATTTTGTTATTTTATACAAGAAAATAAGGGCTTTTTTATGAAAAATACTGATTGTCATACATAGTGTACCTGGAAAAGCAAACCATGCTGAGACTGACATTTAATTTGAAACGATACTTTGAAGACGACTTAATGGATAATTGAAGTCGGAAGAGAATAAAATCCTGTTTGGCTAACGAGAAGTATGCCCGGCAGATAACAGAAAAGCTGCTTGATAATAACAGGTGCCCGGCACCAGCATAATGGCGCCCGGCACCGGTATATTAATTGTTCATATTCTTTATTTCAGTAAACATTCTGTCAGGATATTTATAGATGTCACCGGCTTTATGAATATCGTACCTCCTGCAGATATCCTTAAAGCACTGCATAATGCTTTCCTTTGTATAAATCCTGTTGTTGTTTACGTCTTTGCCCTCCTTAAACCCGGCCCTTTCTATTCGCATAAATTCCCTAAGGGCCTGCGGTCCATACCATGAAAAGGATTCATGAACCGAGTCTATAATCTCCAGATCCTGATCCGAAAGATATCCCTCTCCCAGCTCAAGAGTACGTATCCCACAGCGTTTCAGTGTCTGATATAGCTTTAAATACGGTACCTGCTCGTTGTTTATACTGTATTCCTCCTGGAACATCTCCTTGTCGTTCAAAGCCAGTGCAAACGCCTGGATATAGTAAAGAAAATACTGCAGATAACCGGGACATATGTCGGCATCTATCTTATTTATGATATAATATGACACTGCATAAATCTTTGATGACATGATTTTCGATAAAACCGCTTTCTTGCTCTTTCTGAAAGCAACATTGGTAAGGCTGCCCTTTCTTCTCAACAATAAGTCATAATAAAATTCCGGATTATCAAGAAGCCTCTTTAACTTGATCGAATACTCCGCCGTCGGGACATCCCCTTTTATATAGCGGATAATGGTTGTCTCTCCCCAGCCGAGCAGCTTGGCCAACGGCTTTTTGCCAATGCAATAATCGTCAAGTATCTGCTTGATTTCTTCTGCTGTTATAACGCCCTCATTATTAATTTCGTTTCCCATTTAAATACCCCTTACTCATTATCAGATAATAATTCATTAGTTTTTGATTTATCTTATATACTAGCACGAAATTCGTCAATTGTAAATTAAACCGAATGAATTTATACAAGACGCTTAAAATTTTCTGAATTCATTTATATCATGAATAATTATCTTAAATCCCCGTATAAGCCTGTCAAACATCCCCACTCTGTACAGGCTCACAATAACCATACCGACCGGGACACCGATTATCATGCCTATTACCCCGTACAACCGGTAGCCTATATATAGGAACACCAGCGTACTTAATGGGCTTAATCCAATGCTGTCCCCAACCATTTTAGGCTGAAGCACCTGCTTGATAATCTGGCATGCCAGGTAAATTACAATCAGGCCGACGGCCCTGAAATAATTGCCGGACAGCATGTCAACCAATGCCCAGGGCCACAGCACGGCCCCCGTACCGAAAACGGGAAGAAAATCCAGGAAAGCAATCCCCAGGGCAAGCAGGAACGAGTATGAAACGCGCAGTATCTCAAAGCCAACGAACATGATCACGCACAAAACCAGCATGATCTTAAACTGCGCTTTAAAGTATCCCCCCACCGCTTTTCCGAAATTAGTATATATAAAACGCCATCCGTCAACCATTGAGTTTGGCAGAATCTTATACAGGCTTGCGGTTATGTCATCCTTTTTTACGATAAAGAAGTATGCCGACAGGATTGTTACAATCAGCGTCAGGAAGAATTCCGCTATGTTTTGCGCCAGGCTGCTTGCCACGCTGATGGTGAACAGGTCATCCTTAATCTCAAATTGCGTCAGGTTGCGGTTTATTCCGTCAAGCACCTTGTTTATAAAGTGCTGTACGGACTGCGGCATACTGTCACTTAAATTCCTGATCCTGATCGACAGGTTGGTTAGTTCTGTTTCAAGCTGTTCCAATATATTAGGCAGGTCGCTTATAAGCTGCATTGTTTCCTTGACAAGCACCGTTATCAGCAGGTACAGGATTCCCATTATTGCTCCGATAACCAGCACAATAATTATCGCCGAACTGTGCTTTCTTAGTATCTTTACCTTCGTCTCAAGGAACCTGACAAGAGGATTGGCTATCATCGCCACAATCCATCCTATCACAAATGGCAGAAAAAAACTAAGAATCCTTGGAACGACAAAGATAAAAAACAGCACAGCTCCAATTGCAATCAACAGGTTGACCAATATCTTCAAGTACTGATTAAGCCTCGACAAATTAATATAACCTCCTGCCGGACGATGATTCAGGCTTTTTGCCGGATTACATTTTTCCCATCATCATAATAGCAAAATATAGTATAATTTTCCACTGAAAATATTATCTTTTTTTTACTTATAAAATATTTATTTGCCTCTTGAAGTACCGATAACAAATGTAATAAAGAATAGTATGGACGCAATTATGACCACCGTCGGTCCCGTAGCCGACCCCAGGTAATATGACAGGACAAGCCCTGCGATTCCGGAAAACACTGATATAAGCACCGAAAACAGATGATATTCTCTCATATTTGAGGATATGTTTCTGGCGGCGGCAGCCGGTAAAATGAGCAGCGCGTTTACGATAAGTATGCCGATCCATTTTATAGACAGCATGACAATTACCGCAATCAATATACTGAACGTATCCTCAACCAGGTTGGTCCTGATGTTTTTGCTTTTTGCCAGGGTCACATTGACTCCCACGCAGTGAAGCTTGTTAAAGCACAGACTCCAATATGCCAGTGACACTATAAATATAATAAGCAGGAGCCCTATTTCCGGGGAGGATATGCTGAGAATGTCTCCGACCAACAGGCTTGAATACCTGGAGAAATTGCCCCCGCGGGACAATATCATAAGGCCGGCAGCCATACTTAATGAAGCGAATACGGATATAACAGTATCGGTGGACATGGTTCTCCTGCGATTTATATAATTAAGCATAAGAGCGAAAACCACCGCATACATCACCATGGACAGGTTCGTGTCCCGTATGCCGAGAAGCGTACCGACACCTATTCCCGTAAGGGCGGAATGTCCCAGGGAATCCGAGAAAAATGCCATACGGTTGTTTATTACCATGGTTCCAAGCATGCCGAAGAGGGGAGTTATAATAATGATGGCAAGCAGGGCATTCTTCATAAAATTGTATTCCACCCATGAAAAAGGCAGAATTTTTTCCATAATATCATATATCGCATCCATCAGGCGATCCCCCCGAACACCTTCCTAAACTCTTCGGACCGGCTTACATCCTCAAAAGAGCCCTCCCGAAGAATGGTTTTATCAAGCAGTATAACATGGTCGGAATATTTCTTTACGAACTCAAAATCATGGGATACCACAATCATAGCCAGATCGTAATGCTCTTTCAGGTATTGGATATTCTTATAAAATAAATCCAATCCCTTTTGATCAACACCTGACACAGGCTCGTCAAGAAGCAAAAGATTCGGCACCGGCGTAACGGCTATGGAAAGCAGGACCCTCTGAAGCTCCCCTCCTGACAGGTCGCATACCCGTTTATCAATCAAATCCCGGGCGTCAAATATGCTTAACTGCTTTACGACCTTCTCATACACCTTCCTGTTTTTCCTTAGGAAAACCGGGTAATTGCTTATATATCCGGCAAACAGGTCATAAACGCTCATGGGTGAGTTTTTCTCTATATTGATATACTGCGGAACATAACCGATCTTAAGGTCAATCCTGGACTCGTTTTTCAGATCCATAAACTCAATGGTACCGCTGTGCTTTATCTCGCCGAGTATGGCCCTTATAAGCGTTGTTTTGCCGGCTCCGTTTCTTCCTATTATAGCAGTAACCTTCCCACAGTGTATATGAAGGTTAACCTTGTCTATAATCGTCTGCCCGCCGGCAATGACAGATATGTCATTTATCTTTATGCAGTGAAAACCGCATGCGGAATCGTCATTCCGCCCATGGTTTGCATTCATGCAAATATTCTCATGTTCCGTTTGGAAGCTGTTTGACATAGTTATCCTCCGCCTTTGCGGTATCCGGACCGCCTACAGAATTGCTTATGGTTCCTCAAAAGCTCCTTTTAATGTGTCTATATTCTTTCTCATTGCCTTAAGGTATGAATCCTTTTCCGCATCTCCGGTAACAGCCGAATCAATTATATATATCTGTGCGCCGGTTTCTTCCGATATCCTGTTGGCAATATTGTCATCATACTGTTCCTCAGTAAACAGGAAGCGTATATTATCCTGCCGGACGGCATTGATTATTTCCGCCACTTCTCCGGCACTAAGGGGCGTATCCTCATCAATCTCAACGGCATAAGCCGTCTCAAGTCCGGCCTTGCCCGCAAGATACGCAAAGGAATCGTGAAAAACCACCACTTTTGCGCTTATTTTGTTGCTCTCCGCCTTTCCTTTTACCGTATCAAGCAGGTTGTCCATTTCATCGGAAAGCTCCCGGACTCTCGCAGTATATGCCTCGGCATTGGAATTTATCTTATCAATAATTCTGTCCTTGTCCTCTTCATCAATATTTCTGCCGCCACCCCGTTTGCCCTTAAAATTGCCGATGAAATCCGTCAATCCCTTCCTTGCATTCTCAATCTGGACCATGTAAAGCTGCGGATCAAGCCATACATGAGGGTTTTTCTCCCCTTCATGAAGCTTGCTTTCCAGCATGTCTATTCCTTCGCCAAGATTGATTATTTTCAGATTAGGGTAGCCGTCCATTACATCCTGTAAATACTCCTCCATGCCTCCGCCGTTAATTACAAACACATCCGCGTCGGAGAGCAGCCTCATATCATTGGTTGTAAGCCGGTAGTCATGAAGGCAACCCCTGCTGAAATCGGTAAGGCTGTCAACCTTTATGTCCGAAATGCCGTCGGTCATATTAATTGTCAGAACATATACGGGATAGAATGATGTTACAACATGGATACTGCTATCTACACCTTCTGAAGCTTTTCTGCCGGTCCTGTTTATGTATAATACCAATAACAAAACCGCCGCTGCAAGGAAAACCATGCTTCCTGCCAATATAACGAGTTTTCTTCTCATAATCAATCACCTTCGGTATGTATAAATAGCAGCCGTTTGCATTTATCAAATTATATTATAAGTATTACCAGGTGTCAAATTCTTTAGACAACAGCCGCAAATTGCGGATTTTTTTATTGTATTCGGATGTTTTCTGTGCTATTATTTCTATTAATATTTTAATAGGAAAGCATAATAACTGGGGAGGAAACAGTATGATGAATTCAAAACAGCTTAAAAGATTCATTACCGCATCCTTAATGGCCGCTTTTACCTGCTTCGCAACCTACATCATCAGAATTCCGTCACCTACAGGGTATATTCATCCCGGGGATTCTTTTGTGATACTATGTGGTGTAATACTCGGTCCCCTGTATGGCGCCCTGTCGGCCGGAATCGGATCATTGCTTGCGGACCTGCTAGCCGGATACCCGCAGTATGCTGCGGCCACGTTGATTATAAAAGCCCTGACCGCCCTGGCAGCGTCATTTATATACAGGTGTTTTAAAAGGTCCCTTCTTTCCGTCATAGCGGCGGGTGTGGCAGGGGGTATTCTCGTTACCCTGGGATATTTTTGCGTCGAATACTTCATGTACGGTTTCGGCGGCGCCCTGTCGGGTGTACCGCTTAACACGGTTCAGAATATGTTCGGCATTGTCCTGTCGGCAGCCCTTTATCCATTGCTGAACAAAATTCCGCAGGTTAAGGAGTTTATGTCAGAATAAGGCAACCTTGTACGATTCCCATAAAAGTTGTATAATCTAAATAATAGCTCTAATTTCATATCGTAAAGGAGAATACACAGATGGCTAACAAGAATAAAGGTCAGAACAAGGGAACATCCGACAAGAATAACAAGTCAAAGCATCAGCAGATCGAAACCGGGACAAGCATATGGCTGTTGCTTCCCATTATATTCGTTCTTTCGGTTCTTCCCTTCATAGTAAGGCTTAAGGAATATAATACAAACCTGTCAAAGTTCTCTTGGTTCACATATAATGACCTTTACACGGACTTTTTCCTTTATTACAAGCAGCAGTTCTTCCTTGTCGCTGTCGTTTTCATGGCGATTATTGCACTCATTAAAGCATATATTGATAAAAGAGACATTCAGTATACGCATATCCTGATACCCCTTGGAATATATGCCGCCCTGGCCTTGCTGTCTTCCATATTCTCCGATTACAGGGCATACAGCTTCCGCGGTATCTATGAGCATTTTGAATCGGTCTTTGTGCTCCTGGGATATTGCCTTTTGGTATATTACTGCCTGCAGGTAGTCCGGACGGAACGGGATGTAAGGCTGATTGTCAACTGCTTCGCCATAAGCATTCTTGTTATGAGCATCCTGGGACTTACCCAGTATTTCGGGAAAGACTTCTTCACCACGGACCTGGGATTAAAATTAATACTTCCTTCCGATTACTGGAGCAGCAGGGATACCGTTCAGTTTAATTTTGAAAAAAACCGTGTATACCTGACCTTTTATAATCCCAACTATGTAGGATCATATGCCGCCATGACCGCTTCCTTTTTGCTGGTCCTGTCGGCTCTTACCAATAAAAACAAGCGGATGATTCCACTGTATATCCTTTCAGCCGTGGGAATTGTCTTAAGCCTCTTTGGTTCAAAATCAAAAACAGGTCTTATAGGGCTTGCGGTTGCATTTGCTATAGCCCTGGTAATGCTGTCCAGGTATCTAATAAAATACTTCTACCTTTCCATACCCATGCTGCTTTTAATTATATCCTCCGTATACCTGTATAATAAGGCAAATGACAATGTTCTTATAAACAGCGTGAAGCAGGCTGTTGTATTTACCAAGACGGAACCGCCCCTTAAAGAAATTGTCACAGGCGATGATGAGGTTATAATAAATTATAATAATGAAAAGCTTCATGTAAGGTTTGATATTGTAAATAATTACGGTTATTTCACCGTCAGTGACGATAACGGTCAAACCGTCAATTTGACTTATTCCGAGGACAAAAAGGAATACTTGATTAACGATGAACGTTTCCCCGGCTTCAGCCTCGGAACCGCAAAATATGAGGATAAGGATCTTTTCTATGTATTAATCAACAATAATGCCTGGTTCTTTACCAACCAAACCGGGGACAACACGTACTACTACATGAACCAATACGGCAAATTCGATAAAATTATTACCGCACCCCATGTGCTGTTTTCCGGCTATGAAAGATATGCTTCCGGCCGCGGATATATATGGTCAAGAACAATTCCTTTACTAAAGAAATATATAGTTTTTGGTTCCGGTGCCGATACCTTTGTCATGGCCTTCCCCCAGCAGGATTATGTCAATCTTTATAACTACGGTTTCAAAGGCGAATTGCTGACAAAACCCCATAACTTATACCTGCAGATTGGAGTGCAGACCGGCGTTCTCTCATTGATTGCGTTCATCGTGTTTTATGCCATGTACTTCATATCCAGCTTAAGGTTATATATAAAGGGAAGGTTTAAAAGCTATTATGCGCAGGTTGGCGCAGCCATCCTTGCCGCCTCTGTCAGCTACATCGTACTCGGGCTTGCCAATGACTCAAGCCTTACCGTAGCCCCTGTTTTCTGGGCTCTTATAGGCCTTGGAATAACGGTCAACAGGCTTGCCAAGCCCTATATTGAACAGGAGTTGAAATCAAAATAAACAGACTATATTAACTTATAAATTAGCCTAGGAATGCATAGATTAAAATTGCTGTAAGAACCTTGCGTCTCTGCATGGTTCTTGCAGCTGTTTTATGCCCTTTATTCGATAATCCCATGGTTCATACAGATGAGTTTTTAGGCAATGCCGGTAGCTTACTAGCCTGGCTAAACGTATCGTATTTGATATACAGCCCAGTAGAAAACGACATTCTCTTATAACGTAGAGAGGGTAAGGAAGAGACTGCAAAAAAACCATGCCCGCAAACCTCAGAAAATACTATGAACGCAGCCGTAAGGACAGCTTTCTTTGACTGGATAAAGGCAGCGGAAAGCTCAGGTATTTCTGATGCCCAAAAACATGAATTATGGACCTAAACATTAAAATCACTCTTATTACAATAAATTAGGCGGGATTCAAAGAATCCCACCCCAACTATTGCAAAAGAGCCTGATAAAAAGCCTTAAAAAAGAGGTGTCCCGTTTTGGGACACCTCTTTAAGTTATATTTCAGTATCAATTAGTTCGTCTTTGTAAGAGGGTAACCAACATTTACTGTGTGTTCGATATAAGCGCCGCTAGCAAATGTCTGTTTAATTGTTACGCTCCTAACATAGAACTGATCGTTGGTACCAAATGCCTCAACCTTAACAACATCGTCTGCTAATACATCTTCGTCACCCAGCTTGAACTTCAGGCAAGCGTTGACAGCTGTCAACAGGTTAGCATCTTTCTTATTGTTGATGTTAATATCACCATCTATTTTGAAGGTCGGGCTTACAACCTCGGATACATAAGGTGCAGGCT
>JAAYHD010000034.1 GCA_012735495.1 Clostridiales bacterium | reverse complement strand
GTTCCAATTATTCTTTCTCTTTACGATTTTACCGTCTTCTTTCGCGTATGTACAGTATTCCCTTAAAAAACATTCACCGCATTTCGGGCTTCTCGCGCTGCAGATGCTTCTTCCAAGGGATATAATCTGTATATTATATGGTATCCACTGCTCCCTGGGCAGCTTTTTCATCAGATCGAATTCAATCTTGACCGGGTCATCCTCCTTCGTAAGCCCAAGGCGTTTTGAGACCCTTTTTACATGGGTATCCACCACAATGCTTGGTTCATTATAAATATGACCCCTTATTACGTTTGCAGTCTTCCTGCCCACTCCGGCCAGTCCGGTCAGGTCCTCGATATCCTTCGGAACAACCCCGCCATAATCGGATAACAGCTTTTGCGCACAGGCTATGATATTTTTTGCCTTGTTCCTGTAAAAACCGGTAGGACGTATATCATTCTCCAGCTCGCTTAAGTCAGCGCCGGCAAAAGCCTCTATGGATGCATATTTTTTAAACAGGCCTTCGGTTACCTGGTTGACCCTTTCATCCGTGCATTGCGCGCTTAAAATGGTTGCTATCAGCAGCTGCCAGGGTGTTTCGTAATTCAAAAAGCATTTTCCATCCGTTCCGTAAACCCTGTTGAGGGAGGATATGATGTTTTGTATTCTTTCCTTTTCTTTTTTTGATACCGTGGCTTTACTCATATGCTTATCTCCTGTTCGCCTCTTATGATACTTATGGCTGCCGATTTTGTCACCGGGTTCCTCCTGTCATAATCAAATACGACAATGCATTCATCCTTTACGGCCGTGCCACGCTTTGCTGATTCCACTATATTGTAATTGAATTTTTCAATGTGTAATCTCGACCCTGTTATATTATAATGCCCGCATATCTGCTTTATTCTATTGCCAGGCAGCGGAGTCCCGAAATAATCGGGCCTGTTTTTAGCCCCTTCCCTCAGGCAATAATCAAACAGCAGGATTTCCTTAAACAGCTCCAGTCTTTCGCCGCATTTCTCACTTTCGCCATTCCCGCCGCCCCCATGAATCAAATCTGTGAAAAAATCCATCAGGATTTCATACCGCCCGGCTCTTGAATGGGACAGCTCATAAAGT
Source organism: Clostridiales bacterium (assembly GCA_012735495.1). Lineage (GTDB taxonomy): Bacteria > Bacillota > Clostridia > Lachnospirales > Lachnospiraceae > Mobilitalea. Next base: position 26,668 of record JAAYHD010000034.1, on the reverse strand, counting down.
CCGTTTTTGCAGTAATAACCGTACAATGCCGCATACAGCTTCATGGGCGTATCAAAGAAATGCTCCAGGTACTCAAGGGAATATGTGAACTGGCCGCTGTTATAATAAACATCCACCATGCGGCTGATGCCTTTAAGCTCCAATATCTCATCATATGATATATGGTTTGTATGCAATACCTCGTATGGAGGATCGGTATTGTATACTATCCCGTAATCCCCGCATTCATTTTCAATTATCGAACCCTTAAGTACCTTTAGAAAGCCCAGCTGGAGCTGATCCGGTCTGAGCCGGTACACATCCTCAAAGGATTTTTCAAAGGAGGCATAATCCTCAAGCGGCAGGCCCGCTATAAGGTCCAGATGCTGGTGAATATTATGAACATCCCTTATTTCCTTAACATTCTCGGCCAGCTTGTAAAAATCCACCGTCCTTCGTACCGCCTTCATGGTATCAGGATTGGTTGTCTGGACTCCTATTTCGAATTGGACAAGCCCCGGCCTTAAGCTCTTCAGTACCTCAAGTTCCTCTTTGCTCAGCAAATCGGCGGTTATCTCAAAATGGAAATTGGTTATCCCGTTATCATTGTCCCTTATAAACTTCCATATTTCGATGGCCCGCTCCTTATTGCAGTTAAAGGTCCTGTCCACGAACTTTACCTGCGGTACCTTATGGTCCAGGAATAACTTTAATTCCGACTTGACAAGCTCCATGCCGCGGTACCTGACTCCCCTTTGAACGGAGGACAGGCAATAGCTGCATGAGTACGGGCAGCCGCGGCTGCTTTCATAATATATTATCCTGTTGTTATCAATATCGGCATCCCGGTATGCAAAAGGTATCTCGTCCAGGGGTATGGGCCTTCGAGGCAATGTGTGTATTATCGTATCCCCGCTTAAGCTCTGCCGTCCGATTCTTGCGCTGTCCTTAAACGCAATGCCGCAGATATTGTCAAGCTCCGTTTTTTCCTCAAGATAATACCCGGCAAGCTCATAAAATGTCCTTTCGCCCTCTCCGATTACCACGCCGTCCAGTTCTTCGTAATTTTTCAGGTATTCGTCGGCATTGTAGGACACCTCCGGACCTCCGAACCATGTCTTAACCTGTGGCAGAACTTTTTTCAGGCTTTCGGCGACCTTAAGCACCATCTCAATATTCCATATGTAGCATGAAAACGCGGCCACATCCGGCTTATGAAGGTATATGCCGCGCAGTATCTCCTCCTTGGTATGGTTAATCGTATACTGGGCAATATAAATACTGTCCTCATACCTTCCGGCATACGCCCTTAAGCTAAGAACGGCAAGGTTTGTATGAATATATTTTGAGTCAATGGCTACCAACAAAATTTTCATGGCGGACAGTCCCTTTGTTTTAATAATTCTTTCCATGATTTTAACCGCTTACCGTGAATATTATATCATATATAGTCAAAAAGGACAGTCTTCAGAATATTTTGTAACTGGGTTTTTCTTCCCCCATAAAATAATACCGTATATAATCATCCAGGATTATTGCCAAAGGGGATATCAGAAACCATATGATTGTATACCTTACGCATATCTGTCCCATAAAGTTGTACGGGTACTTGGAATAATCCCATATGTCAAGCTTCAGGCCGATATTTACTATCAGTCCGGTTATCAGCTCAACAACGGTTATGATAACGGTGGATATAGCCATCTGCTTTATAAAAGATATTTTACCGGATCTTCTTTCATTGATAAGTCCTATCAATACAAAACAGATTCCGCCTGCAGCCAGCATGGATATATGTGAGTAACCCCTGAAAATTATCTCCAGGCCTCCGTAAGCAAAACCCCCGGTTAAGAACAGCAGGGTATATTTGAGCATATTGTTTTTTCTCAGCAGCATATCTGCTCCTTTCCGTCATCTAAAATTTAGAACTGTTGTGAAGCTTAAGCTGTAATTTAATATGCTCATAAATAATCAAAATATCTTGGCAAAGCCTGCGTACCATTATGTACATAAAAATGATAATAACGTAAAAAGGACAGTTGATTAAACTGTCCTTTTTCGGAGAAGGTATTTTGTTACTTATGGGGGGTGTAGCAACAAACTATATGATGTATTGGGGTTTACATGTTTAGTATAGCATATGAACTAATATAAGTCTGCACAAACTTTACAAATTTTTATCATTTTTTTCGTCATCTTGCACAACGTTATCGACATTTTCGGTTTCAAATAATGCTTCAAATTCTTCTCTTGTTATACGTTCTTTCTCCATCAGCAAGGCAACACATTTGTCAAGCTTATCCCTGTGTTCGTTCAGGATCCCTTTAGCCTTCCCGTAGCATTCGTTAATAATTTTCTTTACTTCTTCATCTATCTTGTTGGCCACGTTGTCGCTGTAATTCCTGATATGGCCCCAATCCCTGCCGATGAATACTTCACCCTCATCCTGCTCGTAATTGACCATTCCGATTTCCTCGGAAAAACCGTAACGGGTTACCATTGCTCTTGCCACCTTGGTTGCTTCCTTGATATCCTGGGATGCCCCCGTGGTAATATCTTCAAGAACCAATTCCTCGGCTGCCCTTCCTCCCAGGAGTACCGTAATCTCCTGGAGCATGCGGCCCTTGGTATGGAACATCTCATCCTTTTCAGGAAGAGGCATTGTAAATCCCGCGGCGCCGACTCCCGTCGGAATGATTGAAACCGTATAAACAGGCCCCACATCGGGCAGCACATGGAACAATATGGCATGCCCCGCCTCGTGGTATGCCGTTATTCTTTTCTCCTTTTCGCTGATAACCTTGCTCTTTTTCTCGGTACCTATACCAACCTTGATAAATGCCCTCTTGATATCCTCGTTGTTGATAAAGGTTCTGTTTTCCCTTGCTGCACCGATTGCGGCTTCATTCATAAGGTTCTCAAGATCCGCTCCCGTAAAACCGGCGGTGGTCTGGGCTATCTGCTTCAAATCCACATCGTCGGCCAAAGGTTTTCCCTTGGCATGCACCCGGAGAATTTCCTCTCTGCCCTTGACATCCGGCCGGCCGACGGCAATCTTTCTATCAAAGCGTCCGGGCCTGAGTATGGCAGGATCCAATATGTCAACCCTGTTGGTTGCCGCCATTACAATGATGCCTTCATTTTCTCCAAATCCGTCCATCTCGACAAGCAGCTGGTTTAAGGTCTGCTCCCTTTCATCATGACCGCCGCCGAGTCCTGTACCCCTGCGTCTTGCCACTGCGTCAATCTCGTCAATGAATACGATACAAGGAGCATTTTTCTTGGCATCTTCAAACAGGTCCCTTACCCTGGATGCGCCGACACCTACAAACATCTCCACGAAATCCGAACCGGATATGGAGAAGAACGGAACCCCGGCTTCACCGGCAACAGCCTTGGCAAGCAGGGTTTTTCCCGTTCCGGGAGGTCCCACGAGCAGGACTCCCTTCGGTATCCTTGCCCCAACCTGTATATATTTCTTGGGAGATTTCAAAAAATCAACTACTTCCTTCAGTTCGTCCTTTTCTTCATCAAGCCCCGCCACATTTTTAAATGTGGTTTTCCTGCTTTCCTCCGATGACAGCTTTGCCCGGCTCTTTCCAAAATTCATGACCTTGCTGTTTCCGCCGCCCATGGATGTCTGGTTTGATATGAATGTAAAAAGCGCAATCACCACAACAAACATCAGAATATAAGGCAGGACGGATGAGAAGAACCAATTCGGCTTGGAAATATCATGCCTCGCATAATCTACTCCTGCTGCCTTAAGCAGCTCTTCCAGTTCCTTTACATCCGAATCATGAAAGCTTCTCCTGGTCTGACCGTTTTTGAATTCAACCCTTACTTCACCTGTCGGTATCTCTTCATTAGGATATATATCAACATAACTAACCTTTCCCGCTTCCAAATCCTTATCGAAACGGGCACGGTTATATGCATTATGGTTACTGTTTTCAAAGCTATCGGATAGGAAAATAGTCAAAATAACTATGGCCAGAATAATTAAGTAAAAACCGTATCCCTTTATCTGTTTTCTCACCAAACAACCTCCTAATTACATGATTACACAACCCCGATAAACGGCAGGTTCCTGTATCTTTGCTGATAATCCAGGCCATATCCCACCACAAATTCATCAGGTATTTCAAACCCGATGTATTTCACATCCACATCAACAACCCTTCTCTCAGGTTTGTCGAGCAAAGTGCATATATTCATGCTCTTAGGCATTCTGCTGCCCAAAAGGTCCTTCAAATATGCCAGGGTTCTGCCCGAGTCGATTATATCCTCGACAATAAGCACATCCTTGTCCTGGATGGTTTCGTCCAGGTCCTTGACAATCCTTACTCTACCCGAGCTTACCTTCTCGTCACCATAGCTTGAAACCGACATAAAGTCCATGGTGACAGGTACGGTAATTCTTTTTGCCAAATCACAGGCAAAAAATACACTGCCCTTCAAAATACTTACCAGATGCACACTCTTGCCTTCATAATCCTTGCTGATTTGCTCCGCAAGCTCCTTGATTCTTTCCCTGATTTTTTCCTCCGGTATTAATACTCTTATATTATCTGTCATGTTCCTTCTCCTTTGAATTAATAATATTCATGGATAGAATTCTTTTTGATATATCACTTAATTTGTATTTTTCGCTTATACGGCCTCCATATCCTATTATCCATAAAATATGACTGCCGTCGGCTACCAGCAATACTTTGTCCCGCTCATCCCTGGGGACTTTTTCGTCAATAAAATAGTCCTTAAGCTTTTTGGTTCCTCCCGTTTGGTCAATCTGAAGGTAGTCACCGGCCTTTCTTGTTCTAAGCATAAGAGTATTCTCTATTTTATCATAATCAAACCACTTAACACAACTGTTTTTAGGAATCGGAACATCCTTTTTGTAATCAAACACCTCTGTCTCAATGCATAACCCGAGATGGCACAATTGTGTCCTTCCGGGTATTTGAATCACTGCAGGCGTGACAGGATTGCCTTCAGCTTCGCTGTCATCCTCCCGAGGAATATAAATCCTCACCCTGTCATAGCCCTTAGCCGCAATCATGCCGTAGGGCAAATGAATCATTTTCCCAACCTGTTTTTCACCAAGCGCCAGTACCTCGTCCGTATGCTTCGCATCAATATCCTTGAGGCTTCCTGAAAGCTCCTTGAAAATCCTTCGTACAATACCCTTTCTGATTACCGGGTCCTCCTTCATAAGCTCCCCGGGGTCGTATTCATATCCTTCGCCTTCGGCATTAACAAGGCCCTCATATCTTTCATTGATATGCTTTTCGATGAACCCGTATGCCTCTCCGATATGCTCCGCCGCACTTGTAATGTGCTCAATGGCGTTGGAATTTATGTGCTCCCTTACATAACCCAGCACATGGTTCCTGATCCTGTTCCTGGTATAGGCATTGCTTTGGTTGGTGGAATCCTCCCGGTACTCAAGCCCTCTTTCATGAATATATTCCATTATCTCATCCCGGGTAACGGCAAGCAAAGGCCGGATGACGGTGACGGTGCCCGCCCCGGTATCTATCTTTATGACAGGGTCCATTCCGGTCAACCCTTTAACCGCGCTGCCCCTGAATAAATTGAGCAGGAATGTTTCCGCATTGTCGTTTTTATTATGCGCAACAGCCACCTTATTGCAGCCAAAGCTTTCCGCTGCCTTGGCAAATGCCTTATAACGGACAATTCGGCCGGCTTCTTCCTCCGAAAGCCTTTCGCTTTTTGCCATGGCAGCTACATCAAAATAATACACGCGATATGGCAGCTTGAGTCTCTCGCACAGCGACCTTACAAAATTCTCGTCTCTTTCGGCCTCTTCCTTCCTGATGCCGTGATTCACATGCACCACATGAAGGCTAACGCCGCTCCCCTGATACAGGGTGTATAAAACATGCAAAAGGCATACCGAATCCGCCCCGCCGGACACGCCGACGAGAATTTTGTCGCCGTCTTCTATGAGATTATGGGTTCTTATATGCTCAGCTACTTTTCTCAACATGATCTCATTTCTCTGCAATTATTGTCGGTTTGCCGTATCACTTGTATTCTAATCTTTTCTATATGAAATTTCAATGCCTTTTCATTCTAAACCTGCTTCAGCCATATTCCAGCGGTGACCACCGTCATATCATCCACGGGGACATAGTTCCTGTGGGATAGGGCAAAATCCAGAACCCGGTTGGCTATCTCCTGCGGATTGCTGCTCTTAATGTCCATGATGGCCTTTTCCATGCATGCTTCCTTATCATCCGCCTGCAGGCAGTCCAGGACCCCGTCCGTGACCATAATAATAATGTCCCCTTCATAAAGCTTCTTCGTCACAGCGTCGTAATCCACCGATTTGAACATGCCGATGGGGAGCGTCGTGGAGCTTATGGTTTCCACCCAACTCTCCCTCTTTATAAAGGTGGAAGCGGCGCCTATTTTCACAAACTCGCATGTGCCGGTACATAGATTGATTGTTCCTATGTCTATGGTTGAAAATGTCTGTTTATCGGCTTTCAGGACAAGGTTGGAATTAATAAGCCTTATGGCCGTCTCGGTCTTAAAGCCGGCCTCCAATAGCTGTTCCAGGAGCGCCAGAACGGTTTCGCTCTCATCCGCCGCCTCCTTTCCGGTACCCATGCCGTCCGCAAGGGCAATAACCTCCTCCCCGCTGTCCAGCTTCATAATGGAGAAGCTGTCCCCGGATATGTTGTTCATCATTGCTCTCGCAACGCCGGTCAGCACCTTGAACTTGGTATCCTCCAGGAAAATATAATCCTCGTAATTCTTTGAAAACACCAGTTTTGAAGCTGCTGAAACAACGAATTTCACACCTAAGGCCTCGGATATCCACCCCGCCGCCTCCTTGGTGGTAATACACCGCCTTTTTCCTACGGCCGCATTAAGTATTATTTCCTTCCGTTTATCCGGCCTTTCCAGCACCGTCACGCTTTTCACATCCACATGGCGAGACCTTAATGCTCTTGAAACCTTGTTTTCCTCACTTCTCATAACCCTTGCCGCGTCATATATGTCACCGGTCAGGGAATGGATAGCCGATGAAACTTCCTTAAGCTGTCCCGCTATAACCTCCCTGCTTTCGGCAAGCCTGTTCCCCCATATGCTGTTCAGCTTTGCTATCTCAAGGCCTTTATTTGTTTCCAGGACAAGCTCATTTGGGTAAATGCAGTTTTCGGCAAAGTATATCGGCACATCCATGTCCTCCACGTATCCCTTCTGCTGTGCCGCTTCAAACAGGTCGCACGCGGCCTGGTAAGCCTCATTAAAATGCGCCTCCCAGCAGAAGCTGCAATTTCTGCAGTTTTTGCACAGCCTCTCCGATACATCCTCAAAGATTAAGTCTATTTCCCTTTGATTAAATTTAAATTGCCTCTCAGAAATGGTCTCCAGGATTTTTGAAAGCTTTAGGAACGACTCAGACAAAGTCCTCATTCTTGTATTGGCCAGCTTTTTTATATTATCAACAGTTAAGGAATACCTCCCTGTCTCGTCGTCCTCCCTGTCAATCCTGTATATAATGCTTCGCGGGAGCAGTAAAAACAACACAATTGCGGAGCTTGCCGCCCCCATGTCTTTTACAGTTATTGAAGCGTCCTTGTAAACAATGCCGATGATTGCCATGGTCAGCGAGAAAACCGCCGCCACCGGGATTCTCCCCAGGCTTCGGAATAAAGCGGGAATAATCCCCATCATGGCAAGCCATCCGATTCCGTTAAGCGGCGCACCGCGCAGACTCATAGCTATTCCCGACACCGCCCCGGTTATCGCTCCCTGGCCCGCACCGTACTTGTATGTTATAAGCAGGATAATAAAATATACCGCCGTTTCAACAGGAGCAATATATGAGCCGCCTACGGAGGGTATTCCGCAGATAACCACCGCCATTATAATGCTTAGGCTTATCATTTCCTCGTTTGTCATCTTCGAGCCCTTGGGCTGCTTTATGACAAATCCGATTCCCATACTGAAAATCAATCCTGACACATAAGCGATAACCGCCTCCAAAAAGGCTAATACAGTCAGCTCAGTATTCCATCCGCCGGCAGCCGCTTCTATCGCTGCAAATATCCCCAAACATACGGCCGGTATATAAAACCGTAACTTGTCCGGTATATCCCTGTTTTTTATTAAAGGTGACTCCAGGAATACAACAGAAGCGATCATGGCAAGCAGGTATTTTAACACCACGGTCGGCTGCATAACCGATCCCACCCCTGCCAAAATAACAACAAAAAGCACTCCCGGGCTTACCTTCTCCATGTACGCCGCGGCAAAAAAACCTATGGCAAGCGGGTTGATTCCCATAAAAGACGCCCTGGCTGCGGCAAATCCCATGATATAAATCAAGACCGATCTTTTTAAATTATCCTTCATATCACTGCGCCCCTTCTTATTCAGTTGCTGAAAATGTATGCCGCTCTATTATAGGCACAGCGAAATAAAATGTTTGTCAAAACAAAAAACCGCCGAAAAAAAAGTTATTGACAAGAATTCCTTCAAAACACCGATATTATCGAATGCAGGAACCTCATCCCCTTTAAGAAACTCATAATCCTTCCTCACCCCTCCCCCACAAAGCAATCCATCTCCCCATGCCCGAAAAGGCGTTTATACTTAAACCGGTGTGTTAAGCTGCGCTTATGCATCCTATGGTACTTCCCAATCATCTGTAAAATTGACAGAGGCCTCGAACCGTCAAGCCATATTAAAGGAGCGCAGGTACTTCTTTCATAATACGAAAGCCCGAAAGGGAGCCTGGGTGTTACCTCACACACTGTGCATCTACGGCAACACCCACGCTCCCTTTCGGGCTTCCGATAAAATAAAAAAGGGCCTGCGCCCCTAACATTTTTGGGCATAAAAAAATAGCGAAGGACGGATTCGAACCGCCGACACTGCGGGTATGAACCGCATGCTCTCGCCAACTGAGCTACTTCGCCAAAGTCACGACACGGAAATTATTATATCCGCTTTATATTAAATTGTCAATGGTAAAATATTTAATCCCCTTTCTCCTCCTTGAAAATAATCTCATACTCATACACCAGGCCAAGCTTCTCCCTTGCCATCTGCTCTATATATTTCTTGGTCTGGACATACGCTTCAAGATTCTTAATATCAAGGGCTCTTTCCTTCTCTTCATCAATGCGGGATTCCAGCTTCTTTATCTGGCCGTCCAGCTCCTTTTTTCTTTCCTCAAGCCTGATTCTTCCGAAAGCAACAATACCGAATATGCACAATACGACAAAAACAATTATTCCGGTGCCTGTCCCCTTTTTATACCTTCTTCTCATTGTGTCACTTCCTTAAATTATTAATCATTTTTGCCCTTCTTATGCGCTGCTGCCTTTCGTATCCTTGCTTTTATTTTCGCAAATAATATTTTAAACGATTCCGCCCATTTTTTCAATTGCTTAAATAATTTATTAAACGGGTACAGCAGCAAACGTATCAGGCGGCTTAACCCAGTTACAATTAGGTCGCTTAATATATAATGGTATAAGATCATTCCGATAGCCATGCCCATTATGGAAAACCCGCGGATCATACCGCTGTTTTCAACATAAATCAATGCAAAAATAAATACGCTGGCGGCTATCCAAAATATCACATCCTGTATGGCCACGGCGACCGTATTGTGCCGGATAACCCTTCTTATTACCCTAAGCTGGTCATAAGCAAGAAGCACCAATGCTCCCCATAAAACAGACATCAAGAAAAAATGAAGTTCAACCGCGATTCCATGATCCATGCGGACCACCTATTTGAAGAGCCTGCCAAGCAAAGATTCGCCGGTCTTGCCATGACTTGATGCGTCGGAATAAGTCAGGCTGTCAATCCTGCCGTCAACGTCCACTTCTCCCTTTTCAAGAGTAAGGCGGTTGACATGCAGCTCACTTCCCCTTATCATAAGAATTCCCTGCTCGGTCTGCAAAAGCACTTCGCCCGCATCAAAGGATAATACGTCGTTGACGCCGGTGATGGATACCGTCTTTCTTGCATTGATGATTAATTTATGCCCTTTTAAAGCCTGCTGTCTTTCATCCATGGTAAAGCCCCCTCATTATATACTTTAAGTTGTTTTTGATATCATAATTAATAAGAATTTTTACTTAAAGTATATGAGACAGCCTTACTCTTAATGACGAATCACAGATACTTAATCAATTCTTTTGCTTCACCCTTTTTAACATTATCCTGCACATCAAGGACCTCCACCTTGACCGCCTTGCTGCCGAAGCCAATTTCAATTATATCTCCCACCTTTACCTCGGTGCTTGCCTTGGCAACCTTGCCGTTAATCATTACACGCCCGGCATCACATGCTTCATTAGCCACGGTCCGTCTTTTAATCAGCCTTGACACCTTAAGAAATTTATCCAGTCTCATAAAACATACCTTCCTTTTTTTATACTGACAAAAGGCTGTTTTAAAAACCCTACACCCCCTAAGAGATACGGAATTTAAAACAGCCTCTTTACTTTGATTTAGTTAAGGTTTTGACTATTTGTTTACAGCGTCCTTTAAAGCCTTGCCTGCTTTGAATTTAGGTGCCTTTGAAGCGGCAATCTTCATAGGTTTGTTAGTCAAAGGATTTCTTCCAGTTCTAGCGGGTCTGTTAACTACCTCAAATGTTCCGAAGCCAACTAATTGAACTTTTCCGCCTTTCTTAAGCTCTGCTGTTACAACATCGATAAAAGCCTTCAATGCCTTTTCAGAATCTTTCTTTGAGAACTGAGTTTTTTCTGCAATTGCTGCAACCAATTCTGCTTTGTTCATGGATTCGATCCTCCTCTAATGTATTATTTATTTTTCACCACCACAGAGCGTCACGCTCAGCAGAGGTGAGATTGCATAGATTACAGCCTTTTTCCCTGCTTAGAAAAAGGACATCTATAAGTCTATTTATAAACTTATTAGTAGCATTTGTCAAGGAATATTCTGCATTTATCTGTAAAATCAGCGATAATTTAATGATATTAAAGACCAGCCAGCCATATTCATCTAATATTTGGCTATTATCCCCAGTTGTTATTGTATCTTTAAGTTTTTCAAGCCTTTCCGATATTTCATTAATCGCTTCACTGCTGCTGCCAAGCTCAAGCCCAAACTTGACTGCCTTTTTCTGAACCTTTTCCGCCCTGATATTTGCCGGAAGTGCCTTGGGTATCTTTTCGAGCTCTTTTTTAGGATCTTTTTCATCCTTCTCCAGGTCCTTTATCGCATCCCAGTTCTTCAACACCTCTTCGGCGGTATCGGCCTTCACATCCCCGAATACATGGGGATGCCTTCGTATCATCTTTTCACTTTCCTTGGTAATAACGTCCGAGATGGTAAAATCCTTCTCTTCTTCGGCAATCGCACTATGCATGGCAACCTGCAGCAATATGTCTCCGAGCTCTTCACACAGATTTGCGCCATCCTTGTTGTTAATGGCTTCAATAACCTCGTAGCACTCCTCCAGCAGGCATTGCTTTAGGCTTTCGTGGGTTTGCTCCCTGTCCCATGGACAGCCGTCCTTGCTTCTAAGCTTTTTTACAATATCCATGAATTCATCAAAACTATAGGTCTTGTCCATTTTATTCACCGTTTCCTATCCGGCATTCACCGGCTTAATCATCCGGTCTTTATCCGCCTGTTGTAAACTCACACATAGAGTATACCATATTATTAAAATAAGTGAAAGAACCTGGTTCTTTCACTTTAAAAGCAAATGATATTATATTCATGTACCCGGTTTCCGTATGGTATGCTATGCTTCCATCTGACGTCCCAAAAATACCGCCGCCGTACTGGCAAGCTTGATTTCCGTGTCTCCGAACTTGACCTTGGGATCCTTGGTAAGGATTATTACCGATCCAATGGCGTCTCCTTCGCTGATTATAGGGCAAATTACCTGGTAGGTAAATTCACTGTCATCGTCATTCGTCAGTTTTATATAATTCTTATCATCATTTGATGCTATAAGAGTCTCCCTTTCGTTAATAAGGTTTTCTAACTCACGGCTTATGCTTTTGGACAGTAGTTCCTTTTTTGTCGAGCCCGCAACCGCTATGAACTGATCTTTGTCAGTAACGGCAACTATCTGGCCCGTAGTCTGGGCCAGGGATTCCGCGTATTGCTTTGCAAACTGGCCAAGCTCGCCTATAGGGGAATACTTCTTTAATATTATTTCACCTTCCCTGTCTGTAAATATCTCCAAAGGATCTCCTTCACGGATTCTTAATGTGCGTCTTATCTCCTTCGGAACAACCACGCGGCCAAGGTCATCTATTCTTCTTACAATACCGGTAGCTTTCATATATCTTCCTCCATCTTATGATTTGTTGTTTTTAAGTTAATTGCTGCTAATTGAACATCCATTAATATTGTTTGTAAATTGGGAAAGTTTATACATTTGATAATCAGATTTTATTTATTAATTTATCTTTCAATGTCGGCCCGCATGTTTTCGAATACCCGGAAAATGTCCATTATTCCATATCCCCAGTCCCTGTTGGGATACATTATGTTCTGCCTTCTTCTTGCTCCCCGTAAAAGCTGGTTCTTTATGGCATTGGTGTCCATTCCTGGGTCGTTCCCCCTTACGGTTCCCCACTCCAGCATTAATGCGACAATGCCCGCCGTATGGGCGGCAGATACCGATGTACCCGTTACCGGTACAAATGTATGATCAAGGGAAGGCGCCAGGTAATTGACACCGGGTGCAGCTATCTCCGGCTTTATTACGTCATCCCGTGTATAACCCCTGCTGGAATTGACATACAGGTTATTGTTGGCCGGATTATACGCGGTAACCGATATGGGGATAAGGGTGCTTGCCGGGGACAGGACTGTCGTATAAATGTTGGGCTGAATAAAATATGTTTCTCTTGATATAAAATCCCCCATCGGCAGCCACATATGAAACCCCGTGGCCATGTCCCCGTGCCCGTATACATTAAAGCTCCACGTGCCCGGAGTTGCATTCTGAAACCTCATTAAAATCAGCTGGTTGCCGGTCTGGGATTCAATCAGCTGGTAATCCACATATATTACGGTACTTTCAAAAATGAATGAAACGGTTCGCCTTACCCTTAAAGCCGGATGGATTCTCGGGATATACTCCCCTTCCGGGGAAAGTATGTCTATGGAATAAATACCGGGCGGATTTCCCCATAATTCAAGGGTAAATCCTTTGTCCTCCTCTCCCACAAAAAGCTCTACCGTATTGCTGCCTATGGCAGGATCAATCTGCCCGTAATAATGCCTGCCCAGGTTTCCTTCGTTTCCCGCGGCTATTACAACCCCCGTGTCGGGAAGATCCGCAATAGCGTTGGTTAAAAAGTTGATGGCTGACCGTCCGGTATGCCCTCCCTGGGAACTGCCGATTCCAAGGCATATAACCAACGGCCTGTTAAGTTCTCTGGCAACGTCGCTGCAGTACTTTATCGCCCACATGATGTGATTTTCCTGGAAGCATATGCTTGTTTCAGGTACCATGAAAAATGCCCTGTTTGCCTGCTTTGCCTGCCTTAATTTTACAACCACCAGTTCGGCGGCTGGAGCAACACCGTAAAATCCCTCCGAGGGTACATCATTTCCTGCAGCTATGCCTGCCAGCATCGTTCCGTGGCCGTTTTCATCCGTGCTGGGTACAATGGAAAACGGGTCCTCCGACAGGAGAGCCTGGTTTATCTGATCGGAAAGATATACCGTGCCGAAGCCCGCATCCTCCGGTGAAGCACCGGTGTTGATCGATTGGTCCCAGATGGATAATATCTTTGTGGTTCCGTCCGGCTTTCGAAAAATCGGATTGGTATAATCAATGCCCGTATCAATAATGCCAATGATTACCCCTTCACCCCTCAGGTTAAACGCCACCGTCCGTCTTACATTGAAAACTCCCGAAGCATTAAGGCTTGCCTCATCTGTCAGGCCGAACAGCAATGGAAGCTGTGAATATAAAATGCTTTGTTCCAGCCGCGGCAATTGAGCAAGCGGAAAATGAAGGACCGCAAAGTACTCATCGATTATCCGGACAGTATAATCGCCGTCAAGCATTTCTATAATCTGGGGGTTGGCTTTATATTCAATTATCAGGTCGAAATAATCATCACTGATTATCCTCTCTCTATCAGCGTCCTGCATGAAAAACCCCTTTCTGCGTCTTATAAGCCTATTCCGCCCCTAAGGGCATCAAATGCATTAAAGACGTCAAGTATCCCATAACCCCAGTCGCGGTTTGGGTATACCAGGTTAACGTCCCTTCTCGCTCCCCTTATAATCAGGTTCTTAAGTTCAACCGTACTCATTAAGGGAAGGTTTCCCCTGACGATACCCCATTCGAAAATTAAGGCGGCTATTCCCGTCGTATGGGCCGCCGATACACTCGTTCCCGTAAAAGAAGCAAATCCGCCATCCAGCGTCGGCCCGGGCACATCCACCCCGGGAGCGGCAATTTCGGGCTTAATCCTGTTTATCCTGGTATAACCCCTACTGGAATCCAGGTACAGGCTGTCATCAGCGTCGTTATATGCCGTTACGGTCATGCAAGATTCCGCATTTCCCAGGGTCAATATGGTTGTATAAGGATCGGAACGGATGAAATAAGTATTCTCCGATATGAATCCCTCCATAGGAAGCCATATGTTAAACCCCAGGTTAAGCCCTCCTCTTTCATAAACATTAAACCTCCATATGCCCTGGCTGGGATTGTCAAAGCGTACAAGAATAAGCTGCTCTCCGCTTTGGATTTCAACCATCTGATAGTCTACATATATTACCGTCGCTTCGAATATGAAAGAAATAACCCTATGCTCGTCTCTTCCGGCCACAATCCGCGGTATGTATTCACCCGAGGGCGATAAAATGTCAATGGAATATATGTCGGAGGGCGACCCCCAAAGCTCCATCGAAAATCCAGTTTCATTCTCTCCCACATTCAGCTCCACGGTATCGTAGCCTATGGCGGGGTTGATTCTTCCGCTGTAGTGCCTTCTTTTATTTCCTTCGTTGCCCGCAGCCACAATAATTCCTATTTGAGGGGTGTTCGAAATGTTGGACACATATGTGCTTAAGGTTCCCAGGCCGTCATGGGCTCCCTGGGAGCTGCCCAGCGCAATGCATATGACCATAGGCCGGTTAAGCCTTATCGCCAAATCATACAGATACGTAAGACCGAGAAATATATCCGTTTCCTGATAACAGATTGCGTTTTCCGGAATATAAAAAAAATCCTTCAGGTATTTCTTCGCCTGTTTAAGCTTGACAACCGCGAATTCCGCATCAGGAGCGACGCCTGCAAAGCCTGCTTCGGCCACCTCCCTGCCGCCCGCTATACCCGCAATCATTGTGCCATGTCCTATTTCGTCGGTACTGGGGACAACGGATAACGGATCTTCGCTTCTCAAAGCTTCATTAATCTGCTCCCTGACAAATTCCGTACCATATTCCATGCCTTGCGGCGGTTCACCGCCGGCTATTGTCTGGTCCCAGATTGAAACTATTCTGGTTGTTCCATCCTCATATTGAAAAATGGGATTGGTGTAATCCACTCCCGTATCAATTACGCCAATCAAAATCCCCTGTCCTCTCAGGTTGAAAACGGGAATGTTCCGAAGCTGAAAGACACCGGAGGCCTCAAGGCTGGACTGGCTGATAACCCCGAAGCATGTAGGCAGTACGCCGTACCCCATTCTATAGACAATGTCCTGGGTTATCACGCTTACCGGCGCATGAACAAATGCAAGCTGAATGTCTATTATTTGCACCGTACTGTCCGGAAACTGGTCAAATACGGCCATATTTCCGTTATATTCAATTATCAAATCAGCATAGTCCTCGCTGATAATTCTGTGCCTTTCTTCAGGAGTCATATACTGCACCTCTTCTTGACGTTTATATGTCGGAAGCTTATGAAAACCTCTATATTATTATATTGGGAAAAAATAAAAGTATGAAAAAAGGCATGCCGGAAAGTCCCTGTCAGACCTTTCGGCATGCCTCTGCGAACATTAAATTTTACATGCTATGCATTAAACATTATTCTCTCACTGTTAAATGCCTTGGTTATGAGGGTTGTTATTAATAATGCCACAACCGCAAGGGAACCAACGGTTACACCGAATTCCACCATGGTCAGCTCTCCGACCAATAAATTCTGAATGGCTATTGAGCCGTTATAAATAGGTATTGCATAGTACTTGAGCGCTTTTTCACTGCCGCTGGAGAACATGGTCAATATGCTGCCCAGCATAACCAGTATGTACATCGGTGTCACATATGTGCCCGCTTCCTTCTGGTTTCTTGCATAAACCGCCACTATTGCCACCATTGCTACATACAGGTACACCAGCACAATTATCATTACAAACAACTGCAAAATCTGGACCGGTGTGAATTTTACACCCGCCATAGCTTCAGCGGTACCGCCTGCAAGCCTCTGAATGCCAATAACCACCGATACGGTATAAATTACAGATGATATGCTTGTAAGTATTCCCAGGGATACCAGCTT
Source organism: Clostridiales bacterium (assembly GCA_012735495.1). Taxonomy (GTDB): domain Bacteria; phylum Bacillota; class Clostridia; order Lachnospirales; family Lachnospiraceae; genus Mobilitalea. The sequence continues at coordinate 10,170 of JAAYHD010000034.1, read as the reverse complement.
GCCAAATACGATTTCGCTTCTCTTAATAGGGGAAAGAAGCATGCTGGCAAGAGTGCCCCTTTCCTTTTCACCTGTTATGGAATCCAGGCCAAGCCCCATGGCCCCCTGGAACAACATGATGTTTATAAGGAACGGAAGCAGCATGGCCAGGAATTTTCCGCCCGCCTTGTTCTTATCAACAATGACTCCTGCTTCCGGATCCCGGTCGATATAAAACACCTGCAGCTGTTCTATATTGCCAAGCCTCTCCGCAAGCAGAACCTGCTGGTATGCGTACAGAACATCGGCTGTAAAATTGCCCTTGGCTGCGTTGGAGTAATCCTCCGCGGGATTATAAAACGTCCTAACCTCGGGTATGGGATCTCCGGCCTGTTTGTAATTATTGATTGTCTCCCTGAATCCCTCGTCAAAAACAACGAGCAAATCAATATCTCCCTTTAATATCCCGTCCTTAATGCCGTCCGTTGACTCATCGGCTTTCAGATATGTTATTTTGCCTTCAAAGCCAACCGCATCAATCACCCGGGAAAAATCCTCGGGAGCGTTTTGAATATATATGGTGGGGACATGGGTCTGAATATCCTTCTCCATCTTGGATATCAGGTTTCCCATGATGCTGTACATGACCATGATAAGCACGCCGGGAAGAATAAACAGGTTGATAACCAGCTTTCTGTCAGTAAAAACCCTGGTCAGTTCCTTTTTAACGATGTTTTTTACGCCTCTCATTTTAATCCTCCTCCCTGCTATGCATCTTGTAAAGCTCAAAGAACGCATCCTCAAGCTCCTTCGTGCTGGTCCTCTCAAGAATCTCGGCCAGGGTGCCCTCCATGGCCAGGACGCCGCTTATTATAATTCCTATCCTGTCACACAGCTTTTCGGCTTCCGTCATTATATGGGTGGATATTATAACGGTCTTCCCCTCATCCCTTAACAACTTAAGGTAGTCAGTAACATTCCTTGCCGTAATAATATCAAGGCCGTTGGTCGGTTCGTCAAAGATTATTACATCCGGATCATGCACCAGGCTTACCGCCAAAGAAGCCTTCTGTTTCATACCGGAGGAGAGCTCTTCTATTTTCTTGTCCTGGAAATCCTTTATCCCAAAATAATCAAACAGCTTCTCCCTTCTTTCCTCGATAGCATCCTCGTCCAAACCGTGCAGCCTTCCGAAGAATCCGAACATATACCTCGGCGAAAACTGAGGATCCAGCTTGATTTCGTTTGTCAAAAAGCCTATGACCTTCCTTACATTCTGCGAATCCTTGACTGTATCAAAGCCATTTACCTTGATATCTCCCCCGGTAGGCTTAAGCAGCGACGCAACGCAGCGAAGAACGGTGGTCTTTCCGGCTCCGTTCGGACCAAGAAGCCCGTATATTTCCCCGGGCTTTGCCGTTAGGCTAAGATTGTCCACGGCTTTAACCATGTTCTTTTTCGTTTTTTTCTCCATCATCTGTTTCTTTGTCAGCTTGTAGACCTTTGTCAGTTCATTAATCTGAATCAATAATATCCACCTCACTTTTATTATCCGTTATATATTTCATAAACATTTTACATGTTTATACCGTCGGTTTCTTTAGAATTCGATTAAAATTCGGTTAATTACGCACAAGGCCTTCATCCAGAATAATTGTAAACGGCCCGTCGTTAACCAGTGAAACCTTCATCTCCGCCCCGAATATGCCGCTTTCAACCTTGCCGATCTGGGCTTTTACCTGTTCAAGGAAATACTCGTACAGTTCCTTTGCCTTGGCGGCTGATCCTGCGTTTACAAAGTCCGGCCTGTTCCCTTTCCTACAGTCGGCATATAGGGTGAACTGCGACACCACCAGGACTTCACCCTTTACATCGCCCAGGGAAAGGTTTGTTTTGCCCGCATCGTCAGCGAATATCCTAAGCTTAAGTATCTTGTCAATATAGCGGTCCGCTGTCCTTGCATCATCATCTTTTCCCACTCCAAGGAAAATAAGAAGGCCTCTTCCTATCTGTCCCGTCACCTTTCCTTCGACTTCAACCTTTGCTTCCAAAACCCGTTGAATAACCACCTTCATGACCTGCTATCCTTTCCTTTTATGTATTTGCTCCACTCCTCAACCAGCCTTTCCAATGAATACGATGCATTGGCCGGGCTTGTGGAGGGAAGATGTATTATATCCCTTTTTACAATCGGGTAAATGTATTTCTTATAAAGGCGGTATGCCGTACCGCCATTGGCACAGATTATCCGTATGTCGGCTTTCTGTAAAATAGGTGAAATGTCGTTCGGCACCACATTTTTTATGCTGCTGTCTGCCGAACCGGCAATATCGCAGCTGTAAACCACATCCCAAAGCGCTATTCCGTTTCTCAACAGAAGCTCTCTTTTTTCCTCTATGGATTTCGGACATTCTTCCCCGCATATTGCGCTGATTACTTTCCAGAACCGGTTCTGCGGATGATGGTAGAAAAAATTGCCCTCCCTGGACTTGACGGATGGAAAGGTTCCCAGTATCAATATCCGTGATTCTTCATTATATACCGGCGGAATTGTGTGTACATGCCTGTTATCCATTGATAATATCCTTTAAGAACGAAACTCCTTCCACATGCTGTCCGACATTGAAGTATTCCAGGATTGTGGCCGCTATATCGGAGAAGCTGTCCCTTGTCCCGAGGTTGTTGTTTTTTCTAATCATCCTTCCGTATGCGACCATGGGCACATACTCCCTTGAATGGTCCGTTGAAGGTGTGGAGGGATCGCATCCGTGATCCGCTGTTATAATAAGAATGTCCTCATCCCTTAATGAATTAATTATCCTGGGAAGCTGACCGTCAAAATAGCTTAAGGCCTTTGCATAACCCGATATATCGTTGCGGTGCCCGTATACCATGTCGAAATCAACCAGGTTTACAAAGCATAGGCCGCAAAAATCCCTGTGCATCCTTTCAATCAGCTTCTCTATGCCGTCGGCGTTGTTTTCGGTTCTTACCGTATCGGTAATCCCCTTGCCCGCAAATATGTCATATATCTTGCCGACTCCCAGGACCTCAAATCCCGCATCCTTAAGCTGATCCAGCATGGTCAGTCCGGGAGCCAGGGAGTAATCATGCCGGTTGGCAGTCCTTGTAAAATTGGGATATGTTCCAATGAACGGCCTTGCAATGACACGGCCGACACCATGCTCTCCCTGAAGCAATTCCCTGGCGATTTCACAATACCTGTACAGCTCCTGTACGGGCACGACATCTTCATGGGCTGCTATTTGGAACACGCTGTCCGCCGAGGTATATACAATCAGCGCTCCGGTATCCATGTGCTCACGGCCATATTTTTTTATTACCTCGGTACCCGAATAAGGGAGGTTGCACAGGGTTTTTCTTCCCGTTCTTTTCTCGAATTCATTGATAATCTCCCCGGGAAAACCATTCGGATACACCGGAAACGGCCTGTCCGAAATGATTCCTGCAATCTCCCAATGGCCTGTTGTGGTGTCTTTTCCCTTTGACTTTTCCCCAAGTCTTGCAATGCTTCCGTCAAATGTACCAGTCGTATCCATATTCGGGAATTTCTCCTTTACCCCGTCAATATGAAACAGGCCTAGCCTGGCCATGTTGGGCATACTGAAATACTCGCTCTTTGATGCCGCATATAGGGTATGGCTTCCCTCATCGTTATATTCTCCGGCATCGGGAAGCTCACCGATGCCTACGCTGTCCAATATAATTAAAAAAACTCTTTTCATCTTCGTTCTCCCATGTCATAACACTGTTTATGATATCATAACTGTATTATAAGTTTTTAAAACGGTAATGTCCATTGCCATTTGCATGCGGACCGGATTAATAATCTTCAGAATTCTAAAAAGCGAATAAATAATTCTTAAGATTTGCTTAATGTCATTTTGTGTATATTGTTACTCGGTCAAACTTGTGGTATACTCCACGTATGGATGGATAGGATTTTTAAAACCGCATCAGATATTCGAAGCGAGGTATGGGCATGAAATTAAAAAACACGGCGAAGCAATTACTGAAGCAGTACAGGCACGGGGTAATCCTTGTGTATTTCTTTTTTTACATGATATGGTTCACATATCTGGAGCGCACCGTAACGACGAAATTTACCCCCGTACATTCAAAGCTGGACGACTACATACCATTTATGGAGATATTTATAATTCCATATTTGCTGTGGTTTATATACATTTTCATAACAGTTGCGTATTTCTTCTTTACCTCGAAAGAGGATTTCTACAGGTGCTGCGCATTCCTTTTCATAGGAATGACTATTTGCCTTACCATATACACCATATGGCCGAACGGGCATTATCTGCGGGTGGATCTTGACACCCTGGGAAGGAGCAATATCTTCACCCGCATGCTGTCATTGATATATGGGATCGATACGGCAACCAACGTCTGTCCCAGCATCCATGTGTATAATTCCATCGGAGCCATGATTGCCATTAGAAAAAGTGTCCGGCTGAAGGATATTAAGTGGCTCCAGGTATCCGTCTTTATATTGACGGTACTAATCAGCATGTCCACGGTATTTTTAAAACAGCATTCCATCCTGGACGTGTTCGGAGCAATTGCATTAAGCCTGGTAATGTATCCCATTGCTTACAAGCCGGTTTTTGGCAAGGCGGCAAAGAAAGCGGACCAGGAATTATCCAAGGTATGATTAATGCTTGAATATATTTGCGAGGGCTTGTAATATCGAAGAGGGATATATATGCCCCCTCACATACGGTTATCTGAACAAAAGGCACAGCATGTATGTCTTATATGGACCAAAGTCCGTAACAATCATGCATACTGTGCCTTTAATTCATCTAAACGTGCATTACAGGGGCATATTTATCCCTCTCCGATATAACAGCCCTTATGCAATTTTTTGAAATCCCCTTAAACAATTATTATTGCTTAATTGAATCCGTAAATTCTCCTTGCGATATTATAGCCCACCTCGATTACCCTGCGGCCGAATTTCCCAGGCATGTTCATGGACCGGCCGAGTATGTGGGACCTGATTTGCTTATAAAGCCATCTGTTGTATGTCTTTAGGTCGTTCCACAACTCGTCCTTCTTGGCCAGGCTTTCCTCACTGCCTTCCTTGATTAAAAATACGGTACAGATAACCATCATCATTGACAGGTATTTTATCATGTAGTTTCTGAGCTTTTTACATTTTATCTGCATCAGGTTATGAGATTCTATCATCAGCTTTGTGACCCTGATCTGCTGGTCTATCCGGCTTATCATGACCCTCTCGTTGACCGACTGGTCAGCCCTTCCTATGAAATACCTGTACAGGTTCACGTCCATATAATAGAGCGTCCTGACATAGGGAAGCGGCTGATACACGAATAAATTGTCAACATAAAACGTATGCTTCGGCAGCTTTAGTCCGCAATCCTTAAGCAGCTTCGTACGGTATATGGCGGAATGCATGAGTATATTCTGGCTTTGCCTGAAATGCATTATATCATCCCAGGTAAATATCTGGTTCTTCGGCAGTGCCCAGTTATAATTTATGACCTTCTTTTTCTTTGCCCCTGTTTTCTCATATACATAATTCGTAAGGAACAAATCCGGGCTGCGGCCGTCGGCAATCAGCTCCTTCAATTTGTTAAGCACTTCTTCAAGAGCCCTTTCATTTACCCAATCGTCACTGTCGACAACCTTGAAATAAAGCCCTGTAGCATTGGCAAGGCCTGTGTTTACGGCTTCTCCGTGCCCGCCGTTTTCCTGGCTGATAACCTTTATGATATCGGGATATTTATCCCTGTATTTTAGAGCAATTTTTTCCGTGTCATCAGTGGACCCGTCATTAACAATGATGATTTCCATATTTTCGCCGCCGGACAACAGGGTTTCTATCGCGCGCCTCATGTAAGCGGCCGAATTATAGCAGGGAACCGCTACCGATAAAAGCTTCACGTCCATCACTCATTTCTATACGAGATTCTCGGGATTCAGGCATTCCAGTTCTTTTACGACAAATCTTCCGTCCTTACGGATGAGCACATCATCAAAATAGATTTCTCCCCCGCCGTACTCCGGAGTCTGTATGCATACCAGGTCCCAGTGAATTGCGGAGTGGTTGCCGTTAGGAGCTTCATCTTCATAACAGTTGCCCGGTGTGAAATGGAACGAACCCATGATCTTTTCATCAAAGAGGGTGTCCTTCATAGGCTTGAGAATATACGGGTTTACACCCAATGAAAACTCACCTATATACCTGGCGCCTTCATCGGTATTCAAGACCTCATTGATTCTTACCGTATCATTTGCCGTTGCTTCAACAATTTTTCCGTTCTCAAAACGGAAACAAATATTTTCATAGGTGAACCCTTGGTATACGGAAGGGGTGTTGTAGGTCAGGATTCCGTTTACGCTTTCCCTTACAGGTGCGGTATAAACCTCGCCGTCAGGAATGTTCCTTTTTCCTGCGCAGGGAACGGCAGGTATGTTCTTTATTGAAAATGTCAGATCGGTTCCCGGTCCCACGATACGCACCTTGTCGGTACGGTTCATATAGTCGACCAGGTTCTTCATTGCCTCGTTCATCTTGGCGTAATCCAGGTTGCAGACATTGAAATAGAAGTCCTCGAATGCCTCCTGGCTCATGTTTGCGAGCTGGGCCATGGATGCATTGGGATAACGGAGTACGACCCACCTGGTTTTTTTAACGCGTATATTATGATGAACCGGTGTCTGGTAGTAGGTTTCATATATTTTCATTTTATCCGCAGGTACATCCGCATTCTCGGAAACGTTGTCTGAGCCCCTGATGCCCACATAGCAATCCATCTGCTCCATCATGGCGGCATCGGTCTTAGCCTGCAGGGCCATTTGCTCCTCCGTGCAGTTCAGCAGTATTTCCCTTAATAACCTGGGGTTGGTATAGCTTACAAAGGGCACTCCTCCCGCATTGTAAACCTCCTTGACCACCTGTCTTGCCAAATCCTCAGTGGCTTGTCCTATGTGATGCACATATACCTTGTCGCCTTTCTTTACAGCCATTGAATAATTAACAAGATTTTTTGCAAGTTTTTTAATTCTTTCATCCATATTCTTTTTCTCCTTTTTGCTTTTATTTATTGTGATAGATAGGAAATAAACATATTTCCTGCCTTTTCAAACAATTCCGCGCCATCCTGTAAGCCAAGCTTTACCGTCTTTCCTTGGCTGGGGTCCATTATATATATATTATAGGCATCATACCCATATATCAATACCGCTTCGTTATATCCGGTCAGGGCAATCACCGGCCTTCCCTTGGACACATAATATAATGCCTCGTCCAGGGAAGTGCCTGTAAGGCGTATGGGCTCGACTTCAAGATACCTGTCCAGTATCTCAATAACAGACATTCCGTTTAAGTCCATCCGCTCATTATTTATGCTGTCCCCGGCATAATCGGCCAGCATCCTGATGCATTCCTCAATCGGGTTACGCGAATCGGAAGGTTTGATATTCTCAAAATACGTTATTATATTCCTGGTAGCTTTGACGCCTCGCTCCCATACAATCCTTTTCGAACCGCTGATTACCACGCCAACACCTTCATTCGCTTTTGCTATGGCTTCGGAAGCCTCTTTATATGCTCCCTCCAGTTCGCCATGGATAAATGTATAATATACGCCGCTTACAGACGGACCGCTTTCATCCGCCGCATATTTCATATCCTTTGGCAGGCGGAGCGTAGGATCTGTTGTAATAACCGTATTCACCGTATATGATACTTCGGGTACCTCATTCATTTTGAACCAAGACGGAAGCTCCAAGTAATACTCGGTCAAAGCATCCTCGGTAATCCTTGTTGTCAGGTTAAGGTACGGCTTTATCTCTATACTCTGATTCATGATGTAGTCGCTGCCGGCCCCAATGAATACATTCCTTCCATCCACATTTTCCCTGGCAGCCAGGAATAATTCGATCATATTGTTCTTTACTTCAATTCCGGTTATATAATAACCATTCTTGCTGTACGGCTTTAGGACTTCCCGTTTTGTTGTCGCTATTTCAATCCTGTCCATGGGTACGACAGTAGTTCCGTCCGTCATCACGGTTATATTCTCATCACGGACGTAACCGTATATAAGATTGGAATTTATCTTGTCCAGCAGCAGTATTTTATATCCCTGTCCGGCATTGATGGTCTGTACATCTCCTGTCTCCACATCCATAATCTTTATGCTGTTTGCCTTTTTAGGATCCGAGTTTTCCTGCCATGCCACATATCCTTCGTCATAAAAGGTAACAACATCATCCTTCTCAATATTGTCCGCAAGTACCACAAGCTTTCCGGTTATTAAATCGTAAGCGTATATACTGTTATATATGTGGAAATAAAAGATGTCAAGAGAATTTACATACGCAAATTCCCCGATGCTTTCTTTCAGGGTCTGATAAGGTTCATCAAGGGGGATATAAGCCTTTTCCTCAATCCTTCCCTCCGCCTGAACATATTCATACATTACCAGGGCAACCCTGCCCTCATAATGCCCGCGGTTCATATAGCCATAAACCATAAAATAAATATTTCCTTCTGCGTCCATGTTCAGGAGCTTGATATCATGCTGGCCGTAAATGTCTCTTATATAGTCCGTATTCTCCTGTCGGAAGGAAAAAACCTTCACAATTTTATTATTCTCTAGATTGTAAAACCACAGCTCCCTGCTTCTCACAAAAGCGAATTTCTTCTTATCGGCGCTTGCAAGGCAGGGGGTGGACGGATCGTCGGTTATACCCAGCTTTAACTGGCTCTTTGAGATACTGGCAAGCTGAATGTCAAAGAATGCATCCATGCGCCGCTCATAGTTCAACAGGTACATCCTGTCAGCGGAATACCTGATCCGGTAGTATTCTTTTACCTTGTAAAGCTCCGGAATCCCCGAGACATTGGCACTAACCACATAATCCAGTACAAAGGATGCCACATCCGTGTAGTTTTCCACAACGGTCGGAATCACCTCCGTAATGAACTCGGGCTTAAGGCTTCCCCAGGTAATCAGATCAAAGCTTGAATGTATATTGACATTTGCCAGGGTGGAATTGTCCTTTTTGCTGTCAGGCTCAAGATACCTTATATATTCCTCAGCCTTGGCCTTGTCCTTAATTGCCTCATGGAATCCCATCACAAAATCCAGCTTGTCCGTTAAATACGTTTTGTCCTGTTTCTTTACGCGGTGATAATAAAACATCTTGCGGCTTTCGCTGGTTATCAGGGTTATTTTTACGGCGTACTCCTTGTCTTTCTCAAGATCGGTTTCAAAATTGATCTTTGCAGTTTTGAATTCTTCCTCATCATCGAATACGCTTACCGAACCCTTTTCTATCAGATTATTGCTGACAAAATCCCTAAGCTCGAAATTAAGCTTCTTAATATCATATTCCTTCTGGTCAATCAGCACCTCATACGATGGATTCGGTCCCATGGGCAGAAGCGCCTCCCTGATCGAGTTGGCATCAAGGTTTGTGCTGTATCCGTGAAGAATATTTATGATTCTTCCTTCGGTCCTCAAGGTAACCAGGGGAAAAGTCGTATCATCCATGGTTGTGGTATTGTCTATATTAAAAACCACTTCCTTTATATCCTTGCTGAAATAATAAAGGGAAGCAGCAAATACAATAAGCAAGATTATTATGCGATATATCTGCTTTAACAAGGGGTACTCCTTCCTTCATTACAAATTGCCGCAGCGTTTATTATCATTACGCTTATCGTGATTATATCATATAAAAAATTCATTTGATAGACTTGGATTTATACTCTTTCAATTTTATTCCTTCCCGGCTGATTTCACAATCATTTTGAGACTGCATATATTGTTATAAAAAAACTTAGGAGCTCTTATCATGCAAAAATCAAATTCAATGTACAGATCAGGATATGATAAATTAAGAGGTTCTCAAATATACAGGGACAGAACCTCCTCTCCGGGCACTGGTATGCCCATGGATAGATCCACTCCCCCTGCTGCCGGCACGCCCACGGACAGAACTTCCCCTCCCGCTGCCGGTACGCCCATGGACAGAACATCTCCTCCTTCCACAGGCTTGCCTATGGACAGAACCACTCCTCCCGGCACTGGTACTCCCATGGACAGAACCATTCCTCCTGCTGAGGGTACTCCTGCTGACAGGACCACTCCTCCGTCCACCGGTACTCCCATGGAC